>CAYVGW010000175.1:0-8298 GCA_964450895.1 uncultured Occallatibacter sp. | reverse complement strand
TCCCGAACCGGATTTTTCGAACTGAGAGCGGAGCAATGCACAGAGAGCAAAAGAGACCAACGCGCGTTTGGGGAAGTGGAGTTATAGTAGTGATATGGTGGCTACTGCGGAGCGGGACCGGTATCTTTTTGGGGCGATGGAGAGTAGCGGGCAGAACCGTGCCAAGCTGCAAGAGGTGAACTACGGCTTTGAGGAACCGGAGGGCATTCTTCTGACCTCGCTGGATTATGCAGTGAACTGGATTCGCAAGAACTCGGTCTGGCCGATGACCTTCGGTCTGGCTTGCTGCGCGATCGAGATGATGTCGACGGGGGCTTCGCGCTTTGACATAGCGCGCTTCGGGGCAGAGGTCTTTCGGCCCTCTCCGCGACAGAGCGACCTGATGGTGGTGGCGGGGCGGGTTTCGCAGAAGATGGCGCCGGTGCTGCGGCGGCTCTATGACCAGATGCCGGAGCCGAAGTGGGTAATCTCGATGGGCGCCTGCGCGACTTCAGGCGGTGTCTTCAACAATTATGCAGTACTTCAGGGCGTCAATCAGGTGGTTCCCGTGGATGTGTATGTGCCGGGCTGCCCACCGCGCCCCGAGCAGCTTTTGTATGCAATTACGCTTCTTCAGGAGAAGATTCAGCGCGAGCCGCGCAGTCTGTTGAAGACGCTGAATATGAAATAGGGAGAATAGACTTTCAGGTAACGAGTTACCGGGGTAATACTGCTTCATCCCGTAGGCTATTGACAAAAAAGAGCCTAAACGGTACCCCTTTGAAAAAAATCTTTTCAGGTGTAAACTTTCCTGTGATACGTTTAAGAATGCTGTATGAACTCCATATGGTCTGTGCTTGTTAAACACTGGGTCGACTTGAGCTGGTGTTGGTGCTGCAAGCAGTATTGTTCATTTGTAATTCCAATTGATTGCGGAGGAAAAACGCATGATCTCTCGAGTATTGAATTCTGTGAGCCGGTCTCTTGCCTTGGCGTGTGTAGTGTCGATTCCCCTAGCCCTCGGCGCCCAGGATGCGGCCAAACCAGCCCCGAAGGCTGCTGTGAGTGATGCTCCCGCGTCAAAATGGGACATCTTTGCGGGCTACAGTTATCTCTCGCCCAGCGGGAAGGTGACAGTTTCGCCTGCGATCTGCGGTAAGTGCGGACGGACGCCCGGGACGTTTTCGTATGATGAACAGGATGTAGGAGCGGTGGTGAGCGTAGCGCGCTACTTGAATCCCTACGTCGGCATCCAAGCGGAGTTGGGCATTCATGAGTACAGCGGTGGCCCGTACGATCCGGGCGGTCCAGTGCCTAGCACCGGTGACAATGACGGCTTTACCACCTTCGCCGGCGGCGTAATCTTGCGCCACCCGTCCGCCAGCATCACGCCGTTTGTCCATGCACTTGTGGGCGGCGCAATGGTTTCAGGTCCGTTCCACAATCCCAACACGACTGGCTTGGATTTAACCCTGGGCGGCGGCGTGGATTATGAGACTCATTTTTTCAATCATCATCTGGCGATACGTCTAGTCCAGGCCGACTACGAATATATGAAGCCCAGCTTTGCCGCGGGCTATGGCGGCAGCGTAGACATCAACGCCGTGCGTTTGAGCGGGGGCGTTGTTCTTCATTCGGGCGAATTTGCTCCGCCGACGCCGGTCACTCTGGCGGTTTCGGTCAGCCCGGCATCGGTCTTCCCCGGCGAAGCGGCCACTGCGACGGCAACGGCCGGCAATCTGAATCCCAAGCTGAATGTGCTTTACTCCTGGTCCGGCAAGGGCTTGGCGGGCAATGGAACCTCCGCCACGATCGCCACAGCGGATCTTGCGCCCGGCACCTACACGGTTCAGGCGATGGTGAAGGAAGGCAAGGCCGGCAAAGAAGGCTTGAAGCCGTGGGAGACGGCCGACGCATCGGCCACTTTCACGGTGAAGCAGTTTGAACCGCCGACGATCACCTGTTCGGTTGCTCCCTCGGTGATCAAGCCGGGCGAGAGCGCCACCCTGACGGCGGTTGGCGTCAGCCCGCAGAACCGCCCGCTGACCTATAGCTTCACGGCCTCGGTCGGCTCGATCCAGAGCACGGGAGGCTCCACCGCGACCTACTCGTCCATCGGCGCGCCCACCGGCGCTGTGAGCTTTACTTGCACGGTTACCGACGACAAGGGGCAGAGCGCGACCGCGGCGATCTCGGCGGCCGGCAGCCACGGCCTGACCATCACCGCACCCTATGTGCCTCCGGTTCCGACCGTTTCCACTCTCTGCTCGATCAGCTTTGCCAAGGACAAGGAGCGCCCGACGCGCGTGAACAACGAAGCCAAGGCCTGCCTGGACGAGATTGCCCTCGACTTGCAGAAGCAGTCTGACGCCAAGGCGGTTGTGGTGGGCGAATCGGACGCCAAGGAAAAGGCCAAGGCGGAGAAGGAGGCGAAGCTGGCGAAGCACAACAAGCACCTCAAGGTTGAGGATCTCGCTGCCCAGCGCGCCGTCAACACCAAGGACTACCTGGTGAAGGAGAAGGGCATCGACGCTTCCCGCATCAGCGTGGCAACCGGCACGACCGATGACCAGACTGTGGAAGATTATCTGGTTCCCGCGGGCGCCACATTCTCGGTCAGCACCACCCCCGTGGATGAGAGCGTGGTGAAGGTGCAGGTGCGCAAGCCCCTGGCAGTTGCTCACAAACACAAGAAGGCTTCCGCCGGCAAGGGCAAGAAGCCTGCCGCCAAGCCCGCCAAGTAGGCTGAAGCATTCTGCTTCGGCGGTACAACAGAGCGTCCGGCCCTTATACAATTCAAAGAAGGGGCCGGACACCCATCAGGTTGTGGTCATCCTCGCGCAATCATTAGAGGTTAACCGGCAATACCGGTTAACCTCTTTTGTTATATGCCGTTCACACTCTTAATTTGATCCGCTGGAGTTTGTATTCCGCATGAACTGCTTGCAATTTTTCCCCGAATTTTTCGAGCGGCGGGTACGCATTGCGCGTTTTTTGCTGCTCATTTTCCATTTGGCTTTGCTTCCCGAAGCGGAGGCGCAGACGCTTTGGAATACGATTGGCCCGGCGGGGGGCGATGCACGCGCCTTTGCGGCTGTGCCGGGCGCTCCTCAACATCTGTATCTTGGTTCGACGAATAGCTGGCTCTACGAATCCCTGGACGGCGGCGCAAACTGGCGCCGACTGGCCAAGCTGGACACCTTCGACGATCTGATTCTCGATCATATTGTTGTGGACCCAGTGAAGCCCGCGACGATTTTTGTCGCGGCCTGGAGGCTGGACCACGCGGACGGCGGATTGTGGGTCAGCCACAACGCGGGCAAAGACTGGAGTGAGTTGGAGGGATTGCATGGCCAGTCAATCCGCGCCTTTGCGCAATCGGCCTCGAATCCCGATATGCTTTTCGCCGGAACGCTGGACGGCGTTTATCGGAGCAGCGACGCCGGCGCCACCTGGACACTGATCAGCCCCCCCGGCAGCCAGGAGATTCACGAGGTGGAGTCGCTGGCTATCGATCCACTGGACCCCGAGGTGATCTACGCTGGAACCTGGCATCTTCCCTGGAAGACCACCGACGGCGGCGAGAACTGGCAGAATATCAAGACGGGCATCATCGACGACTCGGATGTCTTTTCAATCATCATTGATCCAGCGAGTCCGCGGACGGTCTACGCCAGCGCGTGCAGCGGGATTTACAAGAGCCTGGACGCCGGCGGATTGTTTCACGCCATCAAGGGAATTCCCTCGTCGGCGCGACGAACGCGCGTATTGAAGAAGGATCCACTGCTGTTCAACGTCGTTTATGCGGGAACCACCGAGGGACTCTTCAAGTCAGAGAACGGAGGCGCGAACTTTCAGCGCATGACCGGGCCAGAGGTCATTGTGAACGATATATTCATTGATCCACGCGATTCGAATCGCGTGCTGCTGGCCACTGACCGGGGAGGCGTACTGCTGAGTCAGGATGGAGGCGCCAGCTTTGCACAGTCCAATGAGGGCTTCTCCGCGCGTAGAGTCGAGGCGCTGCTGGTGGACAGCGGCAATCCGCAGAGGCTTTTTGCCGGAGTGGTGAACGATAAAGGTTATGGCGGCGCCTTTCTCTCCGACGACGGCGGCGCGCGCTGGGAGCAGATCAGCACTGGCCTCGATGGGCGCGATCTCTTCGCCCTGGCCGAATCTCCCGAGGGAGCGATTCTGGCGGGAACCAACCATGGTATCTTCGCGATGGAGAGTGGTGATTCTGGTTTTTCCTGGATCTCGCGAAACAAGATTCTGAACGCGCCGTCGGAGGCAGCTTCCCACACACCGCAACCCGTTGATCCCCCTCCGACAGCGAAGCCCCGCCGACAAGCCAAGGCAGTTCACGGTATGCACCCGACGGCGGAAATGCCCGTCGCGTCAGCCCCTGAGATCTCCGGCCGTGTCTATTCTCTCGATTTATCCGGCGACGCGTGGCTGGCCTCGACTACCACGGGCCTCTTCACTAGCAAGGATCAGGGCGCAAGCTGGCAGGGCGGCCCGGTCATGAGCTCCTTCGATTTTCGTTCAGTAGCCGCGCACGGTGCGTTGCTAGCGGCGGCGCAGCAGGAGGAGGTTGTTCTTTCTGCGGACGCCGGTCAGAGTTGGCAACTGATCGGCATACCGGCCGTGCTGACGCGCATTCACTGCGTAGCCTTTTCGGCAGATGGAAGTCTCTGGCTGGGCGCGCGCGAAGGGGTGTACTTCTCGCGCGACCTGGGAAAGACGTGGATGTGGGTTCATCGCTTCCCGCTCAATGATGTGGATGAGCTGTATTATGATGCGCATTTGGGAAAGGTACTGGTCAGTTCCCGCGCCAGAGACCAGATCTACATGATCGATCCCAAAACGCTGGAGTGGAAGTGGGCTCAAACCGGTTATCGCATCGCGCATGTGCGCGCGGTGGGCGAGCATTTGCTGGCCGCGTCGTTGTATGACGGAGTGCTGACCGAACCAGCGGGGGACGGCGTGCAGGCTGCGCCTAAGTAAACGGCCAAATCAGCCCTTCGAGGGCGGCTTTAGCCCCAATTCTTTCATCGCAATCTGCAGGTCGGCCCAGGCTTCCTTCTTCTGGCGCGGGTCGCGAAGCAGG
Source organism: uncultured Occallatibacter sp. (assembly GCA_964450895.1). GTDB lineage: Bacteria > Acidobacteriota > Terriglobia > Terriglobales > Acidobacteriaceae > Telmatobacter. The sequence continues at coordinate 3,209 of CAYVGW010000175.1, read as the reverse complement.
TACGACGGATGATAAGTCACGATGAGCTGCGTGCCGCGGACTGAATGCACACGCCCGCGCAGACCGGCCAACGGCTGACGCGCACCCAGCAGCCAAGTTGCTGCGGTGACGCCCAGCGCTACCAGCACCTGCGGGCGCACCACATCGATCTGGCGGAAGAGGAAGGGCGCACAGGTATCGCCCTCGACCTGCTCGGGGACGCGGTTACCCGGCGGGCGGCACTTGACCACGTTGGCGATGTAGACCTCCTCGCGCTTCAGTCCCATCGCCGCGATCATGTTATTCAGAAGTAGTCCGGAAGGGCCAACGAAGGGCAACCCCTGCGCATCCTCGTCCGCGCCGGGGCCCTCGCCGACAAACATCAGCCGGGCGGAGGGATCGCCGTCGCCGAAGACGATTTTGTGGCGGCCCTGGTGGAGCGGGCAGCGGGTACACTCGCCGATCTCGTCGCGAATCAATTGGAGCGCGGTCGCGCCGGTCGCGGGTTCCAGGTCTCCGACTCTTTCGGCCAGCGCGGCAAGACGCAGATCCTTCGGCTCCGCTGCGCTCCGCTCAGGATGACAGATCGTTGGGGCATGAAGGCTTGAAGGCTGCACAGGCTCGGCGGTCAACTGCGCCAGGAGTGCGGGGTCCACGGGACGGCGATACAGCTCGAAGAGGCCCATGTCGCGGCAGAAGCGGACGCGAGTCAGCAGGGCTTCGCGGGTTGCGGGATCGAGATCGAGCGCCAACTTTTAACTCCACAAACCTTTGTCTTACAGCCGTCTTACAGACTCATTATTCGACAATCAACTGCCTGCGAGTCACGGCAACGGGAATGCTCTCACGCAGCACGCGGTCCTGACGCGCCCTCTCGCTTGGCTGCTCACCCAATTCCAGCAGCATCGAGCTGGGCCGGCGCAGGGTGGTGATCTCATCGAGAATGCGGTCGGCCAGCTTGCGCTTGGGCATCTTCGGCAGCTCGATGGCGGTCGTGGAAGTGAGGAATGTGGCGGCGTTGGTGTCCACGTCGAAGCCCCCTCCCTCGCCGCTGACGTCGTTGATGACAATGGCGTCCGCGCCTTTGCGCAGCAGCTTGGCGCGGCCGTTTTCCATGCGGTTTTCGGTCTCGGCGGCAAAGCCGACGATGAGCTGGCCGGGGTGGCGGCGGCGGACGACTTCGGCCAGGATGTCTTCGGTGGGCGCGAGTTCAACGGTGAGCGGGCCGGTGCGCTTGAGCTTTTGCTCGGAGACGCTGACCGGGCGGTAGTCGGCGACGGCGGCGGCCTTGATGACCAGCGTAGCCTCGCCCATGCGGCTGAGGACGACCTCGCGCATCTCGCTGGCGGTGGTCACGCGGACGATTTCGCAGCGTGCGGGCGGATGCAGCGCCGAGGGTCCGCTGATGAGGATGACTTTGGCGCCGCGGCTTTGGGCGGCGTCGGCCAGCGCGTAGCCCATCTTGCCGCTGGAGCGGTTGCCGATGAAGCGGACCGGGTCGAGAGCCTCGCGCGTCCCGCCCGCGGTGACCAGCACCACTTCACCGGCCAGATCGTTGCATCGGCCCATGGCGCAGAGGACGGCCTCGGCGATCGAGTCCGGCTCGGCCATGCGCCCCGCGCCGACCATGCCGCAGGCCAACTCGCCCGAACCCGGTTCGACGACCCGCACGCCGCGCTGGCGGAGAATGTCCAGGTTGGCCTGCGTCGCCGGATGATCCCACATATTGGTGTTCATCGCGGGAGCGACGAGGACAGGCGCGGTCGTGGCCAGAAGCATGGTGGTGAGGAAATCGTCGGCGATGCCGTGCGCGTACTTGGCCAGGATGTTGGCCGTGGCCGGCGCGATGACCACGGCGTCGGCCCACTGCGCCTCGCTGATGTGTTCGATGGAGGAGTCGTAAGCACCGTCGGCGGTTCCGGCCTCATCCCACAGGCTGGTGATAACCTTATGGCCGGAAAGCGCGGCAAAGGTGAGCGGCTGCACAAACTTGCAGGCTGCCTCGGTCATGACAACGTGGACTTCGATGGCCTGACGTTGCAGCGCGCGGACCAATTCAGCCGCCTTGTACGCAGCAATTCCGCCAGAGACTCCGACCGTTACTCTCATAAGTTGATTGTAATTGTTTTGGACAATGGAGAGTTGCTCTTCACAGTCTCACAGTTTCACAGTAAATAGGGGGGGGGAGGGGGGCATCACTTTCTGATAAATAGACAGGAGAAAAATTGTTTACTCTTGAGTACATAGGTCATTGGCCTTCCACTTCCGTTTCTCTCCATCCAAGATCATTGTGCGCTCTTCGAGCATAATGATCTGCAATCAAGATCAGAAAAAGGGGGAGGGTTGAGATTTGTGGTCTCCCCGGTCTCAGAATCGAGACCGGGGGCACCCTTCTTCTAAGGGAGAACTGGGTTTTTCCCTCGGGATCGCGGCCACCCGCCCAACTGCCTGAGTGGATGCGCGACCGGCATTTTGACTCCCCCTCCCCGGTCCCCAAAGGCGAGGGACCGGGGGCACCCTCAGTTGGGTTTGGAATGGACTATGGGACCGGGGCTACCCGCCCTTTGGTCACCTGGGAAACCTCTAACCTCAACCGGCCTTTTCCCGGTATCGAAGATATTCAGGCAACTGGTTGCCACGCCGCATCGCGCTCCAATGCGATTCGATCTCGACTCGTCCTTCGACTCCTGTCGCATAATGCCGGAAGCTCGACCACGCCCATTCTTCCGGCTTCTCGACCAACCCGCGCACCACCGGGTTTCGGTGCATGTAACGAAGTTTCTCGACCCGCTTCTCTTCGTTATGCACCAAAAAGTCATAGTAGCGAGCTTGCCAGAAAGGCCGCTCCCCGCGGCGCATCGCCACGGAGAGCTTGAGCGCGTGAATCACCCCGGAAACCGCGCCTTTGACCGGCTCGCCGATCATCAGATGAACGTGCTCCGGCATGACAACATATCCAGCCACAACGAAGTGGTAACGCTGGCGCACCCGTTCCAGCGCATCCTCGAAAAGATCACGCGCCGCCGCCGTGCTCAGATGCTGGAACCGGTGATAGCAACTGAACGTGAGGAAGTGAAAATTCCCCGTGTGTTCGTATCGAATGAGTCCGCTCGGCATCGATGGATAGCTTACAACGAAATCACTGCGGATGTCGAGATAGAACAAAACCGGCCTGCTGGTGTTCATGGAATCCCAGGTGCCCAAAGGCGAGGCACCTGGGCCACCCAGCT
>CAYVGW010000174.1:0-8462 GCA_964450895.1 uncultured Occallatibacter sp. | reverse complement strand
GCCTGTGGTAAAAGTCAGGTTTTGAAAGGGCACGACTTCAGTCGTGCCGCAAAATACTGATATAAAAGTGGGCTTTAGCCCCTGAGGGAAGGTTTTCGGGATTTTCGACTTTCACCACAGGCTGTTAGCAGCCTGTGGTAAAAGTCAGGTTTTGAAAGGGCACGACTTCAGTCGTGCCGCAAAATACTGATATAAAAGTGGGCTTTAGCCCCTGAGGGAAGGTTTTCGGGATTTTCGACTTTCACCACAGGCTGTTAGCCCGCTAAAGTTTGAATCCAGGCGAACCCTGCCTTTATCTTTGGGCATACTGGAAGTGGGGCGCGGAGAGAGCATGACCATGACGAAATCGCAGCGCAATGCCCTGGCTTGGATCCTGTCCATCGGCGGATTGACCATCCTGGTGGGCAGTTGGATTGCTCCGAGGAATGGGTGGGTGGATTTCCGCGCCGTCTACTATGGAACGCGATGCTTGATCGAGCATCACAATCCATACAACATAAGCGAGTTGGAGAGCGTCTATCGGGCCGATGGCGGGCAGCGCCCCGCGGAGACGCCCGCCATGCACCAGGCCGTCGTCTTATATGTCAATGTGCCCACGGCCTTCCTCTTCGTTGCGCCTTTTGCCCTCCTGCCCTGGGGTGTGGCTCATTGGCTTTGGATCGCCTTCACCGCTGCCGCCTACCTTCTGGCCGCCATCCTGATATGGAGTCTGGGCGCTCGCTATGCGCCCGATGTCTCCCTTTTGCTGACGATCCTTCTGCTTTTCAACTGCGTGAGTTTCTTCGTCGCGGGAAACACCGCCGGAATTGTGGTCAGCCTGTGCGTGATTGCCGTCTGGTGTTTTTTACAGGACCGGTTTGTGCCGGCCGGTATCCTGTGTCTTGCCCTCAGCCTGGCCATCAAGCCCCATGATGTGGGCTTTGTCTGGCTCTATTTTGTGTTGGCGGGCGGCGTCAATCGGAAGCGCGCTCTGCAATCCCTTCTGATTACCGCCCTTTTGGGCTTGATGGCTTTCATTTGGCTTTCTCATGTTGCGCCGCATTGGGTTGCCGGCTGGCAATCCAATCTGGCGGCCATCAACGCTCCCGGCGGCATCAATGAACCAGGACCGGATTCCCTCAAGGGTCGCGGCGCCAGCGCGGTTGTCGATCTGCAAGCCGCCATCAGTATCTTCCGCGACGATCCGCATTTCTATAATCCTGCCAGTTATCTCGTTTGCGGCGCGCTCCTGCTGGCCTGGGCCGCGCGTACGCTCAGGTCGCAATTCACGCATCGAAATGCCTGGCTCGCGCTGGCCTCGGCGGCCGCTCTCACCATGCTGGCAACCTATCACCGCCCCTGGGATGCAAAGCTCGTGCTGCTCACCATTCCCGCCTGCGCGCTGTTGTGCTCTGAAGGCGGACGGCGGCGAGGTGCGGCTCTGCTGGTCACTGCCGCGGGAATCCTCTTTACCGGCGATTATCCACTGGCCATTCTGAGCATTCTTACCAAGCAGATGTATTTGGACAAAACCGGCTTCTTCGGCAAAGTTCTGACCGTTCTGTTGATTCGGCCTGCCTCGCTGGCCTTGCTCATGGTGGCGGTTTTTTATCTATGGGCCTATCTGCGCCATGACCTCACCCTGAGTGAGGCAAAGGAGCAGGACAATGCGCAACCTTGCGCCGATTCCTGATGGATTCGATAGACTCATATCAAGATTGTTCTGACTTCTCTCGGCTGTTGCGCTGTTCTTGATGGGGATGTGGCTCGTGATGGCAAAGACTCGGCGAATTGCTCTGCTCTGGATGATGCTGGCTAGCGGTATCTCCATTTTTTGGGGCACTTCCAGTGCAAGCCACGGTTATCAGTGGGTGGACTTCCGGGCCATTTACATCGGATCCCGCTGCCTGATCGAGCATCATAATCCTTACAACGTCCAGGAGGTGGAGTCGGTCTACCGGAACCAGGGCCGCGCTCTGCCCACGCAAACGAACGAGTCCCGCCAGGCCGTGACGCTCTTTGTCAATGTCCCCACCACACTGCTGCTGACTGCCCCCTTTGCCATGCTGCCCTGGGGGCCGGCGCACGTGCTGTGGATGGCCGTCCTCACAGGAGTCTATTTGCTGGCCTCTCTGCTGATCTGGGAGCTAGGCGCCCGCTTCGCGCCGACCGATACGCTCTGGCTGGTTTGCATCTTGCTGGTCAACAGCGAAATGATCTTTAGCTCCGGCAATACGGCGGGCATCGTCGTCGGCCTGTGCGTAATTGCTGTCTGGTGCTTTCTGGAAGAGCGCTTTGTCCCCGCCGGCATTCTCGCCTTGGCGCTCAGTCTGGCTATCAAGCCCCACGACGCCGGGCTGGTTTGGCTCTTTCTGCTGCTGATGGGCGGCGTCTATCGCAAGCGCGCGCTGCAATCCCTGCTCATCACCGGCCTCTTGGGCCTTGCAGCCTTGCTGTGGCTCTCCAGCGTGGCGCCCCACTGGCTTCAGGACTGGCAGGAGAACCTCGCCGTCATCTCGGCGCGCGGCGGCATCAATGAACCCGGACCCGCCTCCGTCAACGCCCACAGCGCCGCCATGGTCATCGATCTGCAAGCCGCCATCGCCATCTTCCGCGACGATCCGCGCTTCTACAATCCGCTCAGCTACCTGATTTGCGCCGTAATGCTGCTGGCCGCCGCCCTTCAAACCCTGCGCAATCGCTTCTCGCCGCGCAACGCGTGGCTGGCGTTGGCCACCGTCGCCCCGCTCACCATGCTGGTCACGTACCACAAGCCGTGGGATGCAAAACTGCTGCTGCTCACCATTCCCGCCTGCGCCATGCTCACAGCCGAGGGTGGAAAAACCCGCCGCTTGGCTATGCTGGTCACGGCTTCAGGACTGGTTTTTACCAGTGATATCCCGTTGGCGGCACTCGTCGGCCTCGCCGAATTCCTGCATCTCGACACCGCCAGCTTCTCCGCGCGATTGCTCACCCTCCTGCTGACCCGCTCCGCCTCGCTGATCCTGCTGGTGGTGAGCCTATTCTATCTATGGATGCTCTTGCGGCGCACTACCCGGGCCTCTGATCCGAGTTTGGAATTTTCACAGTGAGAAAGCCATGAATGAACAGTTGAATGTGAAAGCGGCCGGTGCGGCGCGCTGGGATTGTGTGAGTTTGGGCGAAGTGATGCTGCGCCTCGATCCGGGCGACGACCGGATTCATACCGCGCGTTCCTTTCGCGCCTCCGAGGGTGGCGGCGAATACAACGTGGCGCGCGGGCTGCGCCGCTGCTTTGGGCTGCGCACCGCCATTGCCACCGCCCTGGCAGACAATCCTGTGGGACGGCTGGTGGAAGACCTCATGCTGCAAGGCGGCGTCGATCAGGATCTGGTCCGCTGGAAGCCTTACGACGGCGTTGGCCGCCTGGTGCGCAATGGCCTCAACTTCACGGAGCGAGGCTTTGGCGTCCGAGCCGCCCTTGGCTGCTCGGACCGCGGAAATACCGCCGTCTCGCAGCTTGCCTCCAGCGATTACGACTGGCCGGCGATCTTTGCCCCGCCGCGGGGCGCGCGCTGGCTGCACACCGGCGGAATCTTTGCCGCGCTTTCGGTGACAGCCATGCAGGTCGCGGCCGAAGCCATGGATGCGGCGCAGGCCGCGGGAACCGTCGTCTCTTACGATTTGAATTACCGCGAATCGCTGTGGAAGGCCATCGGCGGAAAAGACAAGGCGCGGGAAGTCAATCGTGAGTTAGTACGAAAAGTTGACGTTCTCTTCGGAAATGAAGAGGATTTTTCCGCCGTTTTGGGCGTCAAAATGGAAGGAGTGAGTGAAAGTTTCGACGAGCTTCCCATCGCTAGTTATGAAAAAATGCTCCATGAGTTATCCGCCGCCTATCCGAATCTGAAGGTCATCGCCTCCACTTTGCGGACCGCGCACTCGGCCAGCGAAAATGCGTGGGGCGCGATTGCCCTGCACGCTGGCGAAATCGTCCATGTGCCGCAGAGGAATCTTGAGATATTGGATCGCGTCGGCGGCGGCGACTCCTTCGCATCCGGACTTATCTACGGTATGCTGGCAGGGAAGGGAATTGATTGGGCGGTAAGGTGCGGCGTGGCCCACGGCGCGCTTGCCATGACGACGCCGGGAGATACCAGCACGGCCAGCCTTGCTGAAGTGACCCGCGTCATGGCCGGAGGCGCTGCGCGAATTTCCCGGTGATGGGCCGTGACCGCGTGAATGGGGGATCGCGCGATTGTTGCGCCGGCCTCCTGGGCGGCTGTAGCGGGAGCGGCCTCGCCCGCGCTTGTTCATGGTTGATTGCCATTTCCAGTGGTCTAAGTATTGGAATCTGTGAAATCGGATGAAAGCGATTTTTTCGGAGGAATTTGAAATGAAGCTTCTGCAAATGGCGGATCAGATTCGCTATCGCACCATGACGACCGTTGAGTTGCGCGAAACCTTTCTGCTCAGCGATCTTTTTCACCCCGGAAAGATCTGCGCGACGTATGTTGACCTGGACCGCGCTGTCATCGCATCGGCTGTTCCGCTGGAAGAGCCGCTGCGCCTGCCCACCTATGACCTGCTCAAGGCCGCGTATTTTCTCGAGCGGCGCGAGTTGGGCGTTCTGAATATCGGCGGCGCTGGTTCGGTCACGGTCAACGGCCAGGTTTTCGAATTGAAGCGGCTGGACGGCCTTTATATTGGCCGCGGCCATGAGAAAGTTATCTTTGCCAGCGCGGACCTGAGCCACCCGGCGGAGTTTTATCTGCTGAGTTATCCCGCCCACGCGGTTTATCCCATGCAATTGGCGCGCAGCGCTGATCTATCCTCGGTCAAGCTGGGTTCGGCCGGGAGCGCCAATGCGCGGGAGATCAGGAAGTTCATCTATCTGGACGGAATTCGCAGCAGCCAGCTCGTCATGGGCTACACGCAGTTAGCCGCCGGAAGCGTATGGAACACCATGCCCTCGCATACTCATAGCCGGCGCTCGGAGATTTATCTTTACTTCGACGTGGCGGAGGGCGAGCGCGTAATTCATATGATGGGGCCGGCCCAGGAGACCCGCCATTTGATCATCGCCAACAAGCAGGTCGCTGTTTCTCCCGGCTGGTCGATTCACTCCGGCGTTGGGACAAGCAATTACGCTTTCTGCTGGGGCATGGGCGGCGAAAATCAAGCCTACGATGATATGGATGCGTTGAAGGTTTCGGATCTTTTGTAAAGTGGATCTTTGGAGATATTTGAACGGATGAAAAAGGAAGACGTACTGAAGCGCATTCGTGAAATTGGCTTGCTGCCGGTTCTTCGCGCTGACTCGGTTGACGAAGCGCTGGCATTGGCCAAGGCTATCGAAGCCGGCGGAGTTACCGTGCTGGAAGTTACCATGACGGTTCCTGGCGCGATCGAAGTGATCCGCCAGTTAGTGAATGAGACCAACGGGCGCATCCTCATCGGCGCGGGCACGGTCCTCGACCCGGAAACCGCGCGGGCCTGTATGCTGGCTGGAGCTGCGTTCATCGTCAGTCCCTCTCTGAACGTGAAAACCATCGAAATCTGCCGCCGCTACAGCGTGCCTGTGATGCCGGGAGCGCTCACGCCGACCGAAGTCGTCACTGCCTGGGAGGCCGGGGCGGATGTCGTCAAGGTCTTCCCGTGCAGCGCGCTGGGCGGGGCCAGGTATCTGAAAGCCCTCAAGGCGCCGCTGCCGCAGATCGAAATGATCCCCACCGGCGGCGTTTCGCTCTCCACGGCAGCGGAGTTCTTGGCCGCCGGAGCCTTTGCTCTGGGCGTAGGCGGCGACCTGGTCAACCCCCAGGCCATCGCCGACGGCAAGCCGGAGCTGATTACCCAGACCGCGCGCGAATACATGACCATCATCCGCAACGCCTGCAAGTCGGTTGGTTGAGGTTCACGGTCTCCCACCCTAACCGCAAAAACAGAAACGCGACGAGGGTGGGGCGCCAACAGGGCAATCGCATTTGGATTGAAATTTGTCGCTTTGAAAGGGCACGGCTTTAGCCGTGCCGCAAAGTAGGCAGAAAATTCTGGGCTTTAGCCCCTGAGGGATGGTTTGTGAAGCTAAAACCTTCCCTCAGGGGCTAAAGCCGGTGCATTTTTCCCCTCGCAATCGGCACGGCTGAAGCCGTGCCCTTTCAAAACCGATCATTCTCTAGATTCCAAATCCAAATACGATTGCCCTGGGGGCACCAAAAGATCAGTTGAAAAATGCAATAGACAAATTATACTTCTATCGAATACTATTGCTCTTCAAGCATTGATTCAGCGGCAACCGGTGGCCAGATGCGCGCTTCGCTTTTTATCACCTGTTACAACGATACGCTCTACCCGGAGACGGGCAGGGCAGTGGTGCGCCTGCTGGAGCGTTTAGGCGTTACGCTGGACTTCCATCCCCAGCAAACCTGTTGCGGCCAGATGCACGCCAACACCGGATTCCGCGGCGAGGCCTTCTCCCAGGCCAAGCGCTTCATCCGCCTCTATCAAGACACGGAGACCGTGGTCGTGCCCTCTTCTTCCTGCGTGGCCATGATGCGCGACCAGTACCCCGGGCTGATTGAGGAGCTGGGCACTCCGGAGCTGCGCCGCGACTTCGAGGCGCTGCTGCCGCGCGTCTTCGAGCTGAGCGAATTTCTGATCGACAAACTCGGCGTCGAGGACGTGGGCGCGTACTTTCCCCATCGCGTCACCTATCACGCCAGTTGCCACGGAGTGCGCGCGCTGCATTTGGGCGAGCGCCCCTACCGGCTGATGGCCAAGGTGCGCGGAATGACGCTGCTGCCGCTGCCCAACGTGGACCGTTGCTGCGGCTTTGGCGGCACCTTCTCGGTGAAAAATGCGGAGGTCTCTTCGGCGATGCTGGCCGTCAAGCTGCAAGACGTGATCGCCACCGGCGCGGAGTATTGCACGGCCCTCGACAATAGCTGCCTGATGCACCTGGGCGGAGCCATGCACCGCCAGTACGCCGGGATGAAGACGATTCACCTGGCGCAGATTTTAGCCAGCACGGAAGACACCCCAGCGGAGGCGACGCTATGAGCCACGCCGCCATGCACGCCGAGCTTGATCCCCGCAAGGCGCTTCCATTCCCCAAGGCCGTCTTGCCGGTGCTGCGCAATCCGCAACTGCGCAAGAATGTGGCCCACGCCATTGACGTAATTCAGACCAAGCGCGCTCGTCTCGTCGCCGAAAAATCCGACTGGCAAGCGCTGCGCACAGCAGCCTCGGCCATCCGCTCCCACGCCCTGGAAAATCTGGGCGCCTACCTGGAGCAGTTTGAGGAGCGCTGCACTGCCGCCGGAGGCACGGTCCACTGGGCCGCCGACGCCGAAGAGGCCCGCCAGATCACGCTGGAGATTCTGCGCGAAGAGAAGGCCGGCGAAGTCATCAAGATCAAGACCATGACCTCGGCCGAGATTCAGTTGAATCCCTTCCTCAAGGCCAGCGGCGTCGATCCCTTCGAGACCGATCTGGCCGAGATCATCCTGCAACTGGGTGAGCTGGAGCCTTCGCACATCGTGGTTCCGGCGCTGCACGTCAATCGCAGCCAGGTGCGCGAGATCTTTGCGCGGAAGATGGGCCGCAAAGAGCTCTCCGACGACCCCAAGGAGCTGACCAACGCCGCTCGCGCCTTCCTGCGGCAGAAATTTCTCTCCATCCCCACGGCCATCAGCGGCGCAAACTTCCTCATCGCCGAGACCGGCGCGGTCTCCGTCGTCGAATCCGAGGGCAACGGCCGCATGTGCCTCACTCTGCCGCGGACGATGATCACCATCGCCGGAATCGAGAAGGTGCTGCCCCGCTACCAGGACATGGAAGTGATGCTGCAACTGCTGGCCCGCTCGGCCACCGGCGAGCGCATGAACCCCTACACTTCGCTCTGGACCGGCGTCACTCCCGGCGACGGACCGCAGCGCTTCCATGTGATTCTGCTGGACAACGGACGCTCGTCGATCCTGAACAAGACCAAGGAGCGGCAGACCCTCAAGTGCATTCGCTGCGCGGCCTGCATGAACACCTGCCCGGTTTATCGGCAAACCGGCGGCCACGCCTACGGCTCGGTCTATCCAGGCCCCATCGGCGCGATCCTGACGCCGCAACTGATGCAGATGCACTACGCCCAATCGCTGCCCTACGCTTCGTCGCTCTGCGGCGCATGTTACGAAGTCTGCCCGGTGAAGATCAACATTCCTGAAGTGCTGCTGGAGTTGCGCTCTCAAGTCGTCAACCAGCAGCGCACACAAGCGCTGCGCTTCTTCGACCCCATGTACCTCGGCCTGCGCGTCGCCAATTGGCTCTTTGCGGAGGCCAGCCGCTTTCATGCCGCGCAATGGCTTGGCCGCCTCGGACTCAAGCTTTTCACCGCCAAGGATGGATGGATTCACTGGCTGCCCAGCGTCGGCGGCAAGTGGACCCAGACCCGCGACCTGCGCGGCCTGCCTGCCGAGAGCTTCCACGAGTGGTGGGCCAAGCGCGAATCCCCG
>CAYVGW010000173.1:0-8521 GCA_964450895.1 uncultured Occallatibacter sp. | reverse complement strand
CAGTGGTCAGTGGTCAGTGGTCAGTGGTCAGTGGTCAGTGGTCAGTGGTCAGTGGAATTATTCTCAACTTTAGTGGTATGTCAAGCGGTTTTTGGACGGCCTCAACTGTTCGCGCCACAAGGATGAAACTGACCACTGTTCACTGACCACTGACCACTGTTCCGAGCGTTCCATTTCCCTTTCGCGTCCATACGTTGTAGGATTTTCTCGGATGGGGTGGAATTTTTTGCCGCCCGCAGAGGAATGGGAATCATGATGAGTTGCAAGAACTGGAAATCTCGCCGCCGCCGCGCCGTCGAACCCAACGGCTTCACCCTGATGGAATTGCTGATCGTCATGTCGATCATCGTGATCCTGACCCTGCTGGCCATCCCCACCGTCGGCGCCTTCCGCAAGAGCGCCAACAAGATCTCGGCGATGAGGTCGATCCAGGCCATCCAGATGGCGGAGAGCATGTACCTGCAGAACTACGGGGCAATCGGCTACACTTGCTCGCTGGCGGCTTTGGGCGGCGAGCCGAGCGCCGGCGCGCCCACGCCGGCAGCCGCGCAATTGCTCAAGAGCGATCTCACCTCCGGATACAAGGACGGCTACATCTTCTCCATCGGCAACTGCACCAAGGTGACGGCCGGCGGCTCCGACCGAGTGACCAGCTACACCATCACCGCCGTTCCACAGACCCTGGGAAGAACCGGCGACATCGGCTTCTGCGCCGATGACGCGGGCATCAAATCCGACCCCACCGGCGGGACGAATTGCACACAACTGGTTCAGTAGGAGCAGTCCGACTCGCTGCATCGAGTTACGGCTTGGATGAGCTGACGCCAACTCGCTAACTCGCTATCACCGCGATGCGGTGGCTAACTTGCTGTTTTTGATCAAACGCTTCGCTTGGTAATCCTGTTCGCGGGAGCAAGAGGTAAGCCATGAAGAGACGTCAGGTTTGCAGCACGGTTTTACCTGCCGATCACGCCTTTTGCAAGCTCGATGGGACAGCGCTCCTTGATGCGCCGGAGACTGCGGAGGGTGTGCCCCAACCGGCATTTCTGAGCTGGCTGCCGTCGCCAGACAAGCGGCGTGTGCCTGTTTGGTGTTGGGTGCTGGTAGGGGTGGGCGTGTTCTTCTTTCTAATGGCGTTCGTCCTGCCATCGTTGGCGTTTACCACCTTGAGCAGTACAAGAAAACATGCCAACGAACACGCGGCTATACTGTCGATCCAGGCTATTCAGATAGCGGAGTCAATATACCAGCAGAATTATCCGATCAAAGGTTACACTTGCACGCTGGCAGCTCTGGGAGGCGATCCGAACGCGGGTGCGCCCACTCCAGCAGCGGCACAATTGCTGAAGAGCGACTTATCCTCTGGTTATAAGGATGGCTACATCTTCAAAATACGCACCTGTACTAAAGTGACAATCAAAGGAATAGATCGCATCACCGGCTTCACAATCACCGCCGTGCCGCAGACGGTCGGCAAAACCGGCAACACGGGCTTCTGTAGCGACGAGAGTGGCGTGATTGAGTCTGATCCAACAGGCGGGACGAATTGCACACAACTGGTTCAATGAGAGCGAAAATCAATCTGCGGCGCGGCGGCTGGATTCTGGCCGCCGCTTTGCTGTCGGCTGGCCTTTGCGGCGCTCAGCAGCCTTCGCCCGCCGCGCATGACCTAGCCCAGCGCGTGGATCGCCACTACAATCAGCTTCACTCCCTCCGCGCCGGCTTCACGGAGAGCTACGAGGGCATGGGGATGCGGCGCACCGAGAGCGGGACGCTGCTGCTGCTGAAGCCGGGGCGGATGCGCTGGGAGTACACTCAGCCCGCCGGCAAGCTTTTCCTGCTCGACGGAAAGTTCGCCTGGTTCTACGCCCGCGGCGACTCTCAAGTCCAGCGCATCCCGGCCAAACAGCTCGACGACCTGCGCTCACCCCTGCGCTTTCTGCTCGGCCACACGGAGCTGGAAAAGGAACTGACCAGCCTTACCCTAAAGACCGCCTCAAACAGCCAATTCACCCTCACCGGCCAGCCCAAAGGCCAGGAGAAGCGCGTGGCGCGCCTTACGCTCACCGTCACCGCCGACGGAACCATCACCGCCATCGAGATCGAAGAAACCGACGGCGCGCTGACCCGCTTCACCTTCACCGCCCAGCAGCCAAACGTGGCGATTCCGGCAGAGATGTTCCATTTTGCACCGCCCGCCGGTGTGCCGGTGGTGGATGCGCTGCCACCGGTTTAGTGCGATGAACCAAGGGACTTTTGAAGATTCCTCTTTCCCCAGCCATTCACAAAAGACGCAAATGGCTGGGTTGCACAGCATAAATCGCGCCGTCCCTATGGGACTCCGGAGGTATTGCTGGTTGCGCCAACCCAGCGCTGAAGCGCTGGGCTAATAACCGTTGCGCCTACGGCGCGGGCGACTGAGAGCTGAAAACTGAGAACTGAGAACTGAGAACTGTCACTCATACCTGAGCGCCTCAATCGGGTCGAGGTTCGCCGCGCGGATCGCCGGAATCATGCCGCTGATGAGGCCCGTGAAGACGAGGATACCGGTGGCGATGAGGACCGAGGAGGGCGAGATGAGCAGGCGAATATCCGCGGCCTCGGCGTTTTTGGCCAGCGCGCTGTAAAACGTGATGCGGCCGACCATCAATGAAACCGCGTAGGCCAGCGTGATGCCCGCCATGCCGCCCACGGTGGTGATGGCCATGGCCTCGGCGAGGAACTGCGTGAGGATGTGGCGGCGTTGCGCGCCCAAGGCCTTTTCGATGCCAATCTCGCGGGTGCGCTGCTGCACGGCCACCAGCATGATGTTCATCAGGCCGATGCCGGCGATGCCCAGGGTGAGCGCGCCCACCAGCGAGAGCAGCACCTGCAGGGCAATGGTAATGATATTGAACTGCTCCAATTGACTCATCAGGTTGGCCACATGAATGGCCTCATGATCCGAAGGGCGGAAATGATGAGCGGCGCCCAGGGTTTCGCGCAGAATCTTTTCGATCTGCATATAGTCGCCGTGATAGCTGAACCAGATACCGCCCAGGTACTTGGTATCCACCAGATCGCTCATGGTGTTGAGGGGTACATAAATCGTGCGGTTGATGTCGCTTTCGCTTTCCTGCATCTTGGGTTGCAGAACGCCGACGATGGTGAAGAGAACGCCATCCAGGCGGATGGTCTCGCCCACCGCCCACTCGCCTGAGAAGAGCTTTGTCTTGGCCTCGGAGGCGAGGACGCAGACGTGGGCGCGCTGCTGATCCTCGGCGCCGTTGAAAAAGCGCCCCTGATCGACATCCAGCTTGATAATGTCCTGGTAAGTGGGACGAGCGCCGGCGACGGTCCAGGTATAAGTGTGGAGTTCGTTGCGGACAGTGGAATCGTGGTAGACGACGGGAGAAATATGGGTAATCCCTGGGACGCTGGCTTCGAGGCGGTCCACATCGTCGAGGGTGAAGCGGACCTTTGCGCCGGCCTTGTCTCCGCCTGCCTGCTCACTGGTGCGGCCGGGAAAGATGCCGATGGTGTTGGTTCCCCATTGAGCGAAGATAGCCTGGATGGCATGGCTGAAGCCCGCACCGTAGGCCAGCAGCAGCACCACCGTGGCAATGCCCCACGCCATGCCGATCATGGTGATCGCCGTGCGGCGGCGGTTGTACAGCATGGCTTCCCAGGCCTGGCCGAGTATGTCTTTGAGCATGGCTGCCTCCAGTGGTCAGAAGTCAGTTGTCAGTGATCAGTTGTCAGTGATCAGTTGTCAGTGATCAGTTGTCAGTGATCAGTTGTCAGTGATCAGATGTCAGTAATCAGTTGTCAGTGATCAGTTGTCAGTGATCAGATGTCAGTGATCAGTTGTCAGTGATCAGTTGTCAATGGACAGTGGACAGTAGCAGCCTACCGCCCGCGCCGTAGGCGCAATGGTTATTAGCCCCGCGTTTCAACGCGGGGTGAGCGTAACCAACAAAGCCACCGGAGTCCCGTAGGGACGGTGCAAAACCCACTCCAGACGCGATAGATCAACCATTTACAACTTCTTCGTAGAGTAGAAACCCGCTCATTGATCACTGCCTCCTTATTCTCTTCTTAGCGCTTCGATAGGATCGAGAGCAGCGGCTTTGCTGGCAGGATAGAGGCCTGCCACGATGCCGCTCAGCGTCAGCGAAACCACGGCTAGCGCGGCTGACCACGGAACGAGCTTGGGAGGATCCCAGCCCGGCATCTTATCGGTCAGAAACTGCTGCAAGAGCCACATGAATGCCCAGGAGATCACAATGCCGATGCAGCCGCTGATGCCGGTCAGCAGAAGCCCCTCCCAGAAGAACTGCGCCAGGACGGTGCGTTTGGTGGCTCCCAACGCCTTCAGGAGCCCGATCTCGTGGGTTCTTTCGGTCACCGAGACCAGCATGATGTTGATGATGCCCACCGCGCCCAGGCCCAGCGTCACAATGCCCACACCCCCCAGGAAAACATCCATGGCGTCGAAGATCGCGCCGACCATCTTCTCTTCCTTGATGGTGTCCCACTCATCGAAGGCGTCCGTCAGGCTGGGATCGAAGCCATGGTTTCGGGCGATTACCCGGTGTACCGCGGCCACGGCGGCTGTTGCCTCGCCCTTGATGGCAGGCTGGTATTGCAGCGAAAAAACCGCATCGTGGGGTATGTTGCTGCCTTTCAGCGGATAAAGCTCTTGCATTGTTGTAATCGGCAAATAGATCTTTTGATCGTCCCAAGTGTTGTTGCCTCGGCCAATCTTCTCAACCAGTCCGATGACCGTGAACCCGGTGCCGTTGATGGTAATGGTCTCGCCCAGAATGGGGTGGCCGGGAAAGAGGGTCTGTGCGATCTTCTGCCCCAGCACCGCGACATGGCGATTCTCGCGCAGGTCAGCGTCGCTCAGAAAGCGCCCCTGGCCCATGGGAATGTTGCGCACCACGGTGCAGTTGGGCTGGACCCCGGTGACGTGGCCGGAGGTGTTGCTCCACTGGCTCACCTCGTAGAGGTCCGAGCGGGAGAGTTCAGCGGTTACGCTGCGCAACTCCGGCAACTGGCGCATCTCCTCTTCGTCGCGCAGCGTCAGTTGGTAGGGGCGCATGCCGGTGTGCTGGTTGGCGAGGGCCGGGATCGTCCCATTGAACATCAATACCAGGTCATTGCCCAGCGAAGCGAAATTTTTGTGCTGCCCCGAGCGGAAGCCTTCGCCCAGGCCCACCAGCACCAGCAGCGAGCCGACGCCCCAGGCGATGCCGAACATCGTCAGGAACGAGCGCAGTTTGTTCGCCATGATGGCGCGGTAAACCTGGCCGAGAGTGTCCGCGAAGCTCTGCATAACGATTGGACGCCGAGGGAGGGCGCTAGGTGAAGGATACGCGGCGGCGGGGGCGGCGGTTCCAGCATTTGGCGGGATTTCTTGTGAAGAGTGGATGCAACGTTCGATGAGAGATGAAATTCGAGGGGCGGAGCCGAGCGCCGTCCTGCCGGAGGATACTGGCTCACTCCTTTGCCATTTCACTCCTTCACTCCTTCACGGATCATCTTCGGGCGTTTCCCCAAGCCCATGTGCGACAATCCTTTTTAGACTGCTTTCTCTTATGCGACTGTTGCGTAGCCTCATATCAATCGTTTTAGGGCTGGTTCTGGCTGCTCAAGCAGCCGGGGCGCAGGCGCAAACCTCTATTCCCCCCAAGCTGTCGCCTTCCGTGTCCCAGGTTCCGCTGGCGCTGGTGGGCGGAACAGTGGTGGACGTTAGCGACTGGGGTGGATCGGCGAAGGATCTGCCGGATGCGATCGTCGTTCTGCGCGACGGGCGCATCGCAGACGTCGGCTCGCGGATGGCGGTCACCATTCCCAAAGGCGCGCGGGTCATCGATTGCACAGGCAAGTACCTCATTCCCGGCCTGATCGACGGCTTTGCCGGCATGAATTCGCAGGGCCAGGCGGACGCTTATCTCTACATGGGCGTGACCACGGTGGTCGCCGTCAGCGATGCGCAACGTGGCGCGGTTGATTTTGCCGCATCGCCTGCTCCTCATCTCTATCGGATAGATTCGGTGGGTTCGACGGACAATTGGAGCCTGCTGGCCAAGCGGCCGGAGTGGGCGCAAAAGCTCAGGGAACAGGACCGTCCCCGTGAATTGAGCCCGGAAGAGACGCTTCGCCAACTCAACGACACAGCGCGGCTGGGGACGCGCGCCATCTGGCTGGGTCACAACATCACAGCCGCCAATGCCCAGTGGGTGATTGCCCGCGCGCATCAGATGGGCCTGGCCACCTACGGCGAGTTTGTCGCCACGCCTTACAAGGTGGGCATCGACGCCGGCGTGGACGCGCTGTTGCACATGGGCCGGTATGAGCTGGGCGTTCTTCCCGACGAACTCCAGCAGCCGCTGGTGGAGGATTCTGCGGGTCCGCCGGCGGCCACGGCTTACGACTACGCCGAGCATCTGCCTCCCACCCATCTGCAAGTGCGCCAGTATGCCAGCTTTCTGGCCCGGCGCCACGCCGCCCTGATGCCCACCTTCAGCATCTTTTTTCCGCTTTTGCCGGATCATCGCGACTTGTGGAAGGAGCCTGCCGCCGCGCTGTTGGACCCGGCCCGCATCTCTGAGCCAACCAATCGCTCTACAGGCGAAATTGATTATCCGCTTTCGCCTTGGATGCGGCGGCTGCCCGCCATGGGGCAGCGCTACTTTACAGAGGGTCAGCGCAAGAAGGCCGAACAGTCGGCGTTGCGGCTATGGCGCATCAATGAGGCGCTTTTTGCCGCGTATCCGCACTACCTGGCCGCCTCCGGCGCGCCGGTCCGGGGCGCCTTGCCGGGTATCGGCATGCACACGGAACTGGAGCTGCTGGTGCGGCTGGGCCTCAGCCCGCGCGAGGCCTTGGCCGCCGCCACCAACAACTACAGCTTGCAATTTGGATGGAATGAGCTGGGCTTGATCGCCCCCGGACGCCGCGCGGACATTCTCATTGTCGACGGCGACCCCACGCAGAACATCTGGAATGCCCGCCGCATCTCGGGACTCATCCTGGACGGCAACCTCGTGGACCGGGAACGGATGCTGAAGCGGTAAAGAGGGTCACCGCTTCAGCCCGCATCCTTGAAACCATTCAGAAACAGGCCGGACGCCGGATGACAAACGCCAGACCCATCATGCCGGTGAAGAGCAGCAGCAGGCTGGAAGGTTCTGGGGTGGCAGCGTATTCTGCGTAGTTTGCAGAGTTGATGGTCAAGGATTCTGCTTTACCACTGCCGCCCTCCCCCATTCCAATGCCAACCCAGGTAGGAAGGCTACTGAGGTTTGGGTCGAGCGCGAGCCAATATGCCAGAGTATGCGCGTTCGATTGTCCGCCCTCGAGATACACCCCGGTGGTGTTGTCAAGGACGTTAAAGAGCGTTGCATTGGGATCGAGCAGCATATTGTTGCCGGAGACGTTGCCGGATTGAAACTCGAGCATGAGGATGGTGTCACTACCGCTTGCTTGTCCCAATGAATCGCTGGAGTCTCTAAAGTCAAGCTCGTAAAATGGCTGGTCGCCGGCCCCAGTCGGATTGAAGCTCACTGAGGTGTTGAAACTGGCAAGATTCCCAACGGTCAGACCGGTAGCGCCATAGGAACTGGAACCCCAGTATAAAGAAGCCCCATCTGCCGCAGAATTCGGTATGAAGAGTGTGACGGCGCCGCACGACCCAGAAGCCGTCACGACAGTGTCGTTGCTTCCGCCAGTCCAGGCAACGTTGGGGCAAAGGCTTCCTGCCAAAGCAGCAGGGGCGCTCACAAGGGCCGTTGCCATTGCAAGTAATGCGAAAGCAAACTTCTTCATGATTCCTCCTGATGATCGCACGGTGGGCATTCGCCTCGGTCCCGAGGGAGAGAGAGGACTCCTGCGCCCACTGTTCACTCCATTATTGATCCGGCCTGAAAGGATTGCGATATAAAAAAATCTGTCGTCCTGAGCGGAGCGCAGCGGAGTCGAAGGACCTGCGGTTGCTTTGCGGCGACAATCTCGCAATACATTCGTGCCGGATCAATAAGCCTGTTCAATCCGCGATGCCGTGAGTCGGCCGCGCCCAGTGAGGTATTCCCAGTCCTCGCCTTGCGCGTTTCGAAAGAGTTTGATACTAAATCAGCAATTTGAGCACCAAATCTATCGTTTTATTTTCAATAACTTATTTCTGGATGAATTGGAAGATGCGCAAAACTATTCCTATGTACACGTAAACATTTTCCTTTTTGGGGCAAATAGAGCCTGATTCAAAAAAATGACAATGCGGTGGTGCGTTTTCCGTTGGCAGTCGAGGCCTTCAACCATCGATTGTGTTTTATCGAGTACCGGGCGGCGGAAGCAAGAGACTCTGGCGGATGCTTCTGACAGTTGCGAAAGTCTTGCAAGAGATCTCTGCCTCGCGCAGCGCGAAATAACCCACGACGTTCTGCCAGATTCCGGAACAGGGAATCGCTTTTTGCCCTCATCGGGAGGATGTCCCATCCATAGTTGAAAGTTGAGCGGCGGTTCAGCCTGATTCCTT
>CAYVGW010000172.1:0-8532 GCA_964450895.1 uncultured Occallatibacter sp. | reverse complement strand
GCGGCCGGCGCAGTGGAAGATCCCCAACGACTATGCCGCCGTGCGGCGCATGCAAACCACCGCCATTCCGCTGGCGCTGGAGGATTCGCCTATCTCCCGATTGATCCGGCAGATGACCCGCACAGCCGCTGGTATGCCAGCGATTCAGGAGAAGAAAGCCGGATTCAGTCTCAAGAGTCTCAGTCGCAGCCTTGCGGGCAGATCTTCGCCCCCCGATGAAAGTTCGAGCTTCACGCAGCTCGGATTGGGCCCTGGACCGGATCAGCCTGTCGTAGCGCGGCCTGCGGAGGTTGCACTGCCGCAGAAGATCGTGGACCGCACCCCGGCCCCGGCCAAGCGGCCCGCGCCTAGCGCGCCTCCGCCTGCCCCGCTCCCACAGCAGGGTCCGCTCGAAACGCGCACCTACAAGGGCGCCACCTACGTTAAAGGCACGGATGGAGAATGGCACATCCAGCAGGCTCCCTCCCAGCCGGTCCGTGAACCCGCTCCTCCGGTTGCCGCTCCCATCGCCGCTCCCATCGCTCCTGCCGAGAACAAGGTTGTGGAGAAGGAAATTACGGCAATCGCGTGGTCAACGCCTGCGTCCATTGTTTATGGCACGCCGCTCACCACCACGCAGCTCCGCGCGATGGCGTCGGTTCCGGGAAAATTCGTCTACACGCCCAGCCTGGGTGAGATGCTGCCGACTGGAACGCATACACTTTCGGTTGCCTTTACGCCGAATGATACCGCCGGTTACACGACGGCGCAGGCCACCGTCACGCTGGTCGTCACCAAGGCGACGCCGGCGATCGTCTGGTCAGCGCCCGCGCCGATCCATTATGGCGTTCCGCTCAGCGCCGGACAATTCAACGCCACCGCGTCGATTCCAGGAAAATTTGCATATACGCCGGCCGTAGGCGAGTTGCTTCCCTCGGGAACGCACACCCTTTCGGTCTCCTTTACTCCGGCCGACTCCGTGGGCTACTCGACGGCGCAGGCCACCGTTTCGCTGACCGTCAACAAGGCCACGCCCACCGTCGTCTGGTCCAAGCCTGCGCCGATTGTCTACGGCACCGCGCTCAGCGCCACTCAGCTCAATGCCGAGGCAACGATTCCGGGAAAATTCGTTTACACGCCCGCCGACAGGGAGGGAATGTATTCAGCCTCCCTGGCCACTGAGCCGGTCGAGGGCAAATTCACGTACACGCCTGCCCTCGGCGCCGTGCCGTCCGCCGGCGTCCAGACGCTTTCGGCGGTTTTCACACCGGCCGACTCGGCGAATTTTGCCTCCGTGGAGGGCACGGTTTCCCTGACCGTCATCAAGGCCACGCCGGCTGTCTCCTGGCAAAAGCCCGCGCCGATTGTCTATGGCACCGCGCTCAGCGCCGCGCAGCTCAATGCCACCGCGCCGATTCCCGGAAAATTCACCTATATTCCTTCCGTGGGCGCCGTGCTGGCTGCGGGAACGCATACTCCCACGGTGACCTTTGTTCCAGCCGACTCGACGAACTACCTTCCAGTGCAGGCCGCTATCAATTTGACTGTCACCAAGGCGACACCGGTCCTCACCTGGCCCGCGCCGGCCGCCATTACCTACGGCGATGCGCTCAGCGCCACGCAACTCAATGCCACGGCATCGGTTCCGGGCAAGTTGGAGTACACCCCGGCGGTCGGCGAGATTCTGCCGGCGGGAACCCACACGCTGTCGGTCCACTTTACGCCCATCGACAGCGCCGACTGCGCCTCGGTACAAAGCAGCGTTACGCTCACCGTGACCAAGGCCAAGCCGACGGTGATCATGTGGACGCCTCCGGCCCCGATTACTCAGGGCTCGCCGCTCAGCGCCACGCAACTGAATGCGACGGCGCCGGTTCCCGGCAAGTTTGTCTACACGCCAGCGGCAGGCGAGATGCTTTCAGCAGGATCGCACACGCTGTCGGTACTCTTCACGCCCACCGATAGCAACTTTCCTCCCGCCCAGACGGCCGTCTCGCTGACCGTCACCAAGGCTACGCCGACAATCAGTTGGACAACGCCGGTAGACATCTCCTATGGCACCGCGCTCGGCGCCAGCCAGCTCAACGCGAAGGCGTCGGTCCCGGGCAGCTTTGTCTATGTTCCGGCAGCCGGAGAAGTGCTTTCCGCGGGAACTCACACGCTGACGGCCACCTTCACGCCCAAGAACACTGCGGATGTTGCCACGGCCCAAGCGGAGGTTTCGCTGACCGTTATCAAGGCAACGCCCCTCATCACCTGGCCCGCGCCAGCCGCGGTTTCCTACGGAACCCCCCTCGGCGCCACGCAACTCAATGCCACGGCTCTGGTTCCCGGCGTCTTTGTTTATACCCCCGCGATCGGCAACGTGCTGACGGCGGGCACGCAAAAACTTTCTGTAACCTTCGTCCCCAAGGACACCGAGGACTACACTTCCGCACAAGCCACCGTATCTCTTGTCGTGGAAGGGTTGCCGAATATCGCGTCGCTCATGCCGGACACGGCCGATTTCGATACCAATTCCATCCACCTCGCCGATGCCACCCAGGAGACACAGCCCAGCGCCAACGCTTCTGAACAGCAGAGCAAACTTGAAACGCGCACTTACAAAGGTGCTACTTACGTGAAGGGAGCCGACGGTCAATGGTACCTCCAGAAGAACTAGAATTGAATGCGCCCACAACACTTCCTGCGGATTTCGGCGAATGGGATAGCTTGGAATCGCCAGCCGCGCCGCCGCCTGCCAAGCCGAGCGGATTCGACGGATTCCCCGGCGCTGTTGCCGCTCCCAAACCGGTCGCCAAAGCGGTGACGGCGCGCGTCGCTGTTTTGCCGGTTGCGCCCAAGGCGCCCAGCCCCGCTCCGCGCCGTCCCGCCCCGGTCAACACGGAAGCTGAGCGGGTTCATCCGCAGCCGAAACCTCAGGCCGCGAAAGCGGCCGCTCCGGTGGAGGAGCCAGAGGGCAAAAAGAAGACGGGGTTGTTCATCGGCCTCGGAGTTGCTGCGCTGCTGCTGGTCGGCGGCGGCGTTGGCGTTCTCCGCATGCGCTCCGCCACCACCGCGCCGAAACCAGCGGTTGCCTCGCAGACGGCCGGCAATTCATCGACAGAGTTTAAGCCGACACCCTCCAGTCCAACAAGCACGGACTCGACCACCGTTGCCCCAACAACCGCGGCAGCGGGTGATGCTACGGATACCCCGCGGCAGAATAGCGCCAACGCGCAGATGATGGACCATCAGTTGAATGCGCCCTCGCGGATCTCCGGTGATTTGAGGACGCTGGCTGGAAAGGATGCGCCGCCCGCGGCAGGTTTTGGCGCGGCCGATCTGGGGGGCGCCGCCAGCACAAGCGGAAGCGTCTTTGGCGGACAAGCCGGACCCAAAGTGAAAGTCGCCGCGCCCCTGAAGGTGAGCATCTCGGCCGGCATCGCGGTCGGATTGCTGATGCAGAAGACCGCACCCGTCTATCCGCCCATCGCCAAAACAGCTCGCGTTCAAGGCACTGTGGTGATTCAGGCCACCATCTCCAAGACCGGATCGATCGAGAGTCCCCGGGTGGTCAGTGGCCCGGTCATGTTGCGCCAGGCTGCGCTGGACGCCGTCAAAACATGGCGATTCAGGCCCTATATGCTCAGCGGAGAGCCGGTCGATGTGGAAACCACCGTCAATGTAATCTTCGCTCTGGGTGGATGAGAGCTTTCACACATGTTTCCCGCTTTATAGGCTGGCAATATGATGGTAGTGTGTGTATGAGAATCAGTTCGCTTGGGAAGGTTGGACGTGGAACTTCTGAATCTGGAAAAGTATAAAGCGGAAATTCACCGGACGTTGATCTCCAAGCTGGACCTGGAAAAGCTCTCGCGCGTCAATTCCAGTCAAGCGCGCCAGGCCGTGGCCGGCATTGTCAAGGAGATCATCGCTGACCAGCGCGTGCCTTTGAACTTTGACGAGCAGGAGAAGATACAGGCTGACCTGCTCGACGAAGTCTTTGGCCTCGGTCCGCTGGAGCCTCTGCTGCGCGATCCAAAGATCTCCGACATCCTGGTCAATGACAAAGACCATGTTTTCGTGGAGAAAGGCGGATTGCTGCAAAGAGTCGATACGACCTTTCGCGACGACCGCCATCTGCTGCAAATTATCGACCGCATCGTCTCCCGCGTGGGGCGCCGCGTGGATGAGTCTTCGCCGATGGTCGATGCGCGCCTGCCCGACGGCTCGCGCGTGAACGCCATCATTCCGCCATTGGCGCTGGACGGGCCTTCGCTGTCGATTCGCCGCTTTGGCACCGGACCGCTGGCGGCCAATCAACTGGTGCAATTGAAGAGCGTCTCGCCGGAGATGATGGAAGTGCTCTCCTCTGCCGTGAAAGCCCGGATCAGCATCATCATCTCCGGCGGCACCGGCAGCGGTAAGACCACTCTTCTGAATATCCTCTCGCAGTACATCCCTCGCAACGAACGCTTGGTTACCATTGAGGATGCAGCCGAACTGCGATTGGCGCAGGAAAACATCGTGCGCCTGGAAACCCGTCCGCCCAACATTGAGGGCCAGGGCGCGGTCAAACAGCGCCAGTTGCTGATCAACTGCCTCCGTATGCGCCCCGACCGTATCATCATGGGCGAGACCCGCGGCGAGGAGGCCTTCGATATGCTCCAGGCCATGAATACCGGCCACGAAGGCTCGATGACGACCATTCACGCCAATACCCCCCGCGATGCCATCTCCAGGCTGGAATCTATGGTGGCCATGGGCATGAATATCCCGGAAAAATCCGTTCGTCAGCAAATCGCCTCGGCCGTTACGATTATTGTCCAGGCCACCCGCATGAGTGATGGCTCTCGTAAAGTGACCAGCGTGGCCGAGATTACCGGTATGGAAGAGAACGTCATCAGCATGCAGGAGATTTTCAACTTCACCAAAAAAGGGATTGGACCCGATGGCAAGGTCATTGGCGTATTTCAGCCAACCCACATCCGCCCCAGGTTCCTTGAACGTCTGCGCGTATCGGGCATCGTCCTGCCGCCGATTCTGTTCGAGCGCGAAACGCAGGTCAATTGAGCTGAAGGGAGGGCCATGGTTATGAGCGTTTGGATTGTCATCGTTATCTTTTTGCTTGTCTTCGCGTTTGTGGCGCTGTTGGCTGTTGCCCTCGGCAGCGGCGCCTCCGAGCAGGCCAAGCAGGTGCATGCCACGCTGGATTCCGCGCTGGCCACCGAAAGCCCTGAAGAACGCGGTCCCGCCCTGGATATTCGCAAAGCCGAGCAGTTGATGAGCAGCATTCCCTGGCTCAATCGCAAGCTGCTGCAATTTGAACTCACGCCCCGCCTCCAGTCCCTGCTCTACCAGGCTGACCTCAAGTGGACCCCGGGGGGGCTGCTGGCCGGCTGCGCGCTTTGCTTCATGGCCCCGGCTTATCTGGTTTATCTGCGCTTCGACTCGGCTCTCATTGCCATGGCTGTGGGGTTGCTGGCAGGGGCTTTGCCCTTTCTCTGGGTTCGCCACAAACGCACCAAGCGCCTGAACATCTTTCAACAGGGATTGCCGGAGGCGCTGGATCTGATGGTCAACGCCATGCGCGCCGGCCACAGCCTCATCGCCTCCATCGGCTCCGTGGCGCGTGAATGCGCTGATCCCATTGGCTGCGAATTCAGAGCTTGCTTCGAGGAACAAAACTATGGCCTGGAAATGAAGACCGCCATGGACAATATGTTGAACCGGGTCCCTCTTCAAGACCTGCGCATTGTGATCACCGCGATCATGATTCAGAGAGAGAGCGGCGGTAACCTGGCCGAGGTCCTTGATAAAACCTCGCATGTGATTCGAGAGCGCTTCCGCCTGAAGCGGGAGGTGCAGACGCGTACCGCCCAAGGACGCATGACCGGATGGGTGCTGACCTTGCTTCCCGTGGTGCTGGGCATCGCAATGTATTTCCTCAATCCGGAGATGGTGAGCCTGTTGTGGAAGACTCCGATTGGCATCAAAATGCTCTATGTCGCCTTCGGAATGATGGTGGTTGGCGGTTTTATCGTTCGTAAAATTGTCAACATGGAAGTTTGAGGGTGGCCTTATGGGAAATTCATTCTATGTGATTCTGGCATTCATCGGTGTCTTCCTGATGATCCTCAGCGGCGGGCTGCTCCTGTTTTACCGCGAGGAGATGCTGCGCCGCATCTCCGAGGCCATCAATCCGCAACCGAAAGAGAAATCCCTGTTAAGCACCATCCAGAAGACAGGCCTGTCCATCGGCGGCGTGGTCGAACACTTCGAGAATGTTCTGCCCAAGAGCCAGGCCGAGGTCTCGATTGTCCTGCAGCGCCTGCAGCACGCCGGTTATCGCAATGAGTCGGCGGTCAAGGTCTTCTACGGCTCGAAGGTTCTGCTTCCCATCGTGCTCTGCATTGTGGCATGGGCATCGGGACTGCTGAGTCTCGGAGGGCCTTTTCTTCTTCTGATCGCCGCCGCGCTGGGCTTTTTGACTCCCGATTTCTGGCTTACCAACAAAATTAAAAAGCGCCAGAAGGCGGTCCGCCGCGGACTGCCGGATGTGCTTGATCTGTTGGTGATCTGCATCGAAGCCGGACTCAGCTTGGACCACGCCACCGCCCGCACCGCGGTGGAATTGAAGGCGGCGCAGCCGGAGCTGTGCGATGAATTGTATGTCGTCGTGCTCGAGCAGAGGGCCGGACGCCCTCGCGGCGAAGCTTGGAAACACATGGCGGAACGTACCGATGTGGATTGCGTAAGCAATCTGGTCTCCATGCTGATGCAAGCCGAACAGTTCGGAACCAGCATAGCCAGAACCTTGCGCGTGCATAGCGATACGCTGAGAACACAGCGCGTACAGGCAATTGAAGAGGCGGCGGCCAAAACAACCATCAAGCTGCTCTTTCCGCTTGTCCTGTTCATCTTTCCGTCGCTCTTTGTCGTTGTTCTTGGACCCGCCGTGATTTCCATCATCCAATCGTTAAAGGATCTCAATCATTGAAGGAAGGAGGAATCGATATGGAAACTACCACGATCATTCAGGTTGTCTGTGGCGTACTGGCGGTTATCGTTCTGTTTGTTTTGATCCAGCGCCGCCGCACCAAGGCCAAGTAGCAATACTTCCATGGGAAGGTTGGCTATCGGCGCGGTGAAGCCGCGTGTGGTGTGCTGATAGGACTTGGTTTTCCCTCTTGCCGGGGGCACTGCCGTGCCGCATGCCCCCGGCGGCAGGGAGCGTGTGTGTGAATTTGCGTGGATTTCAGGCGATGGTCTCTTCCATGCCAAGAGATTCTCGCCTTTTTGACGGCTGAATGGACTGTTTGCCGTGCCGTCAGGTTTTCTAGCCAAGAAGGTTGCTTCCCAACCCAGGGCCGTGGATGATGGCCCGATGACCTGTTTCTCGCTGGAGGCGAGAGGCTCAATGGACTTACAGAGACTTTGCGCATATAACCAGACCCGCGAATGCTTTCTTGGCCTGGAGGTTGCTGCCGCCGACGTTTCGTTTGCAGCCCTCAAGGAACAGTTGGGAAGGCTTGCGCTGAAGTCCGGCGAGGGTCTCTGGATGTCTCCCTTCCGAGGGATTCCCGATACAAATATGCGTGTCCCTCTTGACCTGATCTATCTTGACGGGGATTGCCGGGTCATCGAGGTCGTCGAGTCATTTCCCACCTTTCACGTCACCGACTCCAGTCCTCATGCGGCCAGCGTGCTGGCCCTGCCGACGCACTCGATCTATTCCTCGCAGACCCAGCCCGGCGATCAGCTTGTGCTGTGCGCGGCCGAGGAGATGCAGCGCCGCTTGGAGCGCTTCTCCAGCACAAGCAGCACCATCAGCAGTGTGCAAAGCGCCGTGCTCTTGCGCGGAAAACCCCTCTGGAGCGGCGGCCCAGGCGTAGTGAAGCTGGAGGATCGTTCCCCTACAGACGCCACACTCAGGATTGACTCCGAAGTGGATCGTTCGGAGAAGGATGCCCCCCAGAAGGATCACAAGGGAAAGGACCGACCCCGGAGAGAGCGCCCAAAAACAGCCAGAATCTATGAGATGAGTCTGGCGGGTCCGGTAGAGGAAAGTCACCGTCCGCCCAAGAGCTGGCTCGAACGATGGTGGTCTCCCGATCCGCGCAAGGCCCCCGACAAGCGCAGATTTCCACGCGAAGCCTCCTCCGGCCTGGCCGCCTATTATTGGACCGGCGCCGCGCCGGCCGCGCATAACGTCAAGGACATCAGTTCCTCGGGCTTGTATGTGGTCACCGAAGAGCGCTGGTACCCCGGAACTCTGGTCCTGATGACGCTGCAAAAAAACAGCGAAGGCGAAAACAATGTCGAGAAGTCTGCCTGCGTGCATTGCCGCGCAATTCGATGGGGAAATGACGGTGTGGGACTGCAGTTTATCCCCATCGACGACCAGGCGGCCCGCCAAGGACTCAATGAGTTGGTGAATGGCGTCAACCGGAGAGAACTGGAGCAGTTTCTGGCGCGGCTGCGAGAAGACAACGACTAGAGCATATTCCCGATTCGCATGAGTAGCGCCGTGTATGACAGCGTCGGCTTTGTCAAGGCTCTTTTTCAGGC
>CAYVGW010000171.1:0-8620 GCA_964450895.1 uncultured Occallatibacter sp. | reverse complement strand
TGAGTATCGCGACAAAGATGAGCGTTAGGCGAAGTTCAAATGCAATTGCCCTGCCGCCCCTCTGGGGCGTGAATCTCTCGCGCTAACGTTTACCCAGGATTTCATCCTGGGCAATTCTCGTCCCCTCCCTACGGGAGGAGCGCTGTTGTTTGCTCAGTTACTTCCTCCGTTTCTCAGGCTGCGTCCAGTACCCACTGGAAATACCCTCCAAGCGCGTACTTGAGAATTTTCCAATTCTACGCCCACTTTTTACCGTTAGCCCAACTATTTTTCATCGGTATCCGCGAATTCCGCACTGATTCTTGTTGACGAAACTACGGCTTAGCCGTATTCTTTTCTCATGCAGTACGTTTGGGATCCGGCGAAAGATCTCCTCAACAAGCGCAAGCATGGCTTATCTCTTGAGGACGGGATTGCAGCACTCGAAGACCTGGGCCGGGATTTCTGGGTGGATGATCGTTTCGACTATGGCGAAGAGCGAATCATCACGATGGGGCGCGGAATGCGGTCGCTGCTGGTTGTTGTTTCAACAGAGGTAGTTTCCTTGACAGAGGGTGATGAAATCATCCGCATCATCTCGGTGAGAGAGGCAAACAAACGTGAATACCACTGGTTTTATTTCGGTTGAGCATAATCCCGGCGATCCGCCGATTGAGACGGATACCGACTGGGCCGCCGTCGAAGCGCTCACGGACGAGGAGATTGAAGCCGCGGTCCGCGACGATCCTGACGCAGCGCCGATCTGCTTTTTCGATCAGCCCGATTTCATTCATATTCCCAACGTGAAGAAGCTCCGCGAGCGGCTCGGCCTGACGCAGGAGGCTTTTGCCGCGGTCTACCGCATCCCCGTGGGAACCCTGCGCGATTGGGAGCAGGCCCGCAAGCGCCCCGACGCTCCGGCGCGGGCTTTTCTCACCGTGATCGCCCGCAATCCGGAGGCCGTCGCCAATTTGTTGAAAGAAGCCGCATAAATCTGTGTCGATCCAGTCCTATTGATCCGGCCCTCAAGTATTTGAACGGAATCAATCATTGCAACCGCGGATCCTTCGACTCACCACCCCCAAATTGAAGAACATTTGGGGCCCCGTTCGCTCAGGATGACAGTCTTAATGTGTTGCAATTCTTCAGGACCGGATCAATAAGCGGCGGGTAGCCCGGGTCAAGCTGTTGGGACTGGGGAATCCTCGACGCGCTGCATCAGCAAGGCCGCCAGCAGGAAGAAGACGCCGCCCGCCACCACGGCGGCGATGCGATTGTTGTGGAGCAGGTGGCCCATGATCCAGCCGAAGCCCAGCGCGGCGGTGATCTCTGGAATCACGACGAAGGAGTTGAAGATTCCCATGTAGACGCCGGTCTTTCCCTCGGGCAGCGATCCGGAAAGGATGGAGAAGGGCATGGAGAGCGTGCTGGCCCAGGCGATGCCTACGCCGGTCATGGAGAGCAGGAGCGGCATCTTGCTGTGAATCACGGCCACGGAGAGCAGTCCCAGGCCGCCGCAGAGCAGGCAAAAGGCATGAGTGGCCTTGCGGCCGAAGTTGCGCGCCAGCCACGGCAGCGCGAAGGAAAAGAGGAAGCAGACCAGCGAGTACATTCCGAAGCAGACGCCGGCCCACTCGACTCCGGCGGAGTAGAGCGGAGAGTTGGTGTCGGATGCGCCGAAGACATTGCGCGCCACGGCGACCGGGAAGTAGAGCCACATGCAGAAGAGGCCCAGCCAGGTGGCGATCTGGACCCAGGCGAGTTCGCGCATGGTGCGGGGCATCTGGCGGATCGAGAGGAGGATTTCGCGGGCCGCCGCCGCAACGCCCGCGCGCTCGGTCTTTTGGCGGCGGAATTCCTCCATGTTTTCCGGCGGATATTCTTTGGTGGTGAAGACGGTCCAGAGCACCGCGCCGAGGAAGGCCGCCGCGCCCAGGTAAAAGGAGAGGCGCACGGTGAAGGGGATCGTTCCCGCGAGGTGGGTTTCCGTGCGGTGCAGAACGTTGGTCAGCAGCCAGGGCAGCGCCGAGGCGATCACCGTGCTTAGGCCGATGAGCAGGCTCTGCATGGCGAAGCCGCGCGTGCATTGCGACTCCGGCAGCAGATCGGAGACAAAGGCGCGAAAGGGCTGCATGGAGATGTTGATGCTGGCGTCCAGAACCCAGAGCAGGCCGGCGGCCATCCAGAGCGCGGAGCAGCGCGGCATGAGGATGAGCGCCGAGGAACTGAGGATCGCTCCGGCCAGGAAGTATGGACGGCGGCGGCCCAGCGGACCCCAGGTGCGGTCGCTGGCTTGGCCGACGATGGGCTGCACCAGCAAGCCGGTGAGCGGCGCGGCCAGCCATAGAATCGGGATTTGATCGGCGCGCGCGCCCAGGTATTCGTAGATGGCGCTCATGTTGGCCATCTGCAGGCCCCAGCCGAACTGGATGCCGAAGAAGCCGAAGCTCATGTTCCAGATTTGCCAGAAGCTGCGGGATGGTTTTTCCATGGATTGGATTCTCCTGGTTTCCTGCTAGTGCTCAGACTGCGTGAATCGGTGAGTAGTTATGGACAGACGCGGACGAGGACGTCCGCGCTACAGCCGGTCTGGAGACCGGCGCTACAATCTACCGGCCGTAAAGGGTGACCAAACTTCGCAGCCGCGCGCTTAATTCCGGGGTCAATGCGCCCGGACGCAGCCGCCATCTCCAGTTTCCGCTGACCGTACCGGGCAGATTCATGCGCGCCGCGCTGCCCAGACCCAGCACATCCTGCAATGGAATGATGGCCGTGTCGGCCACCGAGGCCAGCACCGCGCGGATCATCACCCAGTTAATCTCTGCCTCGTCCTGTAAATCCAGATAGGCGCGGGCAAAGTTGTGCTCCTCAAGAACCTCTTCCGGCGTGCGCGTGCTGTCGCCTGCGCCGGAACTCTTCCACCAGCCGACGGTGGTGTCGTTGTCGTGACTGCCGGTATAGGCCACCAGGTCACGGCTGTAGTTGTGGGGGCGGAAGGAGGAGGCTTGCGCGTCGTTGCCAAAGGCGAACTGCAAGAGGCTCATGCCGGGCAGCCGGAATTTCTTGCGCAGTTGCTCGACCGGCGGGGTGATGACGCCCAGATTCTCGGCCACAATCGGCAGATCGCCCAATGCGGCTTCGAGCGCCGCAAGGAAATCTTCTCCCGGCCCTTTCACCCAGCGCCCGTGCATGGCGGTTGGCTCGCCGGCGGGAACCTCCCAGTAGGCTTCAAAGCCGCGGAAGTGGTCGAGGCGCACCAGATCGAAGAGCGCGAGCTGGGCGCGGAATCGGTCGATCCACCACGAGTAGCCGCTCGCGGCCAGCCGATCCCAGCGATAGATCGGATTCCCCCAAAGCTGCCCGGTGGCGCTGAAATAATCCGGCGGCACACCGGCGACGACCGTGGGAAGGCCCTGATCGTCGAGATAAAACAGCTCTGGATGCGCCCAGACGTCGGCGCTGTCCTGCGCAACGTAGATGGGAATGTCGCCCATGAAGCGGATGCCGCGCTGCTGGCAATAGGCCTTGAGTTCCTTCCATTGGCGGAAGAACTCGAATTGCCAAAACTTGTAGGCTTGCACCTCTGCCGCCAGCTTGCGCGACCACTCACTCACGGCTTGCGGCTCCCGGCGGCGTATCGGCGCATCCCAGCTGGTCCAAGTGATTCCGTGGAAGGCATCCTTGCAGGCCATGAAGAGCGCGTAGTCGTCGAGCCACGGACGGGCGCTCTGGCAAAATTGGTCGAAGTCCGCGCGGCGGACGCTTGACGCATCGGCAAAGAAGGCCTGCGCCGCCTTGCGCAAAGCCGCTCTCTTGAATTCGATGGCCGGGCCGTAATCGACAAACTCCTCCGGGAAGGGCGGCGCTTGAGCCAAGTCTTGCGGATGTAGAAGGCCTTGATCGCGCAGGCGCTCCAGGCTGAGCAGCAGCGGGTTGCCGGCAAAGGCGGAGAAGCACTGATAGGGGGAGTCGCCGTACCCGGTGGGATTCAGCGGCAGCACCTGCCAGAGCTTTTGCCCCGCGGCGGCGAGGAAATCAGCGAATTGGTAGGCGCAGGGACCGAGATCGCCGATGCCGAAGCGGCCGGGCAGAGAAGTGAAGTGGAGAAGAATACCGCTACAACGAGAAATTTGCACGCTGTAACCATATACGGGTTGGCTGTGAACCGGCAATGCGGGGGGCCGGTATCCCACCCTAGCCGCAAAAACAAGTACGCGGCGAGGGTGGGGCACCCAGGTAGAAGCGCCGTCCCTACGGGACTCCGGAGGGTTTGTTGGGTACGCCCACCCCGCGTTGAAACGCGGGGCTAATTACCACTGCGCCTACGGCGCGGAGGATTGGGCGCTACAGGCGCGGGCGATTGGGCGCTACAGGCGCGGGCGATTGGGCGCTACAGGCGAGGTTAACCAATCGCTGCAGGTGCGGGCGATTGGGCGCTACAGGCGAGGGCGATTGGGCGCTACAGGCGAGGTTAGTCAATCGCTGCAGGTGCGGGCGGGGACGCCCGCACGACAGCCGGTCTGGAGACCGGCGCTACAATTGGATGGCGCTACAATTGGATGGCGCTACAATTGGGTGGCGCTACAGTTAGGCTAGCGAAAGCCAGTGGACGATCTTTACCGCTGGTCGAGGTCGAGGCCGTAGAGGTTGATGGTGGAGGTGTGGGCGCTGACGACGGGCAGATCGCCGGGGGCCAGGCCGATAAGGCGATAGTCGGTGGCGGCGACGGGGCGGAGGTTGGCGATGGTGGCCACCTGTTCCGGTTGTCCAGCGGGCACTTGGATGCGATAGATGGGCTTGCCGGCCTCGAGAAAATCCTGGAAGTAGAGAGCGCGGCTGTCGTGGGACCAGGCGGGATCGCCGACGCCGTGGGTGGCGAGGGTGGTCCAGCGCTCTTGCGCGCGGTCGAAGAGCAGCAGCGCCCGCTGATCCAGGCGAATGGCGGCGATAAAGCGGCCATCGGGCGAAAGCCGGGGGCTGAAAAGGCCGGTCGAGCCGGGGATTTCGGTGACCTTGCGGGTTTGCAGGTTGAGCAGGTAGATGGCCTTGGGCTGGCGGCTGTCCATGCGGCTGGGCAAGCGGCCAAAGAGAATCGACTGCCCATCGGGCGACCAATCGGGATCGGCTTCGTTGAGGTCTTCGTTGAGCAGGGGGATGGGTTTTCCGCCCTCGGCGTCGATCAGATAGAGCTTCCAGGGCATCCCCGGCTCCTCGGCCATCAGGGCTAGGCGCTTGTTGTCCGGGGACCACTTCATGGTAAAGATGCGCAGGGGCGGGGTGGTCAATTCAATGCGCTGGCTGCCGTCGATGCGGCTGCGCCAGAGGGAGCCGTCGGAGGCGTTGAGCCAGGCCACCCATTGGCCGTCAAGCGAGTATTCGGCCAGGTCGGCCGCGCTCAGATTCTGCTCCAGTGCGATGAAGGCGGAGGATTTGGGCAGCGCGTGCAGCAGCTCGATCTGGGCGTTTTCTCCGACGAAATAGATGCGATGGCTTCCCGGCGAGGTGCTGGGGGCCTGATACTTGAGCGGTCCATTGGTGATCTGGCGGGGGGCGCGGTCGCGCAGAAGCCAAGGGCGCTCGCGGAGTGCCCAAATCTCGTTGTGCTCATTGTGAGTGGATTGAAAGACATAATCCTCGCCATCGGAGGTCCAGCTTCCGCAGCACTCCGAGGCAGGCTGGCTCCATCCGGGCAGCAGGGGATGAAGATTTCCGCCCTCGGCGGTCACCTCCCACAGCTCGGTGGTTTGGCGTTTGGGGTCGCGGAGGGTAAAGCGCAGGCGCTTCCCATCCGGCGCCCAGCGGAGCCAAAAGGCCAGGCCGGTGGTGGTAATCAGCTTGTGGGGGTCGCTGCCGTCGGCGCCCACAATCGTCAATTCGTTGCCGCTGGCAATCAGCAGGCGGCGTCCGTCGGGCATCCATGTTGCGTCATGGGCCAGCACGTTGGGCACCCGGCGGGCATCGCCGCCGAGGGTGGGAACAATCCACAGGGGCTGCTCCGGCTCTGCCTCCAAGTGGCTGTGAATCACCAGCTTGGAGCCATCCGGCGCCAGGGAGCCGATGAGCGGAGCGCCAATCTCCGATGGCAGATGGACGAGGCCGATCTCGCCATTGGCGGCCAGCGCCACCGACAGCTCCAGGTTGCCGTTGTCCATCTGCGAGAAGTAGAGGCGCGTGCCGTCGCTGGCCGAACTGGAGAAGCTCTCGACGGTAACATCCTGGGCCAGCACATGGCCGGAATAGGTGACCTGCTCGACCCGGTACGGGGTGCGGGCGGGCGGGCGGAAGAACAAGGCCAGC
This sequence comes from uncultured Occallatibacter sp., assembly GCA_964450895.1. Lineage (GTDB taxonomy): Bacteria > Acidobacteriota > Terriglobia > Terriglobales > Acidobacteriaceae > Telmatobacter. The sequence continues at coordinate 2,344 of CAYVGW010000171.1, read as the reverse complement.
CCAAGCGCAAGGCAAACGCACGCCAGCGCCGCCGCCATCCAGCGCCAACGGACGAGGCCGGCCGGGCGCGGCGCGGAGGCTGCGCCAGGCTGGAGAGCTTCGGCGGGCTGCGCGGCTGTTTGCGGCTCGAGTATCTTGACCGGAGCGATGAAGCGATAACCGCGCTTGGCCAGGGTCTCGACAAAGCGCGGGTTCTCGGCGCGGTCGCCCAGAGCCTCGCGCAGCTTGTTCACGGCGATGCCCAGGCTGTGGTCGAAGTCAACGGTAGTGTCAGCGCCCCAGAGCAGTTGCTGCAGCGCTTCGTGCGAGACCACCTCTCCGGGCTGCTCCAAAAGTGCGGCCAGCAGCTTGAAGGGCTGGCTTTGCAGCCGGATGCGCACCCCGGAACGGCGCAGCTCCCCATTCTTCAGGTCGGCTTCAAAAACGCCGAACTGAACCAGCTTGACACCGTCGCTGTGCTTCTCAGTTGCCATGAGTGGCCAACAAATCCCCGGCTCGTAGTGTACAGGAGGAGGTTAGAATGGCTTCATCTTTCACTTGATCGGCCAAAAAATCTCCAAATTTCGAGGAGATACTTTCCTTCAACTCAATAAAAATAGACCTTTTATCTGAAGATCGTCAATTGATGGCGAATTGGCGTATTGTGAATTGACCATCTGTACCTCGGCAGTGTGTTGTCATACTCGGTAACCAGGAGAGGCGCTGAGACGGCCAAATCCTTGGACCTGAGTTTTCAACGCCACTCAACATTGTTTTGGAGGACTATCGTGATGTTCATGAGAATCAGAGAGCAATCTGACAGACAGTACCGCACTCGCTTGTTGTTTTCGGCGCTTGCGGTTCTGCTTTCCTGCCTGATGGCGCCCGCCGTGTTCGCGCAGACGGACTTTGCCAGCATCCGCGGCACCGTGACCGACCAGACCGGCGCGGCGATCCCCGGCGCATCCCTGCAACTGAAAAATCTTGATACCGGCGCGCAACAGGCCGCCGCCGCCGATGCCATAGGCAACTTCCACTTTGAAGCGCTGGTGCGCGGCAACTATCAGCTCACGGTGGCCGTAAAGGGATTTCAAACGGTGATGCAGGCCGTAACGCTGGACGTATCGCAGATTCAGGCGATCAACTTCAAGCTGAATCCCGGCACGGTGAGCGCGACGATTGAAGTGACCGACGCGGCTCCGATTGTGGACACCAGCACATCTTCGACGGGCACGGTGGTGGAAGCGCCGCAGATCGTCGAGCTTCCTTTGAATGGACGCAACTACACCACCCTTGCCCTGTTGATTCCGGGCATTACGCGCGGCGCCTACGGCAATATGGCATCCGGCATCAATGGCGATTCAGAGACTTGGCGGGGCCAGGAGAACGGCGGCCTTGCATTGTCGTCCAATGGACTGCGCCAGCAGGCAAACAACTATGAGCTGGACGGGTTGGACAACAATGAAGGGCTGGTGAACGGCACCGTTCTTGCACCGCCGATGGACGACATGGAAGAGTTCCGCGTGACCAATTCAGTGGCGCCTGCCGAATTCGGCAGAGCCGGCGGCGCCATCATGCAAGACTCGATCAAAACCGGCACCAATCATTATCATGGATCGATCTTTTTCTTCGATCGCGACAAGATTTTCGATGCCAATCCGAATTACTTCAGTCCCTCCACGGCAAAGAGTCCGTACCACCGCGCGCAGTTCGGCGCGTCGGGCGGCGGCCCGATTCCGTTCCTGCACAACAAGCTCTTCATTTTCGGGGGCTATCAAGCTCTGCGCATGAAGTCGCCGGACGGCGAAGCGCAGAACACCGTAGCCACGGCGCTGATGCGGACGGGCGACTTTTCGGAACTGCTGACCACCCCCAACTTTGGCTGGACGACGGGTGTGCCCGACCAAAAAGTTACCGGCTGCACGACCACGGCAGGTCCGAATGGCACCATCTACGACCCAACGACCTGCCTGCCGTTCCCTGGCAACAAGATCCCGGCAGACCGGATGAACAAGGCCGCGCTGGCCTACCTGAACGCCTTCCCTCTGCCCAACAACACCACCGGAACGGGCGGCAATGTCGGCTTGAGTGAGAATTACGATTCATTCCCGTCCGAGACGCAGAAGTTCAATGACTTTGACGTGCGCATGGACTGGGCGGCAACGACCAAGGACAACGTCTTTGTGCGCTACAGCTACGGGCAGGACATTCTGACCAAGGAAAGCCAGTACCCGAATCTTCCCGCCGGCTACGGCACCGGCGTCAACCCGGTTCACCCGCGCGGCGAGGCGGTGGGCGAAACGCATACCTTCAGCCCGAATATCGTGAACGAATTCCGCTACGGCCACCTGTATGACTTTTATGG
>CAYVGW010000170.1:0-8657 GCA_964450895.1 uncultured Occallatibacter sp. | reverse complement strand
AAGAAGGGCACGACTTTAGTCGGGCCGCAAGACGCTGATAATAAAGGATGGGCTTTAGCCCCTGCGGGATGCTTTATCGAGGCCAACGGAGGGAGCAGGGGGCTTCAGCCCCCTGAATGAGCGCGAATACACAGGGCCTTTAGGCCCGGGCCTTTCCTCTGCCCACATCGTCATTCACATTTATCGAGTGGCTTTTCCCCGCGAAAATCCACTTTGCATCTGGAAAGGGTCGGCGATTTGGAAACCGGCGCAAAGCAGAACAAAATACTTGTCTTGGGCCTCGGCAACATCATCATGAGCGATGAAGGCGTCGGCGTGCATGTGGTTCGCGCACTGGAAAAGCGCACTCTGCCGGCCAACGTCGAGTGCCTGGACGGCGGCACGGGCGGCTTCGTTCTGCTCGAACCGCTGCAAAGCGCCGCCCGCATCATTCTCATCGACGCGGCCGCCGACGGCAACCCCATCGGCACGGTCACCCGCACCACGCCCCGCTTCTCGCGCGATTATCCCCCCACGCTCACCGCCCACGACATCGGCGTCAAGGATTTGCTCGACGTTTTCTACATCCAGGGCGGCGGCCCGCAGGTCACGCTCTACGCCATCTCCATCGATCCGCAACAGCCCATCTCCATGGACCTCTCCGAAGAGATTCAGAAGGCCGCGGATGTGGCCGTCGCGGAGATTCTGGCAGAGCTAGAGCAGCTTGCCGCATCCTGAACAAAACCGGTTGAGGTTCGTGCTTCCAACCCATTCCACGATAAAACTGTGGATTGGATGGGGCGCCCTGCTTTGTGGGTTGGTTTAGATTTTGAAAAACTTTGGGTGCGCCACCCGCCAACAGATTTTCCTGCGTGCATCGCGCGGGCATGGCGTAGCATCCTAAACAGGAGGCGAATTCCGTATCAGCTCGTACGCTTCGCCCTCCGATTCCAGATCGAATTTCATGAGAATGATTTGCTGACCGCTGATTGCCATCCCATGACCGTTGTGCCGGGGCTGCACCGGCTCTTCCTGGACGCCTGCTCCGGCGCGGAAGAGGCGCAGGCCTTTTATCCCGCGTTGCCGCCGGAGACCGGCTGGCAGACGCGCCCTGCTCTTCCCGCGCATTGGCCGGAGGTGCTTCGCCTGCTCGGCGAACAGAACGCCGGGGCCTCGCCTGCCGCCACGACAGCTCTTCAGGCTCTCGCCGCCGGCGCGGGCGTGGTGGTGACCGGGCAGCAGGTGGGCCTCTTCGGCGGACCGCTCTTCACGCCCCTCAAGGCAGCCACGGCTCTGGCGCGGGCGCGCCAGGGCACTGCGTGCGGCAGCCCGCATGTAGCAGTGTTTTGGCTGGCAACAGAAGACCATGACTTTGCCGAGATCAATCACGTCGTCTTTCCGGCTCGCCGCGAACTGCGCAAATTGACGTATGGCGCTTTTCCGGAGGCGCCTTGTCCCGTCGGGGGCGTGGTGCTGGATGAGACGATTCTGCCGCTCATTGAGCAGGCGTGGCAGCTGCTGGGCGGGTCGGAGGCGATGGAGACGCTGGCCGCCGCCTACCAGCCGGGACGCAGCTTTTCCCAAGCCTTCGCCGAGTTTTACCGCAGGGCCTTTGCCCAGCAGGGGCTGCTGGTGGTGGACGCCGGCAGCCGCGCCTTTCACCGCTTGGGCGCGCCGGTTTTGCGCGCGGGGATCGAGCGGGCCGATGAACTGCACGCGGCGCTCCTGGAGCGCAATCGCGCGCTGGTGGCGGCTGGCTACCACGCGCAGGTCGCCGTCGGCGAGCAGTCGAGCTTGCTCTTCTTGATCGATGAGCGGACCGGCGCGCGCGTGGCGCTGAAGCGGCTGCCGGTGAGCGCGCAGGAGCCGGCCGGCCTCTGGCAGGCGGGGCGGCAGAGCTATTCGAACGCGGATCTGCTGGGAATCTTGCATTCCGAGCCGGAGCGCATCTCGCCCGCGGCCCTGCTGCGTCCGGTTTTTCAGGACTTTCTCTTCTCGACGTCGGCCATCGTCGGCGGACCGGCGGAGATTGCCTACTTTGCGCAATCCGCCGTGCTGTATGAGCGGATTCTGGGGCGAATTACGCCCTCGCTGGCGCGCTTTTCGGCGACGCTGATCGAGCCGGCGGTGGGCGATCTGCTGCGCCAGCATCAGCTCACGCTGGAGCGGGTCTTCGCGGAGACGCCGAGCGAACTGGCGCAGCTTCTGGCCGCGCGCACCATCCCTCCAGAGGGCAAGCGGCGCCTGGCGGAGGCAGGTCTGTCGCTGGACGATGAGCTGCTTCCGCTGCTGGATTGGATGAACAAGCTGGACGCCGGCCTGGGCCGCTCGGCGGAGACCGCGGCCAGCAAGATGCGCTACCAGATGAACCGGCTGCGGCGGCTGGCGGCCAACTTCCAGTTGCAGCGCGAGGCGCAACTGACCCGCCACGCCGAGGCGATCACTCAGGCGCTCTATCCCGGCGGCGTCTTGCAGGAGCGCCTGCACGGAGCGGCGTATTACTTTGCGCGCTACGGCTTCGAACTGGCGGAAGAGATGACGCGGCAGGCGGCGGAGTGCTCCGGGCACGCGGCGATGTGGATTTAGCGGAGATCGGAAAGTCGGGAGGCCATTCGCTTCCACACTGAACGGCCTGGAGAAGCATCCGAAGCCCCATTGTTCGGCAGTGCTATTCCATTCGGAATTCGTCTCCCAGGTTGCAATCATTCAGCTTGCTGGCAGGCGCGCTCAGGTCGAGCGAATGGCATTCTTGCCCTGTGGAGAAGGTGCGAGGATGGCAATCCAGCAAAGGCGGCGCAATGGGTCGATTTCCTCTGCAAAGTGAGTGGAGTTCCAAATATTTCCCCTTTTCTTGTGCATAATCTTGCATATTGCCTCTAGCCTGTTCCTGGAAATTCCTGAATCCAGGAACTTTAGAATGGCAATCAACGTGCGTCTTCAAGCACATCACAATCAAGAAAGGGAAATAACGTGCGAGTGAACAAACTTTCAACGGCCTTGGCGCTAGGTTCCGTGTTATTTCTGACCGGGCAGGCGTTTGCAGACAGCTACACAACCTACAGCCAACCGACTGCCGCGTACACTTCAAGCACCACCAACTATGGGGGCGGAGACGGATCAGGGAATTCAATCACCAATCTGGGGCCATTCAGCTTCAGCACTGCGATGGTTGAGGATTCTGTTTCGGGCTCATGGTCAACCTGGGGCTCTTCACCGGCGACCGAGAGCTCTACGCCGAACGTGCTGGACAGCAGCGGGAGTACCACCCCGATTACTGTTTCCGGCAGCAACAACACGGTGGGATTCGAGTTGGAGCCGGATAGTTTTGCTGCTGAAACTGTTTACGCGAGCTTTTACGACGGCGCCAACTTGATCGGAACGATCAAGCTTACTCCGAACGGCAATGCCGGCGCCCTGCTGTTTGCATTGGAGGATACCACTGCAGGAGGAGTCATCAACTCCGTCGTGATTAATGACACGGCTAGCGATGATTTCGCCATTGCTGAGCTGCGCGCGGGATCGGGGAGCAGCGCGGCTACCCCGGAGCCGGGTACATTCGTCCTTCTCGGCTCAGGTCTTCTGGGCGTATTGGGTGCAATCCGCCGCAAGATCAATGCATAGGTTTTTCATTCAACAACGGGTCAGTGAAACAATGGCGTCCTTTGGGACGCCATTGTTCTATCGCATCGGATTTGGGCGTTGAATCACGGATTGGAGGCCGCTCCGGGCTTGCTCATCCGATCCAACTCGTTTAGCCGTGAATCGAGGCGTCTTATGGTGCCTGCTTCCCGCCCACCCCTCATTTTCTGATTCCTCTCGCATAGTCGTATAATCTAGCCGAACCACCAGGGAGATTTCCGATGAAACAGATTCTCGCGATGGTAGCGATGGGATTGCTGATCTATACTCCAGTGCAGGCGCAAAAGCCACCGTGCGCGGCGGCGGGCGACAACAATGCTTACCTGGGCATTCAAACCGTGCGGCTGTGGCCGGGAGACGCGCCCCACGCGCTGGGCAAGGCCTGCGAGGATGTGCCCACGCTGACCATCTTTGAGCCGCAGCAGGGCCACGAGAACGGCTCGGCGGTGGTGATTCTGCCCGGCGGCGCTTATCTCCGTTTGGCGGCCAATCATGAGGGCCGGCAGGTGGCGGACTGGTTCACCGCGCACGGCTTCCGCGCCTTCGTGCTGAGCTACCGGCTCAGCTCGAACGGCTACCTGCTGCCGATTCCGCTGTTGGACGCGCAGCGGGCGGTGCAGACGGTGCGGGCGCGGGCGGCCGATTACAAGATCAACCCTAACCGCATTGGAATCATTGGTTTTTCAGCCGGCGGCCACCTGGCGGCGCTCAGCGGCACGCAGTTCATTCCCGGCAAGCCCGATGCCGCAGACCCCATCGAGCGCGTCTCCAGCCGCCCGGATTTTCTGGTGCTGGGCTATCCGTGGATCGGGGCGATTCATGTGGGAAGCCAACCTCTGAGCTACTGTGACCTCTTCAAGATCGGCGACGAGGCCTGCGAGGCGCTTCGTACGGCGTACTCCCCGGATCTATTTGTCAGCAAGCAGACGCCGCCCACCTTCTGGTTCCACACCTTTGACGATGGGACGGTCCCAGTGGAGCAGGGCTTGCGCTTCTACCAGGCGCTGGTCAAGGCCGGCGTACCCTCCGAGGCGCACATCTACGCGCACGGCCCGCACGGCTTCGGCCTGGGCAAGGGCGACCCCGTGCTGGATCAATGGCCGGCGCAGTTGGAGATCTGGCTGCGCGCGCAGGGGCTGCTGACGCCGGCGCCGGCGGCGGCCAAACCGTAGCGCCGGCCTCCTGGCCGGCTGTGGCGTGGACCTCCCGGTCCACGCTGGTTTCTTCCTGAAACCCCACTCTAGCGGCAAAAACAAGCCCGCGGCGAGGGTGGGGCGCCCGGCTTGGTTGGCGGGTTGACGGAAAGCAATCGCAGGTCCTTCGACTCCGTTTGCCGCAAAGAACGCAGCAAACTCCGCTCAGAATGACAGATTTACAGGGGTCAGGGATTAGGGGGCAGGGATCAAGGAGCTGAAAGCTGATGGCTGAGAGCTGATGGCTGAGAGCTGATGGCTGAGAGCTGAAAGCTAAGAGGCGGGCTTACGGCGAATGGGAGTGGAAGGACTTCCCAATGCCGCCAGCCCGCCGGACCCTGGACCGGGTCTTAGGTGATACATTCAGTCTAGGCTTGTTTGGGATGAATGCAAGTTCTTTTTCGGATATATTTTTCCCAAAAGTGACCACCATCACGGGAGTCCCGTATTTGGGAGTGTTTTCGTTGACTTGAGGGTGGATTAACTGTTACAAAAAAATGGTCCACCCAAGACACACGAGCGCCTGGGACGGCCTGGGAAAGTCTCGGAAAAGCTGGATTCGCTCGACAAACCGGGCAGGCTCGATACGCCAGAGTCGCTCAAAGCTATCGGATCAGAATGCAAGAGATCATACAACAACTCGGGACGCTCTTTATCGGCGCCATACCCACGATTCTGCTCTTCATCGTGCTGGTGATCTGCTATCAACTGCTGGTGCAGGGGCCGTTGACGGCCACGTTGAATGAGCGTCGCGCCCGTACCGAAGGGGCTATGGATGACGCCCAGAAGGCCATTGCCCACGCTGAAGCCCGCGCGGCGGAGTATGCCGGCAAACTGCGGCTGGCGCGCGGCGAGGTCTTCAAACTGCGCGAGGCGCGCGTGAAGCAGTGGACAGCCGAGCGCGACGCGGCGCTGGAGGTGGCCCGCAAGGCTGCCCAGCTCAAGGTCAGCCAAGCCAAGGCGGCGCTGGAAGCGGAAGTTGCTGGCGCGCGGGCCGCGATTCAGGCCTCGGCGGGGGATTTGGCCCGTCAAGTGGTGCGCGCCGTGCTGCCGGCTGCTGGGGGGTACCGTTGAGACGACTTATGCTGCAAACGCGCCGCTGCGTTCAAATTTCCCTGATTTTGCTGGTAGCCGCTCTGGTGGCCGGCGCATTTGCGCCCCTCCGCCTGTCGGCGCAGGCAGCGGCTCCCGTAGCCGCGCCTGTCGCTCAGTCCATGCAGGTTCCCGCAGCCGGCGAGGCGCCTAAGGCCGAGGCGCCCAAGACGCAGGAAGAGCAGAACGAAGCCTTTCTGACCGAAGGCCCGATCGTGAAGTGGCTGGCCAAGACGTTGAATGTCGACAAGAAGACGGCATCGACGATTTTTGTATTCATCAACTTTGGCGTGATCGTGCTGCTGATCGGCGTGCCGCTCTACAAGGCTCTTCCCAAGCTGCTACGCGCGCGCGGCGAAAAGGTGCGCAATGATCTGGAAGCGGCCCGCAAGGCCACCGCGGCGGCCCAGGCGCGGCTGAACGCGATTGAAACCAAGCTGGCCGGCCTGGACGGCGAGATCGCCCAGATTCGCGCTCAAGTGGAAGAAGAGAGCAAGCAGGACGAGGCGCGGATCAAGGCGGCGATTGGCGAGGAGAGCGCGCGCATTGTGGCCGCCGCCGAGCAGGAGATTGAATCCTCCGCCGCCCAGGCGCGCCGCGGGCTGCGCCACTTTGCCGCCGATCTGGCCATCGAAGAGGCCGCCAAGCAACTGACATTTTCGGCGGAGACCGACCGCGCCCTGATGGCTGAATTTTTGAGCGACGCGGCGCTCGGCGGGACGAACGGGGGGCAGAAGTAGATGGCAGCCTTTGCGGCACGATATGCCCGCGCCTTTGCCGATGTAGCGGCCCAGCAGAAGCTGGAGACGGCGGCGGTGGACCGGCAGTTGGGTGATTTTCTGGGTACGTGGCAGGGCAGCACCGAGCTGCGCGAGCTATTCGTCAATCCGGCGGTTCCCAATGCGCAGAAGGTCGCGGTTCTGGACAAGATGAACGCCAAGCTGGGCTTGCAGAAGGAAGTGCGCAACCTGCTGGCGGTGATGATCAACAACGACCGCATCGGCGAGGTGGGCGAGGTGATTGCCGCCTGGCGCGCCGAGATGCAAGAGCGGCAGGGGATTCGCTCGGTCGAGATTGTGACCGCGCGTGCGTTGAGCAAAGAAGAGAGCGACCGGCTCACGGCGGGCGTCGGCAAGCTGGCTGGCGGGCGTATCGACGCCAGCTTCAAGCTGGACGCGTCGATCCTGGGCGGCACGGTGGTGCGCATCGGCTCGACGGTGTACGACGGTTCGGTTCGCGGAAGGCTGGAACGGTTGAAGGCAGTGATCAGTGGTCAGTGATCAGTGATCAGTTTGTAGTGAACAGTTTTGGAGTGAGCAGCGGTCAGCAAACAGTATTCCGTAAACAGCAGTCAGAAGCAGCAAGATTTTATCTGACCACTGTTCACTGACCACTGACCACTGTAATTTGAAAGGGAGGCAGGCGTTCAGCGGTTTGATTAGGTCAGAACTCGCAAGATGCAGAGAACTGACCACTGACCACTGACCACTGATCACTGTACATGGCTCAGATCAAGGCAGACGAGATTACGCAACTTCTTCGCGAGCAGATCGCGAACTACGACTCGAAGGTCCAAGTGGACGAAGTCGGGACCATCACCTCGCTGGGCGACGGCATCGCCCGCCTGCACGGCCTGGACAAGGTCATGGCCGGCGAGCTGCTCAGCTTCCCGCACGGCATCAGCGGACTGGCGCTCAGCCTGGAAGAGGATTCGGTCGGCTCGGTCATCCTGGGCGACTACACCGAGCTGAACGAGGGCGACGAAGTCAAGCGCACCGGGACGATTCTCTCTGTGCCGGTCGGCGAGGGCATGATTGGCCGCGTGGTCAACGCGCTGGGCCAGCCCATCGACGACAAGGGGCCGATCGCCTCCACGCAGCGCCTGCCCATCGAGCGCCTTGCTCCCGGCATCATCGCCCGCCAGCCGGTCCGCGAGCCGATGGCCACCGGGCTCAAGGCCATCGACGCGATGATTCCCATCGGCCGCGGCCAGCGCGAGCTGATTATCGGCGACCGCCAGACCGGCAAGACGGCCGTGCTGCTGGACACCATCATCAACAACGCCAAGAACGATCTGATCTGCATCTACTGCGCCATCGGCCAGAAGCGCTCCTCCATTGCGGCGGTCGTCCAGACGCTCACCGAAGCCGGCGCCATGGGCCATACCGTCATCGTGGCCGCCTCCGCCTCGGAACCCGCGCCGATGCTCTACATTGCGCCCTACGCCGCCACGGCCATCGGCGAGTACTTCCGCGATTCGGGCCGCCACGCGCTGGTGATGTACGACGATCTCTCCAAGCACGCGATGGCGTACCGCGAAATTTCGCTGCTGCTTCGCCGTCCGCCGGGCCGCGAAGCGTATCCGGGCGACGTTTTCTATCTGCATTCGCGCTTGCTGGAGCGGTCGTCCAAAATGTCCAAGGAAGAGGGCGGCGGTTCGCTCACCGCTCTGCCGGTCATCGAGACCCAGGCGGGCGACGTTTCGGCCTACATTCCGACCAACGTCATTTCCATCACCGACGGGCAGATATTCCTTGAAACCGACTTGTTCAACTCCGGCGTGCGTCCTGCCGTGAACGTGGGACTTTCGGTCTCGCGCGTAGGCTTCTCGGCGGCCATCAAGGCAGTCAAGCAGGTGGGCGCGACGTTGAAGCTGGACCTGGCGCAGTACCGGGAACTGGCGGCCTTTGCGCAATTCGGCTCCGATCTTGACCCGCTGACCCAGAAGCAGCTCAACCGCGGCGCGCGCCTGAC
>CAYVGW010000169.1:0-8678 GCA_964450895.1 uncultured Occallatibacter sp. | reverse complement strand
ACTCGTGCTGCTTGCGCGCATCGGCGCACTGAACCAGCTTGATCGCGTGGAGCAACGCCGCGATGCACTCTGGCCAGTGGAAGAAGTGGGCCGTCCCGTTGGACCTTTGCTGCGCGGCATCGCACGAACTCCGCAATCCAACTCGCAATCCACGCCATTAGTTGCGATGACCACCGGCGAGCGGCTCACCGCCGATTACGCCGGCGCCGGCCTCACGACTGGGCCACCCCAATGATTTATCACCGAGCCGCCCTGCGCGAAAACAATATTCTCTCTGCCTCTGATCTATTGGCCAGCCTCAACAAAGCGCCGATTCACATTGCTGGCTGCGTGATCGCTCGCCAACGTCCCGGCACCGCCAAAGGATTCGTCTTTCTCTCCCTCAAAGACGAGACCGGCATCGCCAATATCATCCTGACGCCCGACGTCTTTGAACGCGACCGCTTGATTGTCACCCGCAACCGGTATCTGCTCATTGCAGGCACTGAACAGAATACCGACGGCGTGATCCACGTGAAGGCGCAACAGCTTGAACCGCTCAACATAACAGACGCCCCAGTTTCCTCACATGATTTTCACTGAGCAAAAAAGATTCGACAAATGCGTTTTATTGAACAGATTCTGCCCCTTTTTCGCATTATGGTTGGCTTGTTTTGTTGGCATCCATGTCAGTGTGAAAGCAACAGCTCAAAGAATGTACCTGAAGATTTATTCCCTGCGGATGTTGTTGTTCCAATGTTCCTCGAATCAACGCGATCTCCTGGCTGGCTGCCCATTGCTGGATGTCCTGACGCGTGAGAGCGGTGGCCATCAAGTCAGGGAATTGGGGGGCGCCGCAATGTGATCTTGAATGAACTTTTCGCAGATCGGCGCCACAATTGCGCGAATCGACCTGGGAATGCCTATATAAGAACCGCCGTTCAACTGAGCGGCATGGTCGTCTGCGTTGAAGTAGTCGCAGCCGAATTGGCTTCCCGGAAACGCGCTCGTCTTCCTACTGCCGGAAGGTCCGGCCACCACGTACATGATCGGCATCCGCTATCCCCCAAAATCCCGATCCGCGCCGGGCTGCATATCCGCGGGGAGTTCCTTCTTGATGCGGTTGCCGTCCTTGTCGACGATTCCTAAAGCACTCAACCGCTCGCACGAACGGCGGATGCGTCTTGCACCCTCTTCTCGCACACGCTTGTCAATGGCCTCCTGCCCGGCCAGAAACTCCGGCGAGAATGTTCTTTTCACGTAGGCCGCTTGGGGATTCCACGGCTTTATCGTCCAAATCCAGAACCACAGCTTCAGTCGCCATCACGCCTCCTCTACTCTGAATTCTAGCCCTCCTCCAATATGGATGAAAGTTTCCGCCTACAACCCCGGCCACTCCAGGTTCTCCGGCCCCAGCAGCTTCCGCTCGGCAATCGTGGCCAGCACCAGCGATGTAGAGGTGGTTCCGTAGGGCGTCAGGCAATCGATCACGTGATTCAGATGCTCCACCGTAATCACATGCACCTTCAGAATGAAGGAATCCGCGCCCGTCCCGCGATAGCATTCGACGATCTCCGGCATGGAGCGCACCTGCGCCGTCAGCCGGGCCAGCACGTCGCCCACGATGCTCATGCGGATGAAAGCGGTTATCGGCAACCCCACCCGCGAGGGGCTGATCTCGGCCCGGTAGGCGCGGATGATACCCTCGTCTTCCATGCGCCGCACCCGCTGCGCCACAGCCGGCGTGGAAAGCCCCACCCGGCGCCCCAGCTCCGCAAAGGAGACGCGCGCGTCCTTTTGCAACTCCGCCAGCAGCTTCCAGCCGAGCGCATCGAGCAGCTTGTTCTGGCTCGAATTTGGACCCGAATCCGCCATCCCCGCCTCCCGCAACTTCACGTTTAACGATTGTAAAGTAAATCCGAAAATAATTGAATAATCTACTCAGAAACCAAAAATATAACAGCAAATCAGCATTCAAACACGCCCATCTTCTGCCGTATCCTCTGGTATTGCAACTGTTCAACGGCTGCAAGCACAAGGAGAAGACGAGATGGCGGAAAAGAAGCGTACCTGGGCAGAGCCTTTCAAGATCAAAGTCGTGGAACCGGTTCGGATTCCCAGCCGGGCGGAGCGCGAAAAAGCGATCTGCGAGGCCGGCTACAACACCTTTCTGTTGCGTTCGGACGACGTGTACATCGACCTGCTGACCGACTCCGGAACCACCGCCATGAGCGACCGGCAGTGGGCCGCGATGATGCTGGGCGACGAGGCCTACGCCGGCAGCCGCAGCTTTTACCGCCTCGAAGCCGCCGTCCAGAACTTCTACGGCTACAAGTATGTGGTCCCAACCCACCAGGGCCGGGGCGCCGAGAATCTGCTCTCCAAGACACTCATCAAGCCGGGGGACATCGTTCCCGGCAACATGTACTTTACGACGACGCGGCTCCATCAAGAGCTGGCCGGGGGGACGTTCGTTGACATCATCATTCCCGAGGCGCACGACCCGCAAAACCAGCATCCTTTCAAAGGCAACGTCGATCTGGGCAAGCTGGAGCAGGTGATTGCGCAGTACGGCGCGGCCCGTATTCCGTACATCAGCGTCGCCGCCACGGTGAATCTGGCCGGCGGCCAGCCGATCTCGCTGGCCAACATGAAGGCCGTCGGCGAGCTGGCCCACAAGCACGGCATCCGCGTCATCCTGGACGCCGCCCGCGCGGTGGAGAATGCCTACTTCATCCAGCAGCGCGAGCCGGGCTGCCAGGAGCGCACCATCGCCTCCATCGTCAAAGAGCTTTGCTCCTACACCGACGGCTGCACCATGAGCGCCAAGAAAGATCCGCTGGTCAACATCGGCGGCTTCCTGGCGGTCAACGATCACGCCGTCTACGAGGACGCGGCCAATCTGGCCGTGATCTACGAGGGGCTGCACACCTACGGCGGCATGGCCGGACGCGACATGGAAGCTCTGGCGACGGGCCTGGAAGAATCGCTGCAAGAGGGACACATCCAGGCCCGCGTCGGTCAGGTTCTGTACCTCGGCCAGAAGCTGCTCGACGCCGGCGTGCCCATCGTCGAGCCGATTGGCGGCCACGGCGTCTTCCTGGATGCGCGCGGCTTTCTGCCCCACATGCCGCAGGAGCAGTATCCGGCGCAGGCGCTGGCGGCGGCGCTGTATCTGGACTCCGGCGTGCGCTCCATGGAGCGAGGTATCGTCTCGGCCGGCCGCAACAAGGAGACCGGCGAGGACAACAAGCCCAGGCTGGAACTGGTGCGGCTGACCATTCCGCGCCGCGTCTATACGCAAGCCCACATGGACGTGGTCGCCGAGTCGGTCGAGTCGGTCTACGCCGGGCGGGACCAGATTCGCGGCCTCAAGATGACCTACGAACCCAAGTACCTGCGCTTCTTCCAGGCGCGCTTCGAGCCGCTGGCGTAACCCCTTTCAGGAGCTTCAGCTTCCATCTGTCGCGCCTATCCCGCGATGGATGGAAGCTGAGACAAGCGGTAGCAGCCAGGTTGGATGACGCGGACAGGCGAAGATCAGGCGTATGCGATTCACTTTTTGGATGGGTAATTTTCCTGTCAAATCGGGGCACTTTGGAGGGAGAAATTTGCTGTTTTTCTGGAATAATTGAGTGTTTTTGGCCTTGAAACGCGAGAAAACCGGTGGTTTTCAGTTACTGAATAATTAACAGCAAAAAATTCAAGTAGTTGTTATCATTGATGTTAAATAAATCAGAGCGGCAAAAACAGGGCTAGATCAGGCAGGAGGGGGGGGGGTGAGTAACTTATCGGTAAACAATTTGACGGATTTTTTGTTTGCAAATGAGTTAACATGGCCGCGCTCTTTTCATTTCACCTGGATTGATGATGCGCGTTTGGATGATAATGATCGGCAACTCCCGTGAAGATAATTTTGCAAGAGGCACATCTGCAAAATCGTTTGTGCGATTGCCGTGCATTTGCACATCAGCCTGCCCACCCATTCCGGTCAATCCGCGTTATCATGAAAAAGCAGGAGAAAGCACAGCGCATGTCCACTGAACCGGAGTCCCAGATCGCCGCGGAGGCATCCGCCGCGGAAGAAGAACAACAAAGATCCAGCACGCTGAAGGTGATCGGCTGGCTGTCGGTAGGAGTTGCGGTAGCCGCCCTGGGCGTTTACCTGGGCCGCGAACTCCGCAGCCGCTACAAGTTCAACCACCGCTCGCCCTACGATTTTTACGACCACGCCATCGGCAAGGAAAAGCAGGCCGCCGAGTTCGGACTGGGCGTCTGAGTATTGGATCCTGTTGCTGTAGAGTGAAGCGTGGACCGGGAGGTCCACGCCACAGCCGACCAGGAGGTCGGCGCTACATTTTCATCTCCCGCCGACCGGCAACGGCAGTGGGGGACTGACCACTGAGAACTGACAACTGAGAACTGATCGAGGAACCCCATGCCGCTCTCTGGAGAAGCCATTCGCCTGATGAACTACATTGACGATGTAGCCGTGACCCTGCGCCGGATTCTGGCCGTCGTCCCCACGCTCTCCGACGAGGAGCGCTTCCGCGTCGCCCAGCACCTGCTCCAGGCGCATCCCAGCGCCGACGACGTGGCCGAAGCCCTGGCCGCCAGATCCACCCCGATTGCCTGAGATCGTCGCTGTTCGACCGCTTTTGGCGGCAAGAGGACTTCTCGCCGAGCTTCGAGTGCGCCCCCGGGTGGTTTTATGGCCACGAGATTTGGTGATGAAACGTAGGCAAGCGCGGACGAGGACGTCCGCGCCACAGCCGGCCAGGAGGCCGGCGCTACGTTCGAGGCCGGCGCTAGGTTCGATACTATTGAAATTTGGGCTTGGGGAGATTTCCTTTGCAGTCAACCGAAATTCTTGTAGCGGTTTTCACCTTTATCATTCTGCTATTTTCGCTCAGCGTGCATGAGTCGGCGCACGCCTGGGCAGCCTCGCGACTGGGCGATCAGACGGCGCGGATGATGGGGCGCGTCTCGCTGAACCCCGTAGACCACGTTGACCCGGTGGGAACGCTGCTGATCCCCGCTCTGGGAATCTTTGGGCCGTTCATCGGATTGGGTTTTCTGGGCGGCTACATTATTGGGTGGGCCAAGCCCGTGCCAGTGATCAGCCGCAACTTCCGCAACTACCGCCGCGACGACATTCTGGTCAGCATGGCCGGCCCGGCCTCGAATCTGCTGCTGGCGCTGGTGGCATTTCTTGCCCTGGCCGCTGTTTATCTCTCCGAGAGCCATCTGCCCGAGGGCGTGGCGCCCTCCGCCGCGATGCAGGCGCTGGAGATGATCTGCAGTCTGTTCATGCGGCTCAATATCACGCTCTGCCTCTTCAATCTGATTCCGATTCCTCCGCTGGACGGCAGCCATGTGCTGCGCCAGTTCCTGCCGTACAACGCCGTCGCGGCCTACGACAAGATCACCGGCGTGGCCAGCTATCTGCTGCTGATTCTCACCGCCCGCCTGCTTCTGGGCGTGCTGCTGGATCCGGTGCTGCATCTGGCGTACGCTGTTCTGAACCGCATCTGAGCATGGATTTCGCCGCGTCATTGCCCCCCGTTACAATGGAATAAGCCGCTTTTCCGGATTTCCGGCAGGCGGCGCATTTTCCAGCTTCATTCCGGAATCGAAGACCTCATGACTGAAACCGTTAATTCTGCATCCAGACCACGTGTTTTGAGCGGTATGCGCCCCACGGGCAAGCTGCATCTGGGCAACTACATGGGCGCTCTGGCCAACTGGGTCAAGCTGCAAGAGCAGTACGAGTGCTACTTTTTCATCGCCGACTGGCACGCGCTGACGACGGATTACGCAGACCCCAGTCGCCTCAAGCTGAATACGCTCGACGTTGCGCTGGATTTTCTAGCCGCCGGTCTCGATCCGGAAAAATCGACGATTTTCATTCAGAGCCATGTGCCCCAGCACGCCGAACTTCACCTGCTTTTTTCCATGATTACGCCGCTGGGCTGGCTGGAGCGCGTGCCCACCTACAAGGAGCAGCAGGAGAACATCACCGGCAAGGATTTGAGTACCTACGGCTTCCTCGGCTACCCGCTGCTGCAAGCCGCCGACATTCTGATCTATCAGCCGCAGTTTGTTCCCGTCGGGCAGGATCAGGTAGCGCATGTGGAGCTGACGCGCGAGGTGGCGCGGCGGTTCAATTCGATGTACAAGTCGCAGATGATTGATGGCCGGCCGATCTTCCCAGAGCCGGATGCCCTCTTGACTCCATCGCCCAAATTGCCTGGAATCGATGGCCGCAAGATGTCTAAAAGCTACGGAAATACCATTGGACTGACCGAAGACCCCAAGAGCGCCGCCAAGAAGATCGAGGGAATGTCCACCAACGGCCAGCGGCCACGGAGCACAGATATTGGCGATCCTGAGTTGTGTCCGGTGGCCGATCTGCACAAGGTTTTCTCTTCCGCTGAAGTGATTGCGGAAACCCAGTCGGCCTGCCGAACGGCCCGCATCGGCTGCCTGGAATGCAAGGCGATGGCCGCTAAATCAGTCGCGGAGCATCTGCATCCGATCTTCGAACGCAGAAAGGATCTGCGCGAGCAGGACGCGTGGGATGTTCTTTACAACGGCGCCGAGAAGGCTGCTATGATCGCGGAACAAACGCTCTCGTATGCCAAGGATGTTGTAGGTCTTGCTCGGACACGCCGCGACATGGGGCTAATCCAACAGAGTGCAGCTCCAGCAGTGCGAAATGTTAAAGCGATGAGGGGTTCCACTGCGATCAGCATTCGGAACGCCTGGTTGAACCAAACGGAAATCCGCGATTGTTTCCTCAAAGAAGCAGCGCGTGAAACCTTCGCCACTGAAGAGCGGTTTCTTGAAGAGCCTCTGCTGACAGCAAATAAGAAACGTGTCCTATTGATTGTCGCCGACCCCAAATCCGCCGAAATTCAATACGAGATTCCGGTCAAATCTTTTGAAGTGTGGGCTCTGCTGTTGCGGAATCTGAATGATGGAACAACTTCTGATTTCATTCTTCCGCAGAAGGTCTTTTCACAACACTTCGCAAAGGCTAAGAAGTCCTTGAAGAAGGATGAAAAGATTCCTGTAACCGTTCGCAAAGACGGGGAGCGCTTTCTGTTAAGCATTCATGAAAGCGAGCCAATCGATATTACCGAGTTCCTGAGCAATTACGAACCGTTGAAGTAAGAAGAATGCAGGCTTTGTAACAAGGGCACGGCTTCAGCCGGGCCATTTAAGCTCATAGAGTCAATCGGGCTTTAGCCCCTGCTGTATCTATTTCAGCCACTTGAGCTTCAGCAGCGGCTAAAGCCGAAATTCGAGAGATGCGTGCATCGGCCCGGCTAAAGCCGTGCCCTTGTTACAAAACATGGCTGAAATCAAGTTTTCCGCATCATGCGAAGCTGTAACACAACATCGCTCCAATGGGAGATGATACAGAAGAGAACGAGATTTGAACGAGCCTATTATCCAACCCGAAAGCACTCCCGCGACGCCGGTCTCCGGCGAAGGCGAACTGGTGCTGCGTCCCAAGCCGACCGCCGAGGAAGCGGCCGCGGAGAAGGCCGGCGAGCGCGCCGAAGCACGGGCCGCCGCGCGGCAGAAGCGGCTGGACGAGAGCGCGGAAGAGTCGCCGTTTTCCGTCTTTGTGGGCCAGGTCTATGACGGCCCGCTGGACCTGCTGCTGGATTTGATCCGCAAGCAGGACATCGACATTTACGACATTCCCATCGCCAAAATCACGGCGCAGTTTTTGGCGTACGTGAATCAGCTCAAGGCGAGCGACGTGGATGTGGCAGGTGAATTCATTTACACGGCGTCGCTGCTGATCCACATCAAGAGCAAGATGCTGCTGCCGCGCGCGACGACGGGGCCGGAAGATGCCGCCGAAGACCCGCGGCGCGAGCTGGTGGAGCGGCTGCTGGAGCATGAGCGCTTCAAGAATGCCGCGCAGATGCTGCAACAGAAGCAGATGCTGGAGGCGGCCAGTTGGACCAGCCCCGGCATGAAGGAGTTTCAGGAGGATGCGGCGGCGGAGCCGGAGGTGGCCGCCGATACGGTGGACCTGGTGCGCGTCTTCCGCGAGATTCTGGAGCGCGTGCGCACACGGCCGGTGCTGAATGTGCAAGAGGATTCAGTCACGGTGGGACAGATGATCCAATTTCTGGGCCGGCGTCTGTCGATGGAAGACAAGCCGGTGGCGCTGCGGAAGCTGCTGAGCCACACACACAGCGAGCGGGCGCTGATCGCCATGTTTCTGGCGCTGCTGGAGCTGGTTCGCTTGCAGGCGATTTTGCTGCGTCAGGACCGCGCCTTCAGCGAAATCTTCATCAAGAAGCAGAGCGGCTTTGACGGCGTGATGAGCGACCGGATGGCCAGCAGCGATGATTGGCGGTAGGCGGGTCTGGATAGGACAAGCCTCCAGAGCCATTGCAGAAAGGCGCGGTGTATGAGCGCCGTCCCTACGGGACTCCGGAGGCATTGTTGGTTGCGCTCCCCCAGCGCTGAAGCGCTGGGCTAATCACCACTGCGCCTACGGCGCGGGATAGCTGGCAGCTCAGCTTATGGCGCGGGGCTCTTTCCATCCCCGGTCCCCAAAAGCGAGGGACCGGGGGCACCCTCTGCGGATTCTTTCCATCCCAGGTCCCCAAAAGCGAGGGACCGGGGGCACCCTCTGCGGATTCTTTCCATCCCAGGTCCCCAAAAGCGAG
>CAYVGW010000168.1:0-8807 GCA_964450895.1 uncultured Occallatibacter sp. | reverse complement strand
GCCTCGGCCCGGCGTCCGGCCGCCATTCGCCCCCTGAAGAAGACGGGCGGCAAGCTGATGGCCTTCTTGGGCGCCAAGGGCGGCGACGGCGTCACCACGCTGGCCTGCAACTTTGCCGTTTCCATGGCCAAGGAATCGGGCCAAAGCACCCTGCTGGTCGATTTGGACCTGCCTCTGGGCGATGCCGCGCTGAACCTGGGCGTGGTGGCTGAGTACTCGACGATCAATGCCCTGCAGAATGCCGCGCGGCTGGACTCGGCCTTCCTCTCCAAACTGCTGGTCAAGCACAGCTCGGGTGTCTCGGTGCTGGCCGCCCCCGGTAAATTTCCCCAGTTTGACGCCTCCAATGACGCCATTGACAGGCTGCTGGCCGTGGCGCGGCAGGACTTTGACAATGTGGTCATCGACATGGGTTCCCGGCTTGATCTGATGGGAACCAGCATCTTCAAGGACGGGGCAACGGTTTATCTGGTCATCCAGGCCGGCATCGCCGGGCTGCGCAACGCCAATCGATTGATCTCCCAGTACTTCGCCACGGGAATCCCCAAGCTGGAGATTGTGCTCAATCGCTTTCAATCGCGTACGCAGGGCGTGGGGGAAGACGAGATCGCCAAGGCTCTGACGCGGCCGGCGCAGTGGAAGATCCCCAACGACTATGCCGCCGTGCGGCGCATGCAACATACCGCCATTCCGCTGGCGCTGGAGGACTCGCCCATCTCCCGGCTGATCCGCCAGATGGCCCGCGCCGCCTGCGGGCTTCCCCCAATCCCGGAGAAGGGATTCGCGGAAAAGAGTTCGGGCTTCAGCTTCAAAAATCTCGGTCGCAGCTTCACGTCCAAGATGTCCTCGTTCGAGGAGTTGCCATCTGTTTTAAGGCCCGGACCATCGCCTGTTGCGGAGAAGGCCGCTGCTTTGGCTTCCGCGGATCATGATCCCGATGCCGCTGAGGAAGCCCCGGCAGGTCGTCGTGTGGATTCAGCTCCTGTTGCAGACACGGATGCCCAGCCTGCCTCCGAAGTGCAACCGCGGCCGCCTGTCGAATCCCTCGAAGTTGCCGAGGTTGGCAAAGCAACGGCGGAGGAACCTGCAGAGGCGAGCGCTCCTGCTCGGCCGAGCAAAGCCGAGACCCGCACCTATCGCGGCGCAACGTATGTGAAGGGCGCGGATGGCAAATGGTACCTCCAGAAGCCTGATGCCGGTGAAGGAAGAGCAGCGGAGAAAGAGGCCGTGCAACCGCAGGCGCCGGCCATCGTTTGGACTGCGCCCGCTCCTATCTCTTATGGCGCAAAGTTGAGCGCCGCGGAGTTGAATGCGACGGCCCCGGTTCCGGGAACGTTTGTCTATGCTCCGGTCGAAGGCGAAGTTCTGCCGGTGGGAGAGCATTCGCTCACGGCCGTTTTCACGCCCGAGGATACCAAGGCATATACAGCGGCAGAGGCTGCGGTCAAGCTGACGGTCACCAAGGCGGAAGCCGTGATCACCTGGGCCGCTCCCGCGCCGATCGTCTACGGCGCCGCGCTCGGCGATTCGCACTTGAATGCCAAGGCGCAGGTCGAGGGAAGTTATGAGTACTCTCCCGCCGCGGGAGAGGTGCTGGCTGCGGGAGAGCATATGCTCTCGGTTTATTTCGCGCCCACCGATGCCGCGTCCTATCAGACGGCAGCTGCAGAAGTTCCAATCTCCGTGGCGATGGCGACCCCGTCGATCACCTGGAGCGCTCCCGCGCCGATCCTCTACGGCGCGACGCTCAACGATTTGCAGTTGAATGCCACGGCCTCGGTTCCCGGCGAGTTCGTCTACACGCCCGCCGCGGGCGAGCTGCTGGCCGCCGGTGAGCATACGCTCTCGGTCTCTTTCACGCCCTTGGATCGCGTGTCTTATAAGACCGCATCAGCGACGGTGCAGCTCTCCGTAAACAAAGCAACCCCGTCGATCTCCTGGAGTACTCCTGCGCTGATCGCCTACGGCGCGGCGCTGAGCAGCGTGCAGTTGAATGCGTCGGCTTCGGTTCCCGGCGAGTTTGTCTACACTCCCGCCGCGGGTGTGTTGCTGGCCACCGGAGAGCATACGCTCTCGGTCTCTTTCACGCCGCAGGATGCCGCCAACTACACGGAAGCGGAGGCCGTCGTACTGCTCACGGTAACCAAGGCCACGCCGATCGTTCTGTGGCAGGAGGCGGAGGTCATCGCGGAGGGTACAGCGCTCGGCGCCGAGCAACTGAATGCCACGGCGCTGGTGGAGGGAAGTTTCGAGTACACGCCTGCCGCGGGCGAGGTGCTGCCGGTCGGAACGCACACTCTCTCGGTCACCTTTACCCCCAAGGCTGAAACGGAGTACAACATCGTGCAGTCGTCTCTGCTGCTGACCGTCACCGAGGCGCCTCCCGCGATGGAAGAGCTGGCCCCTGCTCCGGCTGAAAGCAGCGTAGAAATCATCACGCCTCCGTCCGATGCGGAGTCCCAGCCGCCCTCGGCCGCGGAGGTGGAGTTCGAGGCTCTGGCGCCCTCCGCATTGGCGATCGAAGCTCCGTCCGAGGACGCTCCCGCCGAAGTGGAGGTCGCGGCAGAAGCTGTGCCTGCGGCTTCCGCCGAACTGGTTGCCGAGCCGGTCACTGAGATTGCCGCCGAGCCGGATCTCGAGGCGGCTGCCGAGCTTCCAGAACAGGCTTACGCCGAAACGCCCATTGAGGCTGAAGAAACGCCCGCAGTTGAAGCTCGCGCCGAAGCTGTCGCTGATCCGGCTGTCGAGCCGGTTTCTGAGGCGGTTTCCGAGCCGGTTGTGGCCGTTCCAGAAGCGCCGCCCGCCGAAACGCCCGCCGAAACGCCCGCCGAGACTGAAGCGCCGCCCGCCGTTCAAGCTGCCCTTGTGCCAATCATCGAGCCGGTCGCCGAGCCTGTCCTGGAGCTGGTCCCCTCCGTTGCTGAAGAGGCTTCCGCCGAAGCGGAGGCCGAGGCGCAGGCAACCCTCGCAGTCGAAGTGCCTTCCGAGCCAGTGGTTGAACCGGTTGTCGAACCGATGATCGAGACGGCCGCGGCGCCTCCCGTGGAGGAACCCGCAGTCCAGGCGGCCGAGGTGAAAGCGGCCATCGAGGAGCCGGGCGCGGAAGCGCCAGAGCAGGCTTTGGTCAGGATTCCGCCACCGAAATTCACCTTTGAAGCCGGATCGGGGCTGAATCTGATGGGTACGGCTGTCTTCCCGGACGGCACCACGATCTATCTGGTCATGCAGCCGGGCGCCGGCGGGCAAGCTGACTCGCAACTGCTGGTTTCGCAGTTCCTCACCGGCGGGGAGCTCAAGCCGGAGATCGTGATGAACCGCTATGAGCCGCGCTCATTCAGCGAAGGGGAAGAGCAGCCCAGGAACGATCTGGCCCAAGCCGGGGATCTGCCGGTTGCGGCGCAGATGGATGCGGTGGTCCCGCCTGCCGCCGCTCCGGAACGGAAGAAGGGCTTCCTGAGAGGCCTCCGCAAGAGCCTTTGGGCGAAGGTCTCTTCCAATGAGAAGTCGGAAGAATTTACGCGCCTTGGGTTGAGGGGTGATCCTGAGGCTCCAGCTCCCATTGCCGCCACGGCGCAGGTTCGCGTCAGTCCCGGAGCCGTATCCTTCGCCGCGCCGCTGTCCGTGGACGAACCCCGGACGCCCGTTCCGCCCTCCTACGGCGCTGAATCGGAGGAAGCACAACAGGAAGAAGCGTATCCCGCTCCTGAGCCGCAAGTGGAAACCCGCACTTATCAAGGCGCAACCTACGCGAAGGGCGCGGACGGCAAGTGGCATTTGCTCCAGACACCGAACCGGGCCGTGAAGAGAGAAACGGCGCAAGCTCCGGCGAAAGAGAGCGCGCAGCTCGCTGCTGCTCCAGCGCAGGCCGAGCCGGTTCCTCCCGCTCAGGCTGCCCCGGTTGAAGCTGAACCGCTTCCAGCCGCCCCTGTGCAAACAGAGCAGAGGGTTATCGAGGCCGCTGCCGCTTCACAAGCTGAAGAGCAGGCTCTGGTTGAGGTTGCCTCCTCGCCGGCTTCCGTGGAGACGGCCGATTCGCTTCAGGACGAACCGCCCGCTGTCGCAGCCATCGCCGTGCCGCCGGTCAAGCCTCGCGTCAAAGCTCAAGCCAAAGCTGCCCCTGTTCCAACCAAAAAGCCCGCCAAAGCGGCAACTCCCGCCGTCAAGAAGCCCGCTGCCAAGACTCCGGCCAAGGCTGCCGCCAAGGCCAAGCCAAAGGCGAAAGCGGCGGCCAAGCCCGCATTGAAGCCTGCCGCCAAGGCCAAGAAGGCCGTGAAGCCTCTCGCCAAGACGGCTGCAAAGGGTAAAAAGCCGGTCAAAGCGGTGGCCAAGCCCGCCACCAAGGCGCTCCCCAGGAACCTGAAAAGTGTGATGGCTCTGGTAAAGCAAGCCGCCAAGAGCAGCAAGCCGGTCAAGAGTTTGCCGAAAACGGCGGTCAAAGCATCGGGAAAAGCTGAAATCAAGGCTAAAACCTCAGCCAAAACCGGAAGCAAAACCGCTGCGAAGGCCACCGTCAGGAACGCTGTCCAATCTTCAGCAAAGCCCTCGGCAACGAAGAAGGCCGCGAAGGCTCCAGCGCGCAAGCCGGTAAAAAAGCGCTAACCCGCATCTCTCACAAGAGGCATCAATGATTTTGCGGCGACACGATTTGTAGCGCGGCCTCCCGTCCGGCTGTATCGTGGGCCTCCTGGCCCACGTTCGCTCATGCGATAGAACTTCTTCATCCGCTTACGGACCGGCTGCGCTCTGAAGCAGATGCCGGATCAATGCACGTCATAGACCGTCATCGACTGCGCTGGCTCTTCGATGCGCAGCTTTCCGCCGCTGACTGCCGGAGCGGCGCCCAAGGCCGGCGCTTCGGCTTGAAACTCCGCGCACCCGGCCAGCGCCGTCTCTTCCAACGGCAGCTCCACAACTTTGCTCGTCGCCGCTTTGTTCACCACAATCAGCAGCCGGTCCGTACCATGATCCGGCGCGCAACCCGCTCGGTCCGGCGAGCGGACAAACGCGAAGAGATTCTCATCGGCGAAGAGGTTCTGCTCGATGCCCGTTTGCAGTGCCGGATGGCTCGCCCGCAGCTTGAGCAAGCCGGAGCTCCAGGCAAAAACCTCCTGCTCCTGGGCGGTGCGGCCTGACGGGATGAAGGCGCTGCGCGCGTCTCCCGGAAAGCCGCCGGGAAAGTCGCGGCGATTGTCCGGGTCCGCGCCGCCCTGCATCCCAATCTCATCGCCGGAATAAATCTGCGGCAGTCCGCGCAGCGTAAGCAGCAGTCCCAGCGCCAGCTTGAGTTTCCCGGCGGAGCCGCCGGCCTCGGTGAGGAAGCGCGTCGTGTCGTGATTGCCGATGAAGGTAACCAGCCGCTCGGGATGCGGGTAAAGCGCGTCCTGGCGCAGGACTTTGCTCAACTCCGTCATGGATTTGCCCTGAAGCAGAACGTCGCGCAATGTGAAGTACAGCGGAAAATCGAAGGGCGTGTCGAGGCCCGTGTCGATGCCGCGATGCACCGCGCCTCCGGCGAAGAAAGAAGTGACTTCGGGATCGCCATGAAAGATTTCGCCCACGGTGGTCAGATGCGGGTAAACGCTGTGCAGCTCGGCATGAAAATCATGCCAGAAGCCGCGATCCACATAGGGAAACGTATCCAGGCGAATGCCGTCGAGGTTGGCCGTCTCCACCCACCACAACGCATTCTGGATCAGGTAGCGCGCAACCAGCGGATTCTCCTGATTCAGGTCGGGCATGGCGTCGGTGAACCAGCCGTCCGTGATGGCGCTCCATGCCTGCCGGGGCGCATGAGGATCAACCAACTGGTAAAAGTCGAATTGCGTCAGGCGATGATTCTCGAGCGTGCCGTGAAACCACTCCGGCGCGGGCGGATCGAGCATCCACGGATGCTGCACGCCCAGATGATTCGGCGCCAGATCGATCACCAGCTTCATCCCCCGTGCGTGCAGCGCGGCGGAGAGTTGGCGGTAATCCTCCAGGGCGCCGAAGTGCGCGTCCACGGCATACAAATCCGTCGCCGCGTAGCCGTGATACGACTCCGGCATTGTGCCGTTGGAGGCCACCGGCGTGGTCCACAGCGCGGTGACGCCCAGTTCCTTCAGATAATCCAGATGCTGCTCGATGCCGGCCAGGTCTCCGCCGTGCCAGCCCTTCGCGGACGCGCGATCATCACCGGGCGGCTGGTTGGCCGGGTTTCCCTGGGCAAAGCGGTCGGTCATGATCAGATAGAGCGCGTCGGCCGAGGAGAAGCCGCTGTGCGCCGCGGGATCGCGCGAGCGCTCGGCCAGCGGAAAGGCGCGTCGCGCCACGCCCTGCTCGTTGGCGGCGGTGATCCACAGAGTCTGCGCCGCGGCCTGGCCGGTCTTCAGCCACAAGAAGGCCCAGTGGCCGTTCTCCGAGACTTGCGTGCGCTCCAGCGTGACGCCGTCGCCCGTCAGCGTCAAGCGCGCATGGTTCAACCCCTCGCCCCGCACCAGCAGCATGGGATCGGGAAACGTGGCAAACCAGCCCGGCGGGTCGATTTTGGTAATGCTTGGTTTGGTACTGCTCGGAGCCTGCGCCCAGGATGCGGCAGAGGCAATAAAAATCCAAAAAGACAGAAAGAAAATGGGCCGCATACGCATGAAGCTCTCCAAAAAAAGCGTGCCAAAACGGCGAATGGGACAAGAATTCCGCGCAGGGCGCCCCAGGACTCAATTGCGAGATCCGGAAGAGCAGGGTGCCCCCCGGTCTCGATTTTGAGACCGGGGAGAACACACCCTGGCGTAAGTCGGATGCGCCCTAGAAAGTGAAGCGGAGAGAGAGCTGCAGTTGACGTTCCGAGAAGGAGCGGACGCTGGTAATCGCTCCGAAGTTGCCGTCGTTCATGGTCATGTCTGGATTCGTGAAGGCCGGTGTATTGGCCAGGTTGAATGCGTCCGCCTTGAAGTGCCCAACCACCCCATAGGCGACCGGGAAGTCCTTGCCGATCGACGCATCCAGATCGCGGTAGGCCGGTCCCACCATCGCGTTGCGGGCCAGTGTCCCCGGAGCGATGAACGTGCTTGATTGTCCGTTCGGAGTGATGACCGCCGGATGAGAGAAGGCCGTGGTGTCAAACCATTCGCCCTGATGCTTGGGATAGCTGATCTTGCCGGTGAGGTCGGCACGGTTGGTCATGCCGCCGCCGGGATAGGAAACAACGCCCGTCGGAGACGTGTATTGGTAATTGCCGGTGGTGACGGTGATCGGCGTGCCGGACTGGAGGAAGGTGATGACATTCAAATGCCATCCGCCAATCACTTCATTGACGGCCCAGGGAACATTCGAGGCAAACTTCTTGCCCTTGCCGAAAGGAAGCTCTCCCAGCGCGCTGAAGCTGAAAACCTGGCGCTGGTCCTGATCCGAACTCCCATAGTTGGCCTTCATGTCTGGACCGGCCGAGGTAATGAAGATGCCTGCCCCGTTGGTGCCCGTGCCCAGACCGCCGCTGGAATTATCCAGCGCGTGCGACCAGGTGTAAGCCGCGGTGTACTGGATGCCACTGTGCATCTTGCTGTTCAAATACACCTGTAGCCCGTTGTAATTGGAGATGCCGTTGTTGAGGCCGCGTTGGATCGAGCCGAAGTTGACTCCGTTGGCGTCCTTGTAAAGAACCGTGCCCGGAGCGGTATTGAGTTCCTGGCTGTTGATATTGAACCAGGTGGACAGGTGCTGCGAAGAGGTGCCGACGTAAGCGAGGTTGATCGACATCTGCTGTGTCAGTTGATGCTGCGCCTGGAGATTCCATTGCTGGATCATCGAGGTCGGCCGGTTGGTATCGACAGAGATCAGGCTTGCGTTGATGGGATCGGCGCGATTGACGGTCGATCCAAAGACCGGCAAGGGAAGCGCTCCCTGTGTGGCTGGAAGGGCAAAATTGCAACTGCCGCCGGCCGGCTGAGAGATGGTATTTCCGCTCGCGTCGACTTGTGTGCAAGCAGGCGCGGCGCCGGTAAAGTCAAGCCGCCAGCCGCCCTGGTTGGGTGCATCGGAGTAGCTCACAGAACCGTTGAAATCCGGATTGTTGCTCAACTGATTCCCCACGCCGCCACGGTCCAGGAAGTAGTAGATGCCGTAGCCGCCGCGGATCGAGGTCTTGCTGTCGCCAAAAACGTCGTAGGCAAAACCAATGCGCGGAGCAAAGTTGTTCTTGTTCGTGTTGACGACGTTGGCGGATACTCCATTGCTCCCGGCAACCTGCAAGGTGAGCGTCGAAAGATTGAAGTTCGACTGGTAATTGTTCACCTCATACGGGAAGGTGTACAGGTCGTAACGCAAGCCGAGATTCAGCGTCAGGCGGCGGTTGACCTTCCAATCGTCCTGGAGGTAGTAGCCCGTCTCCCAGTTCCTGGTTACAAAGTAGCTGCTGGAAACGCCCAGGCTGTAATCGTCCACAAAGGCTGCCAGCATATCCGAGGTGGCGTTGCCGGTAAAGTTGTTGCCGCTGAAGTCGAAGTAACCCTTGGCGTTTTGCCCCTGGAAGTAAGAGACCTGGCGCTTCAAGATGCTGCCGCCAACCTTGATCGTATGGGGCCCCTTGGTCCAGGAAACCGCATCCACAAACTGATTGCTCGATTGCGGAACGGTGTAAGGCCCTCCGTCTCCGGTGTAGGTTCCTTCCGGCCAGCCGCCGTTGATGGCCGCGCCGCCGCCCAAAAGCGAGTTCCGGTTGGCGTTCAGGATGCCCAGATTGGCGGAGATCGGTATGCCGTCCATCGGTGGAACGTATCCATAAAAGTCATACAGGTGGCCGTAGCGGAATTCGTTCACGATATTCGGGCTGA
>CAYVGW010000167.1:0-8812 GCA_964450895.1 uncultured Occallatibacter sp. | reverse complement strand
AACCTATAAACGGCAGTTGGGAGCAGCCCTGTTCGCCTCGTTCACTTGCAAATACGATGAACTGCCGCCAACTCGCTAACTCGCGATTTCCGCGAAGCGGAAGCTAACTCGCTGCTTTTGTTCCACATACGATTTATCGGATGCCTCGCTCTTTGAAGGTTCTTGCAGAACGGCCAAAGCGTGTTCTGGTGGAATTCCGAACTGCTCCGCACTTCACCCAAACGGTGAAATCCTCCGTGTCTGCAACACATTTACGTTGGATATAGTTGACCGTTCCGGCCACACTTCAACGGCCGTTTTTAAGTTGAAAGGACCGGGGAGCATCGATAGAACACTCCCCGACCTGGTTAGAAGCTGAAGCGCGCCTGGAAATCGATGTAGCGCGATCCCAGCGCGCCGGTCACCGTACCCAAGCCCGCACTATTTATGTCGGTGCGCATCGAGCTGCCGTTGAGGTTCGTGATGTTGAAGACGTTCAGCATGTCGGCCTTGATTTCGAACTTCGCGTTGTCGCCCAGAATTGGCAGCTTGGGCAATCCGAAGCTCTTGGCGATGTTCAAATCCACATCCCTGTATCCGGGGCCGGGCATTTGGTTACGTTCCGCTCCCGGCGCGGGCATGGTGAGGTATGTCTGTCCATTGTTGTCGGTGATGAAAGAGGTGAAGTCGGGAATGTTGAAGTACTTGTTGGAGAACAAATTGTCATTCGTGCCGGTGCTGGTATTTGTGCCAACAAAGATGGGCGGAGTGGTTCCCTGGTAATCGGGGAAGTTGCTTCCGGTCTCAAAGGCTTTGTTGCTCGTACTCTTGCCGGCTACGCCAAGATCTTTGGGATTCAGGGCATAGGTTCCCCACTGATCGCACTCATTGCAATAGAAGGCGTGCGGCTGGTTGAAGACCGGAGTCCACCCGAAGCCTGTGTGGAAGGTCATGATACCGCTGAGCGACCATCCACCGACTAGCTTCTCGGCCCAGTTATTGCTGCCGTGGAAGATGACCGGCTGCCAGGTGCCAAAGAGCTTGAAGCTGTGAGTGATGTCGAAATCGGAGCGCCCCTCGCCTAGTTTCACGTCGTAGATGTAGAAATCACGCATGTACGGGCCGGAACCTGTATCCATGCTCTTGGCCCAGGTGTACTGCCCTTCGGCCGTGAAGGTATGAGAGAACTGATGCTTGATGCCGGCCAGCAGCATATTATTGTGCGACCTGCCGCCGGTGGTGAAGTTCGTGATGTCAGACACCAGAGGATTCAGCGCTGCGCCTTGCAGCACTCCATCCGCGTTGGCGTCGTCGACACCAACCAGGTGGCGGCCCACGCTGCCCGTATAGCCGAGGTTGGCAACCAACGAGTAAGGCAGGCTGTACTCCACGTCCAGAGAGTAGTGTTCAAAGTACTGGGTGGGCTGATTATACGGCCCCAATGCGCCCAGACCCGCACCGCCCGCGGTGGGCAGTCCAGCAGTGTTAAACCCGGTTACCGCATACGGATTGGATGGATAGCCGAAGATGTTGGTTGGGCTGCTGGAGACCGCATACACCACTTTCGGGTTGATGGTCTCGGGGTTAAGACTGGTAATACCCCAATAATTGGTTCCCGGAGGGTTGTTATCCATGTTGTTGGAGTTTGCGATCTGATTTTGGTTGTAGTTCAATCCGAAGCCGCCGCGCACGACCATCTTGCTCTTGAAGTAGTCGGGAGCCCAGTTGAAGCCGATTTGCGGCCCGAAGTTCCCCTTTTGCGCAGCCCAGGCCGGTATGCCGGTCTTGATCGTGATCCCCGTCAAGTAGCTGGCCCCGCTGCCAAACTGCAACACACCCTGATTGTTGTCTTTGTCTGTCAAAGGTCCAATGTAGGAGTAGCGCAGTCCGGCACTGACGGTCAGGTTGGGACGTACCTTCCAGTCGTCCTGAAAGAAGATCCCTAGTAGGTTCTCGCGGTTGTCGTTGCGGTAACCTCCCGGTATGCCGGTGGCTGCTTGGAAGCCTCCACTTTCTCCTTGCGGCGCGTCATTCATGAAATCCCAAAGATTGAAAAACTGGTAACTGGGCGTTCCCAAGGGCGCGTTCAAGTAGTACAGCCGGGTGAGATCGAAGCCGAATTTCATGGTTTGCGAACGCAGAACCTTGGTGGCTACATCCTTGTAGGTGTAAGTCCACTGATCAAGATGGCTCGGGGCGCCCACGCTGAAACTCCCAATCCCCCCAACCCCGCCGACAGAATCCGAAGGAAGGCCAAAGGGCGCCTGCGGATTGCTGCCCAGTTCGTTATAACGCCACCCAGCCGCGTTGGCGCGGGCTTCGTTCAGGAAGGTCGGCGAAAAGGTGTGGTTCCAGATCACCGATGTGGCATTGTTCACCTGCGAGTGATGGAAAAGGTCATAGGCATATCCGCCGTTATACGAGGTTGTGGAGGCGGGAACCCAGTAAATGGAAAAGCTGAGGTGATCGCTCTTGGTTGCGTCCGCGTCCAGGCGTCCGTTATACGACTTGAAATCCGAGTTTCTGGGTTGGCTCAAAGAGTATTCGCCAATATCGGCGACGGTCGACAGGCCGTTTCCAACGCCAGGCTGAGAACTGCTCACATAACCGAGATCCTGCGTGCCCAAACCGGTGGTGAGCGGTGAGCCGATATTCAGGCCGCCCGGAACAGCCGTGCAGTATGTACTCGTAGTTCCCGCATCCGCGCAGGTCGCGGTGGTGATCTGCGTGCCCAGCACGGTGGCTCCGGGGTAGGACAAATAGGTATGAGCAATGCTGTTGGAAGGCGCCAGCGCCGCCAGCGCCGGGGTGACATACCATCCAATGCTGGTGGAAGGCGAGTCCAGGTTTTGCCCCTCGTAGTTGAAGAAGGCAAAGATCTTGTTCCTCCAGATGGGACCGCCAACACTGCCGCCGAACTGGTTATAACGATCGGTGTCCTTGAGCAGCCCTTTCTGGTCCGGAGTGCCGGACACGTACGAATTTGGACTCCAGCGCTGGTAGGCGTTCAATCCCGGCCGGACGATCTGCGCGAACAAACTGCCGTGGATCTGGTTGGTTCCGCTCTTCGAGGTGATTTCGGTCATTGCGCCCGTAAAACGGCCATTTTCAGCGTCGTAAGCGTTGGTGACGATTTTGATGTCACTGATGGAATCCACGCTGGGGGTAACTATCGTCGAACCGCCCCAAACCGCGCTGACCGTGCTGATGCCGTCCACGGTGGTGCCGTTGTTTTGAAACTGGCCGCCGTTGGTGTTGGCCGAAGCGCCATTTTCCGTGGCGAAGATGCTGCTGTTGGAGCCCAGGTTGCCGCCGCCGCCGTGTGAGGCGCCGGATTGCGTTCCTGGTGATGCAAAACCGCCGCCTCCGGCACTTTGCGACCCGTCGGCAATGACGCCGGGAGCCATCTGAATCAGGCCGGTGGCGTCGCGCTGGAAGGTGGGCATGTGCTGGATTTCATTCTCCGATATGGTGCGCCCATTGTCCGCGGTTTCTGTATCCATGGCCGGCGTGAGCGAGGCATTGACAGACACCGACTCCGTTGCAACGCCGATTTCCAGTTGGATATTCACGGCGTTGGGCTGCTCTGGAATCAATTGCAGGTCGGTGAGAACCTTCTTTTTGAATCCCGCCATCTCGGCAATCAGGGTGAAGTGATCGGCGGGCAAGGCGTTGAAGTTGAAGATTCCTGATTCATTGCTCTTGCGCACGGCCGTTTCGTTGGTGGCCATGTCTTTGAGGGTGAGGGTAACGCCGGGAACGAGCGCGCCATTGGGGTCGGTCACAACACCCTGGATGGAAGCGCGATATTGCGCCTGCACGGGCAGAGCGAAGAAAGCCAGCAGCAGCAGAGCGGCTATCCACCAGCGGCGACTGATAACACTTGTTGAATCAATGGGATGCATTTCGGTCTCCTAAGGAATCGGTTACGGTGTTAGGGGTAAATCAGTCTCTCTTGAGAGCGGAGAGTGAATTTGTCGTGCATTGCGCAATCGATTGCGCCACGAATTATTCCTACCACCGTTAAGATTTCTTTGTCAACTATATTTTTTGGACAGAGGATGTCTGGTTAACGCTTCAACCCCTTCCCCTTGAAAATAAGATGCCGGCCGACGGGTATATACTTGCGTCGAATGATCGAGTTCCTCTCCAGAAAAGGCAAAAAAGATGACTGAAAATCAAAAAATCTCGTCTGGGAAGAAGATTTTCCGGCTTCGCTCCCTTGGATTTGCATGGCTGCTTTGCCTGTGCGCCGCAGCCTGTTTTGCGGCCGGCGCGGGCCGCCGCGTACCGCTCGCGCTGAAGCCCGACGACGTTCTTCCCACCGGCAATGAGTGGATTTCCTTGCCCGATATTCGCGCCGTGGATGGCGCCCTGAACAGCTTCAACGTGCTCTCGATGCGCGACCGGGGCCTGCTCCAGGTGACTGGAGAGCGCGGCGCTCCCGCCCTGCTGCCCTACTTCCTGACCGACGGGAAGCCGCTGGCCTTTCGCAATCCCTCCTGGGAGCTGATCGAGTACTGGATTCCCACCGCCCATCAGACGGTGGACGGCCTGGAAGCTACCCTCACCTGGTGCGCGCCCCCCGGCTCGCGGGCCGCCTTTCTGCGCCTGACGTTGACCAACCGCCGCGCCGCGCCGGTGCCGGTCACCCTGGGATTGAAGGCTTCCTTTGGCGCGCTGGACCGCGTCACCTATGTGCCCGTGGAACTGCGCGGCGAGCGAACCATAGAACCGGCGGCTTGGGTCGATCCGGGCGAGACTTTCAGTTTCATCACCCACGATACGCATTTTGCCTGGTCGGTGGTTCATCCGGGATCCCAGGCCCAGGTCATTGTGCCGCCGCTCTCCATTTCTCCCACCGCCGATGCCAGCCGTTCCGTGACGCTGGCTCCCGGCGAAACCGCCGAAGCGCTGTTTGTCCTGAGCGCGGGAATCGAGGAGTTCAGCGCGGCGCACAACGCGCGCGCTCTGAAAGAACTCCTGGCGCGCAACGGCGCGCCGGCGATGATTGAGCAGGCCGCCGCCTGGTGCAAAAGCCGTACCCGCACCACCGGCCAGCCGGACCTGGACCTGCTGATGAACCGCAACTATCTTTTCACCGAGATGTATGCCTGGGGAAAGACCATCGACACGGAGCAGTTGATCGGCGTGACCTCGCGCAGCCCGCGCTATTATGTCGCGGCGGCGTATTGGGATCGGGACGCGATGCTGTGGAGTTTCCCGGGGCTTCTCGATGTGGATCGGGAGGCAGCCTCTCAGGCGCTGGAGTACGCGCTCACCACCCAGTTGCGCAATACCGGCACGCACAGCCGCTTCATCGACGGCATTGTGCTGGAGGACGGATTTCAACTGGATGAAGCGGTGGCGCCGATCCTGGCGCTGGCGGAGTATGTGAAGCGAACCGGCGATGATGATTTTCTGCGCGCGCATCACGCGGCTCTCGTCACCTTGCGCGACCGGCTGCTCTCGCGCTACGACGCGGAGACCGGACTCTACTCCTCGCTCCAGGATTCGCAGGACGAATTCCAGTTGCTGCCCTTTCTGACCTATGATAATGCATTGGCCTGGCGCGCGTTGACCGGCGCGGCTGCCCTCTTCGGACGCCTCAACGAAACCGCCGAGGCGCAAAAGATGACCGAGCGCGCCGCGGCGCTGCATGAGGCCATTCTGGCCCACGCCGTCTCCAGCGACGCTCCCGGCGCGGAGGGGCCGGTCTTTGCCTCGGCCACTGATGGAAAGCACTTTGTCTTCACCGATATTCCCCCCGGCTCCTTGATGAAACTGCCGGCCTTGGGATTTATCTCCGAGACCGATCCGCTCTTTGTCCGCACCTACCGCTGGCTCCACTCCAAAAATTATCAGTATTCATACGCGGACCAGCCCTACGGATTGCCGGGAAGTTATCGGCTGCAATTCACCACTTCCTGGACGATTGCCGACCACTTGTCGCTGTCCATGGGACGGGAGCAAGCGCTCAAGGTGATGCGCGCCAGCAACTGGGACGGGGGCATCGTAACCGAGGGCGTTGACCCAGCCACGGGCCGGATGGATCTGCAAGGACGCGCCTTCGCAACGGCCGCCGGTTACCTCTCCCACGCCATCTGCCAGATGGCCTGCACCGACGAAAAGCGCTGAAGAAGTGAAGAAGTGAAGGAGTGATGAAGTGAAGGAGTGATGAAGTGAAGGAGTGATGAAATGAAGGAGTGATGAAATGAAGGAGTGAACTAGAACCGCTAGAATTGGTAATGCCGCGGAATGTAGCGCCGGTCTCCAGACCGGCTGTAGCGCGGGCGTCCCCGCCCGCGCTTGTCCATAATTCATTACCAATGCTTGTCGTCTAACTACGAGTGAATAAGTGAAAAAGTGAAGGATGAATTACACGGGGGTTTCACTTCTTTGCTTCTTCATTGATTCATTGGATGACTGAATGTCCAGGAGCGGAGCCAAGCCATGAACCGCCTGCGCAAGGAGGTAGAAGTCTTCCTTGGTTGCCCCCGCTCCATGCGGGTCTTGATCGTCTCCAACATGATCTATGCCCTGGTGCTGCCGGTGCTCGATGTTTTCGTGGCGGCCTACGTGATGCGGAATTCTCACGCCGTCTCGCGGGTGGTCGCCTATCAATTGGCGGTCTACGCGGCCACGCCGGTGGCCTTCTATCTGAACGGCATCCTGCTGGGGCGGGTCGCGGCCCAGCATTTGTACGCCGCCGGAATGCTGCTGTCGGGGATGGCGATGATGCTGTTAATGCGCTCCGGCGTCTTGACGCCCATGGGCATCGCCGCCGCGGGTCTGGCCATGGGCCTGGCCACCGGCCTCTTCTGGGCCAATCGCGGATTCCTGGCCTTGGCCTCCACCAACGACGGCAACCGCAATTACTACTATGGCGTCGAGCTGTTCTTTGGCACGTTGGCCGCGGTCGCGGTTCCCGCGCTGATCGGCTGGTGGATCAGCCGCGCCACTCTCCATGGCTGGCTCGGCGGGAGCGCCAACCGCGCCTATCGCCTCCTCGCCATGGCCGTTCTGGCTCTCACCGCTTTCTCCGCTGTTCTGCTGGAACGGGGCAGCTTTCGCAATCCTGCGCGCACCCGCTTCGTCTTTTTCCGGTTTCATAGGTTATGGAGGCGGATGCTACAGTTGGCGCTGCTCAAGGGCCTCGCCCAGGGATACATCCTTACCGCGCCGGCCATGCTCATCCTGCTGCTGGTCGGTCAGGAGGGAACACTGGGGGTGACGCAGGCCGTCGCCGGCCTCTTTTCCGCCATACTTCTGTATGCGGTTGGCCGAGCCACTGCGCCCCGCCATCGCCGCATCGTCTTTGCCGCCGGACTGCTGTTGTTTTTTCTGGGCGCGGTCTGCAATACAGTGCTTTTCAATGCCTTGGGCGTACTGATTTTCATCGGCTGCCTGGCGCTGGCCAAACCGCTGCTGGATCTGGCCTATACTCCCATCGAGTTTCAAGTCGTGGATGTAGTCTCGCGCCTGGAGGGACGCAATGAATACGCCTACCTCTTCAATCATGAAATTGGGCTTTTTACCGGGCGCTGCCTGGGCTGCCTCTTGTTCCTCGCCATTGCCCACTGGGGTTCTGGCGTCGCGGCCCTCAAATTTGCCTTGCCGGTGGTGGCGCTGTTGCAGTTGCTTTCCATCCGCGTAGCCGGCCAGATTTCCCTGAACCTCAACCGGGCAAACTGACCACTGATCACTGACACACAGGCGAGAGTCCCGGCATCCATGCAGAAAAAACCCGCCTCACCTCATGCGCGGATTCACCCAGCGATAGACCACATCGGTGAGCAAATTGACCAGCACATAGGTAAGGCCAATCGACAGCAGGCAGCCTTGCACCAGCGCGTAGTCGCGGTTGGAGATGGCGCTCACCGTCAGGCGGCCCAGTCCGGGCCAACTGAAGATCGTCTCCGTCACAATCGCTCCGGCCAGCAGCGCGCCGAACTGCAAGCCGACGACGGTGATAATGGGCGCCAGCGCATTGGGCAGCGCGTGCCGGCAGACGACGGCCAGCTCGCTCAGGCCTTTGGCCCGCGCCGTGCGAATGTAATCCTGCCCCAGCTCCTCCAGCATCGCCGTACGCACCATGCGCGTCAGTATCGCCGCCAGCGAGGCGCCCATGGCGATCGACGGAAGCACCAGATAGCGCCAATCAATCCTCCCGCTTCCGCCGGAGTTCGCCCCCGAAACCGGCAGCCAGCCAAGCTCGACCG
Source organism: uncultured Occallatibacter sp. (assembly GCA_964450895.1). Taxonomy (GTDB): domain Bacteria; phylum Acidobacteriota; class Terriglobia; order Terriglobales; family Acidobacteriaceae; genus Telmatobacter. Next base: position 611 of record CAYVGW010000167.1, on the reverse strand, counting down.
AGAAGACAAGAATCAGCACCGGGCCAAGCGCCAAACCGGGTACCGAAAGCCCAAAGAGGCTGACGACGGAGAGCAGATGGTCCAGCCAGCGCCCGCGCCGTACCGCCGCCAGAATCCCCGCCGGCAACGCCAGCAGAAGGCCAAAAATCAGCGCGCTCATGGTCAGCGCCAGCGTGTACGGATAGCGCGCCGCAATCAGGCTGCCCACGCTGTCATGCAGGCGGATCGAGCTGCCCAAATCGCCGTGCAGCACGCCGTTCCAGTAGCGCAGATACTGCTGATGCAGTGGCAAATCAAAAAAGTATTGGTGGCGCAAAGTCGCCGTATCAACCGGCGACGCGCCCTCGCCCAGCATCATCTGGATGGGATCGCCCGGAACCAGGTGAATCAAGAGAAAGACCAGCGACACCACCAGCCAGACAACCGGCAGCGTGAGCGCGAGGCGGGTGAGAATCTGCTTCATCGTTCCTGAGAAACCTCGGGTTCTATCAACCTATAAACAGCAGTTGAGAAGCCTTCATCGAGGTTCAATGTCAGATTTGAGAACCTCTTAATGTTGGCGCTTTGCAACCAGGCGCTTTCTAACCAGACGCTTTGCAACCAGGCGCTTT
>CAYVGW010000166.1:0-8815 GCA_964450895.1 uncultured Occallatibacter sp. | reverse complement strand
AATCTGGGAAGGCCGAGAGAATTTATTGATCCGGCCCTAAAGTATTTGAACGGAATCAATCATTGCAACCGCGGATCCTTCGACTCACCACCCCCAAATTGAAGAACATTTGGGGCCCCGTTCGCTCAGGATGACAGTCTTAAAGTGTTGCAATTCTTCAGGGCCGGATCAATAGTAGCCGCAAAACGCTACAACTGGCCGTTTTCCACAGATGCGCCCTCGGTGAGCGTCGCGATGCGGGGCAGCAACCGCTGGAGGAGCCGAGTGAGGCGCTGCTCCACCATGCGGCCAGCTTGGAAGACCTCTTGGTGGCTCAGAGCAGCCGCGCCTAGCCCGGCGGCCAGATTGGTGACGCAACTCAGGCCCAGCACTTCCATGCCCATATGGCGCGCCACGATGGTCTCCGGCACGGTGGACATACCGACCAGTGTTGCGCCCATCGAGCGAAAGGCGCGAATCTCGGCCGGGGTCTCGAAGCTGGGTCCGCTGACGGCCAGGTAAACGCCTTCGTCGAGCGGGAATCCTTCGTCCTGGGCGGCCTCATGCGCCAGGACGCGCAGGCGTCTGGAGTAGGCTTCGGTCATGTCGATAAAGCGCAGGCCCGCGCCGGGGCGGAGGGCGAAGCGCGGCTCATTCGGTCCCACCAGCGGGTTCCAACCCATCAGGTTGACGTGATCGCCAAGCGCGACAAGCTGTCCCACGCGAAGGCCTTCGGCGATGCCTCCGGCGGCGTTGGTCAACACGACAGATTGAATGCCGAGCGCGCCCAGCACGCGCAGCGGAAAGGTGACCTGGGCGGGCGTGTAGCCCTCGTAGTAATGAACGCGGCCTTGCATCACCAGGACCGGAGCGCCGCCCAGCCGCCCAGCGACGAGGCGGCCGCTGTGGCCTTCGACGGTGGACTGCGGAAAGTGGGGGATCACGTTGTAAGGCACGATGACCGGCTCGGCAACGGCCTCGGCCACGGCGCCCAGCCCGGAGCCGAGAACGATGGCGATGCGAGGACGCAGCAATCCCAGTTGGGATTGCAAAGAGAGTGCCGCTTCGGAGACTTGGTCGTGATAGGTCATGGTTTCCACCGGTGCGCTGAGGAGATTCTACAAGGTGCGCCGCCCGACGGGATGCCGCAAATTTGGCGTCTCGTGCAACGGCGCGATCTCAGTACTTTTCTCATTCAAGTTCCGTCACGGGCAAGGCCCTGAAGCCATTCGGAAGCGGAAAGCTGTTCGGCGCGCGGCTGACCACCGCGCCAGCCTTTACCCGTGACGGACCCACCGCATTGCGCACAAATTCCAGATTGACCGTGTCGCCCCGATCCGGCAGTTCCGTCCACTTTGCTTCAAACAGTTCCAGGCTGCCGCCGGCATCCACCACAAAATCCACCTCGCGGCTGCGATCGCGCCAAAAGAAAAGGCTGCCCGCGCGTCCGGCGCGGCGTTCGCGCGCCCTGAGTTGCGCAAAGACAAATGTCTCCCAGATTGCTCCCGCCGCGGGAGATTGGCGCAAAGCCTCTTCGGAGCGGATATTCAGCAAGGCGCAGAGCAGGCCGGTGTCGGCGAGATATAACTTGGGACTCTTGACCATGGACTTGGTTCGATTGGAGAACCACGGCTCCAGCAACACGGCCTGACCGGAGGCTTGCAGTATGGAAATCCATTGGTTCGCGGTGGACGGAGCAATGCCCACATCGCGCGCTAAATCCGCCTTGTTCAGCAAATTTGCCGAACGCAGGGCGCAGGCGCGCAGAAATCGCTCGAAGTCGCGCAGGCTGCCGACGTTGGTCAGGGCGCGCACATCGCGCTCCAGATAGGTGGCCAGATAGGAATTGTAGTAAGCCGCCGCATTGATCTCCGGGCGTGCATGGAGTTCCGGGAAGCCGCCGCGCACCATGGATGCTTCCAGTCCAGCCGTGGGCCGCGCCGCCCGAATCTCGGCAAAGGAGAGGGTTTCAAGCTCCACAATATCGGCTCTGCCGGCCAGCGACTCGGAGACATTCTTCATCAGCGTGAACTTCTGCGATCCGGTCAGCAGGAATTGGCCGTTGCGCGAGCGATGGGCATCGACGGTCGCCTTGATGTGGCGGAAGAGGGCGGGGGCGTACTGCACCTCGTCAATCATCACCGGAGGCGGATAGCGTTGAAGGAAGTACTTCGGCTCCTTTTCGGCCTGCTCGGCTTCGCTGGGCAGATCGAGCGAAACGAAGCCAATATCAGGAAACAGGCGGAGGAGGGTGGCGGTTTTGCCGGTCTGTCTTCCTCCGGTCAACACAATCACGGGACGTGTCGCCACAGAGTGTCGCAGGTGTGCTTCGATCTCGCGTGGAATCCACATGTGCAAATTATACGATACGATCGCATAATTTGCACGATCAAATCACATTAAACACGTAAGGCGATGATAAAAAGCAAGATACGTGTGAAGTTAACCCGGTAAACTTATCAATTTTCTCCCCTGTACTCTCCGAACTCCACTTCTCTCTATTCCGTTCTAATCCCCATGCTCTATAGTGTCTACACCCGGATCGGGAGGCGGCCGTAGCTGCTCTGACCGGAGGCGCTCCCCTGCGCAAGTCTGCCAGAAGGCAAGGAGGTTTCAGTGAATATCAACGAGACGATTGGATTGGTGCTGAAGAGCAAGGAGGAGAACAGGGTTCTCGCGATCGCCCCTGAACAGACGGTCTACGAGGCGATTGAAATGATGGCCAAGCACAATGTCGGCGCGCTGCTGGTGCTCGGCAGCGGGCGCGTGGCGGGCATCATTTCCGAGCGCGACTACGCTCGCAACGGCTTGCTGAAGGGCCACGCGTCCAAGGAGACCCGGGTCCGCGAGATCATGACCAGCCCGGTAGTTTTTGTCAGCCCGCAGCACACCGTGGATGATTGCATGAGCATCATGACCCAGCATCGCATCCGTCATCTGCCGGTCTTGCAGGAGGATGAGTTGGTGGGCGTGGTCTCCATCGGCGACCTGGTGAAGTGGGTAATCTCCGGCCAGGAACAGCACATTCAAGCGCTCGAGGGGTATATCGCGGGGGCTTACCCGGCGTAAACCACGATCCGCAACGGCGCTGTCAGGAGCGGAACAGATTGTTCCGCCATAGAGGCGCGCGGCGCGATACACTCAGGGCCATGCGGGTTTTTGGAATTGATTGCGGGACGGAGATCACTGGCTTTGGAGTGGTCGAGTCGGACGACACCGGGCGGCAGCCGCGGCTGACGATGAAGGCGATGGGGGCGATCCGGCTGGTGAAGTCGAAGACCACGGCCGAGCGGCTGGAGCAGGTCTTCCATGCGCTGAGCGCGGAGTTGGAGCGCTGGCAGCCGGATGCGGTGGCCATCGAGGAGGTCTTCTACTCGGTGAACGCCAAGTCGGCGCTGAAGCTGGGGCAGGTGCGGGGCGTGGCGCTGCTGGCGGCGGCGATGCGGGGGCTGCCGGTGGCCGAGTACGCGCCGCTCAAGATTAAATCCAGCGTGGTGGGCTACGGGCTGGCGAAAAAGGAGCAGGTGCAGTTCATGGTGGCGCGTCTGCTGGAACTGGCCGAGGCGCCGCAGCCGGCCGACGCCGCCGACGCGCTGGCCATCGCCATCTGCCACATCCACACCGCGCAGACAATGGAGGCGCAAAGCAGGGATCAGGGATCAGGGGTCAGGGATCAGGGGTCAGGGAACTGGGGTCAGGGAACGCCACAGAGTGGCAAGACTTTCGATGGGTAGGGCTTCGGCGCGGGCTTGGGGATCGATTGCGGCCTCTGACAGAGCTGCCGCGATGGTCGCCTGCGCGATTCCGGCGGCGCGCAGGTTGTTGGAGAGGGTCTTGCGCTTTTGCGCGAAGCACTGGCGAATGAAGCGCAGGAAGCCGGCTTCCTCGACGCCCAGCTCGGTGAAGCGCGGGGCAAAGCGCCAGCGAAAGACGGTGGAATGCACGTCGGGGGGCGGCGAAAAGGCCGCGGGCGGCAGCGTGAAAAGCCGCTGCGCCGGACCGTAGAGTTGCGCGGTGACGGAGAGCAGGCCGTAGTCGCGCGAACCTGGCTGGGCGGCGACGCGGTCGGCCACCTCGCGCTGCACCATCAGCACGGCGCGGTCGAGGGCGGCGTGCGCGGCGGCCAGCTTGAGCAGGATCGGCGAGGTGATGTAGTAGGGCAGGTTGCCGACGACCAGCAGCTTCTCGCCCGCCGTTTTCGCGGCGGCGGCGAAGTCGAATTGCAGCACGTCCTGCTCGATGACGGTGACGCGGGCCGGCTGATTCAGCATGAACTGCACGCGCAGGGCGGCGGCCAACTCGCGGTCCAGTTCGACGGCAATGACGTGCGCGGCGCGGGCAGCCAGAGCGGCGGTGATGGCGCCGCGTCCGGGGCCGATCTCGACGACGGTGCGGCCGGCGAGGTCGCCGATAGAAGCGGCGATGCGCTGGATGGCCTCGTCGTCCACGAGGAAGTTCTGGCCGAGCTTGGGTTTGGCGGGCATGGCTATATTGATGGTAGCGGAAAGGAGTGGAAAGGGCGCGAAACATAGGCGCCGTCCCAGGGAAATCGCATTTGAAATCATTTGGAGGGAGCAGGGGCATTTATTCCCCTGAATTTACGCCTGAAACCACATGGCTTCAGCCCCGGGCCTAAAGGCCAGACTGCCCAAGCCTCGCTTCAGGGGCATAAATGCCCCTGCTCCCTCCGATAAGCCGCCTGCATGAGTATCGCGACAAAGATGAGCGTTAGGCGAAGTTCAAATGCAATTGCCCTGAGCGCCGTCCCTACAGGACTCCGGATTTATTGTTGGACGCCAACCCCGCGTTGAAACGCGGGGCTAATCATCACTGCGCCTACGGCGCGGGCGACAGGCAGCTACGCGCGCAGCCGGGCCAGCAAATCCTGGGGATGGACGGGCTTGGAGAGGATGTCGAACTCGTAGCCCTGGGCGCGGGCCTTCTCCAGCAGATCGGCGGTGGCGGCCTGGCCGGAAAAGAGGAGAATCTTGATTTGAGGAAAGAGCGTGCGAAGCTGGATGGCCGCATCGATGCCGCTCATCCCGGTCATGATGACGTCGGAGATGAGCATCTCCGGCTGAAACTCGGCGGCCAGCTCGACCGCCCGCTCGCCGGAGTAGACGGCGCGGGCCTCAAAGCCGCTCAGGTTCAGGATCATGGCCAGGGAGTCGGCGATCACCCGCTCGTCGTCGGCAACAAGGATTTTCGGTTTGGCTACGGATTCCGGCATCTCTCTCCCGTGCGCAGGATGGGGCAAGTTAGTGAAGATGAATCTTAAAATCCCATGCTCATTGGACGGCAAGGGTGAATAATCGCTTTCCTAGTAAGGCTCTTTCCTTGAATAATACGCTCCTTTCATGGGATTTTTCCATGGCGTCTCTAATCTTTGCCGGAAATCATCCTACAAACGGCGGTTGAAGTGTGGTTGGAATGGCCAAGTGTTTCAAATGAAAAGGATTGCAAAGATTGAGGATTTCACCATAGGGGTGAAGTGCGGAGCAGTCCAGAGTTCGATCAAGAGACCCCTGAGCGCTCGGCTAAAACGGGGAATGGACATGATCGGCCAAAGGATCGTATATGAAACAAAATCAGCAAGTTAGCTTCCGCTTCGCGGAAAATTGCGAGTTAGCGAGTTAGCGGCAGTTCATTGCAGCCGAAACCTGACAAAGCCAACGAACCTCTCCCAACTGCGGTTTTTAGGATCATCTATTGAGCGACCTAAATTGTCTAAATTTCCCGGCATTTGACAGCAGCGGCCAGGGCAAACGCCTTGGGCGTCGAAGTTTTCGTCTTGATTTTTCAGCGGGAAGGAGTAGATTTTGAATTGTCAGCATATGAACGGGACGGTGAAAGCCGTGCGTTGATCCCGCCAGCAATGGCCTCCATCCAAGCGTGGAGATACCCAAGAGGTCCGATTATCTGCTCGACAGAAGGACTACCTCACGGAATCCTTCTGCTATTTGTATTTGGGCATTTTGATGGGCTTATTGTTCAGGGTATTGAAAAGAATCACGAAAAGCCCAATTGGCCTCCGCTCGGGACGATTGAATAGTTTCACGGCCATCCCATAGAGCAGAATCAGGCCTCCGATTCACCCGCCTGAAACCTGCTTGGCTTACACTGAAGAGGAAACAGCCGCGGCTCCTGGCCTAGCGGACACCCCACCCGGAGAATGCCATGCAGGAAGCCGCCACTGTCAGCGAAGACCGGACCAGTCTCCCCGATTCCGACGCAATCATTCGCGCGGCGGGGATCGAGAAGTACTACGCACAGCCCAGCCAGAACCGCATTCAGGTGATCTCCGCCACCGATCTCTCCATCGTTCCGGGCGAGATCGTCGCCCTGCTCGGCCCGTCGGGCAGCGGCAAATCCACCATGCTGCGGATGCTCAGCGGCCTCTCCACTCCCACCGCCGGCCAGGTCTACTGGCACGAGAAGCCGATCTCCGGCGCGGAGGTCAACGTCTCCATCGTCTTCCAGAGCTTTGCCCTCTTTCCCTGGCTTACGGTGCTGGAAAACGTGGAAGCGCCGCTCCAGGCGCGCGGCGTCCCCGCCGCCGAGCGGCGCGCGCGCAGCCTGAAGATGCTGGACACGGTCGGCCTGGACGGCTTCGAGGCCGCCTATCCCAAGGAGCTTTCCGGCGGAATGAAGCAGCGGGTGGGCTTTGCCCGCGCCCTGGTCGTCGAGCCGGAGGTGCTCTTCATGGACGAGCCGTTCAGCGCCCTGGACGTGCTGACGGCGGAAAATCTACGCAGCGAGCTTCTGGAGCTGTGGGCCAACAAAACCATGCCCACCAAGGCCATCTTTCTGGTGACGCACAACATTGAAGAGGCGGTGCTGCTGGCCGACCGCATCATTGTACTGGGGCGCAATCCGGGCCACATTCGCACCGACTTCCGCGTGCAGCTCGCGCAGCCGCGCGACCGCAAGTCGGAACCGTTTACGCAACTGGTGGACTACATCTATAAGGTGCTCACCCGCCCCGACGTCGCCCCCGCCCAAGCGCCGGATCAGAAGGCCGCCGTCCGCGACCAGCGCCAGATGCACTATCAGATGCTGCCCCACGCGCGCCCCGGCGGCATCGCCGGACTGCTGGAACTGCTGCTGGACAAAGGCGGACGCGACGACATCTACCGCCTGGCCGACGACCTCAGCTTCGAGATCGACGACCTGCTGCCTATCGTCGATGCGGCGCAGTTGCTCGGCTTCCTCCAAGTCGAGGAAGGCGACGCGGCCATCACCCCCGCCGGCACGGAGTTCGCCAACTCGGAGATTCTCCGCCAGAAGGAACTCTTCCGCTCCGCCGCCGTCGATAACATCCTGCTCTTTCGTCAAATCACCCGCGCCCTGGAGACCAAGCGCGACCACTCCGTCCCGGAGGAGTTCTTCCTCGATATGCTCGACGAGCAGTTCAGCGAAGAGGAGTGCCAGCGGCAGATCGAGACCGCCGTCACCTGGGGCCGCTACGCCGAGCTCTTCGACTACGACGCCGGCCATCGCCGCTTTGTTCTTCCCGATGCGCTGGAAGAAGAGGCCGCAGCCCGCCCGGAGGCCAAATGAAGCCTCAGCCTCTGGCGCGCACCCTCATCCCCGCCCGCACCTGGCCGTTTCTCATCGACGCGGCGGTGATCCTGTGCGCGCTGGCGTTTTTCTTTTCCATGATCCGGTTGGGCGTTTACTGGCTCGCCAAGCCCGCGCCGGAGATCGCAATCTCCCACTCCGTGCGCGCCCTGCCGCTCTACGCCTTCTATTCCATCGCGCGCATGGCTATCGCTTACATTGTCAGCCTTGTCTTCTCTGTAAGCTATGGTTACATTGCCTTTTATAACCGCCGCGCCGAAGCCTGGATGATCGCCGTGCTGGACATTCTTCAGTCGATCCCCGTTCTCAGCTTCCTGCCCGGCGTCATGCTGGCCATGATCGCGCTTTTTCCCGGCCATCAGCTCGGCATCGAACTCGGCTCCATCATCCTGCTCTTCACCAGCCAGGCCTGGAATATGGCCTTCAGCTTCTATTCGTCGCTCAAGAGCATTCCGCGGGAGATGATTGAAGCCACGCGCATTTACCGCTTCTCGGCCTGGCAGCGCTTCTGGCAGCTTGAACTGCCGTTTTCCGCCATCGGCCTGATTTGGAATTCGATTGTCTCCGTCGCCAGCGGCTGGTTCGTCCTCATTCCCTGCGAGATGCTCACCTTCGGCGCGCACGACTTCCGCCTGCCGGGGCTGGGCAGCTATCTCTCCAGCGCCGCCACCTCCACGCCGGTCGATCATCACGCCCTCTTCTGGGGATCGGTGGTGCTGGTGCTCATCATCGTCGCCACCGATCAGCTCATTTGGCGTCCGCTGATCGCCTGGAGCGACAAATTCAAATTCGAGCAGACGGAATCGGCCACCCGCGTCACCTCGCCGATCCTTACGCTGCTCAGCCACCCAAGCCGGCTGCTGCGCCTGCCCTCGCGCGCCATCGATCGCGTCGAAGAGCAGATCTACCACCACTTGGCCTCCTCGCCGCAATGCCGCCGCATCCAGCCCCTGGACGACGACGCGGCCAAGGGCGGAAAACTCGTCCCCATCCTGATCGGCAGCTTCGCCGGCTTGCTCCTGCTCTGGACCGCCGGGCAGGCCTTTCACCTGCTGCGCGACGTGACCGCCGCCGACCTGCGGATGCTCCTGCTGGGCGCGGGAGCCACCCTGGCGCGCGTCCTCGCTACGCTCTCAATCGCCGCTTTGTGGACCATCCCTGTCGGCGTGGCCATCGGCTCCAGTCCTCGGCTCGCCGGCGTCCTCCAGCCCATCACGCAGATCGTCGCCGCCATCCCCGCCTCGGCCTTCTTTCC
>CAYVGW010000165.1:0-8966 GCA_964450895.1 uncultured Occallatibacter sp. | reverse complement strand
GTTCATCAGGTCCTGGAACTTCACATACATTTTGAGAAGCATGGTGTTCATAGGTGTTTTCCCCTTTGTGAAATCTCCCGGCCAGAGACCGGGGTACTTAATGTCAAGCAACTGGCGTGCCATTCTGGACCGAAAACGATTACACTTATAAAACAATGACTTACACAAGTAACGGTGCAAACTGCAATCTAGGACTGTAAACAGATGTTTACAGTTCGACTCTTTTCTCCCGAAGTTGTATACAGGATACGAATCCAGTATCAGCATGGTTCCAGCAATGGAAGCAATTGGTTCAAAGAAGTACAATTACGTCCATGGCCCAAAAGCAGTTTCTTGCTTTCATTTCGAAATCAGGCAGGCTTTCAGGATGAGAACGGCAAGAGTTCCCGGCGCACGAGGGAAGATTCTTCGTGCGGTCGCGCTGTTGCCGATAGTCACCGTCTGCGCGCTGGGGGCCGGCTTTACCGCCGGAGTTCTCTTGGTGGCGCTGCTGTCGCCGGGGGCGCCGGCCACACGCGATTACATTTTCTACTGGGCTACGGCGCAACAGTTGTCGCACCACGCCAATCCGTATGATGCGGCGGCGCTCTCCGGACTCGAGCGCGCCTCGGGACTGCCCGCCGCCTATCAGGTAGGATTCATGCGCAACCCGCCGTGGGCGCTGCCGCTGATCTATCCGCTGGGCTTTCTCGGCCAGCGAGCTGGATGGATTCTGTGGTTTATGTTGTTACTGTTGTGCCTGGCGGCTTCGGTTTACCAGCTCTGGATTCTCTGTGGCCGCCCGCGTGGAGATCGTTACCTGCTGGGACTCGGCTTTGCGCCGGCGCTGGTTTGCATAAACTACGGGCAAACCTCGTTACTGATGTTGCCTGGGCTGGTTCTGTTCCTCCGCTGGCGGCGCAGGCGTCCGTTTCTGGCTGGCGCCGCGCTTTCACTGTGCCTGCTGAAGCCTCATTTGTTTCTGCCCTTCGGCGTTGTGTTGCTTGCCTGGATAGCTTATGAAAGAGCGGGTAAACTTGTGGCCGGCGTGCTAGGCGGCCTAGGCTTCAGTTTCTTGCTCACTTTCTTGATTGATCCATCGGCCTGGACACAGTACGCCCAGATGGCGCGCGCCTCGGGCATTGCGAGCGAACGGATTCCCTGCGTGAGTTCGCTGCTGCGCACCTGGATCAGCCCGCACTCGATCTGGCTCCAGTATCTTCCCGCACTGCTGGGCTGTGCCTGGGCGATGAGCTACTACTGGCCGCGCCGGCGGAACTGGGACTGGCTCGCCCATGGCGCTCCGTTGCTGCTGGTTTCGCTGGCCGTTGCGCCATATTCCTGGATCTACGATCATGGGATGGTCTTGCCGGCGCTGTTGCCGAGTATATTTATTGCCCGTTCCAGAAGCCTGCTGATAGGGTTTGCGCTTTTGAGCGCGCTTGTGGAGATTGCGCTTTTCAGGAGCCTGTCTTATCCTCCGGCCTTGTATCTTTGGACGATCTGGGCGGCGCCTGCGTGGCTTGGCTGGTATCTGCTTGCACGCGTCCCTCCGCCCGTCGGCCAGGACTCAAACAGCCTGTGGTGAAAGTCGAAAATCCCGAAAACCTTCCCTCAGGGGCTAAAGCCCAACGTTCAATATCGTGCATTTGCGGCACGACTGAAGTCGTGCCCTGGCTACAAAACATTCCAAGATCAAGTTTTTCGCAGCCTCTGAAGTCGTGCGCTTTCAAAACCTGACTTTTACCCAGGGGAATTGCATTTGAAATCATTTGGAGGGAGCAGGGGCATTTATGCCCCTGAATTTACGCCTGAGACCACATGGCTTCAGCCCCGGGCCTAAAGGCCAGACTGCCCAAGCCTCGCTTCAGGGGCATAAATGCCCCTGCTCCCTCCGAAGAGCCGCCTGCATGAGTATCGCGACAAAGATGAGCGTTTGGCGAAGTTCAAATGCAATTGCCCTGGACTTTTACCACATGCAGCTAAACGTGCAGGAGAAATGCACTAGAATAACTTGAATGACCAACAGTACGGATGTTCCCGCGTCCAAGGCAAAGCCCGACTATGCAGAGATCGTGATTGCCTGCGTCACCGGGCTGGCGCTTGCCATCACTGCGGTATTTATCTGCGTAGTGCCGATCACCAATATTTCAGGATCGCGCGATTTCGTTGCCTTTTGGGCCACCGGCCAGCAGTTAGCCCACCACGCCAATCCCTATGATGGGGCGGCAATGGGGCAGATCGAACGCTCGGCGGGCCTTCCCGCCAAAGACGGCGTCATGTATATGAGGAACTTGCCGTGGAGTCTGCCTATGGCGTTTCCTCTCGGCTTCCTCGGCTTGCGTGCGGCGGCGTTTCTGTGGTCGCTGATCCAGCTTGCGTGCCTGCTGCTTTCGGTCCGCTTGCTGTGGCGGATGAACGGCAGCCCGAGCAATTATCTGTACTGGCTCGGGCTTTCATTCCAGCCGGCCCTGCTCTGCCTGATGATGGGGCAAACCACGCTGTTTGCACTGACGGGGTACGTCCTCTTCCTGTACCTGCATCAGAGCCGGCCGTTCCTTACCGGAATCTCTCTTTGGCTCTGCGTGCTGAAGCCGCACCTGTTTCTTCCCTTCGGCATTGCATTGCTGGCGTGGATCCTGTTCACCAAAAACTATAAGATGCTGGGTGGCTTAGCGGCTGCCATGACGGCCAGTTGCGCGGCGGCATTCTGCATCGATCCGGCGGCGTGGAGTGAATACTTCCGGATGATGAAAAGCGCGGGAATCGTGGATGCGCATATGCCGTGCCTGAGTGTCGCGCTGCGCTTCTGGATCGCTCCGCATATTGCCTGGTTCAGTTGGCTGCCGGTGATTTTGGGCTGCGTTTGGGCGCTTGGATATTTTTCCATGCGTCGAGCCACCTGGGACTGGATGAGGGAAGGCAACCTGGTGATGCTGGTTTCTTTGCTCACGGCGCCTTATTCGTGGGTTTACGATGATTCCTTGGCGATGCCGGCGTTGATGCACGGCGCGCATTTAACCCGGGTCCGCGCCTTGTTGGCCATTGCCGCTCTTGCCAGTCTCGCGATAGAGATCGAACTGTTCACCGGCGTCAAGATCTATTCTTCTTTCTATCTTTGGACGACGCCCACATGGTTGTTGTGGTATCTATGCGCAATTAAATTCAGAAAGAATCTGACAGCGGATACGGATCAAAGGGATGCCGCGATTGCGGGCTAGGTCTCGGACCGTTTGGACGGCGCCAGACCACGCTTTGCAAAGCGGCAGCCTCTCAGGCGCGGCCACGTATGCTGACAGGGACTCCGCTACGGATAGACGCGCAGAATCCGCCGAGTGGCGAAGATGGAAGCCCCGGCCAGTAATACTCCTCCCAGCACATCGACGCCGTAGTGCCAGCCGGTGGTGATTGCCGAGAAGCAGATCAGGAGACACAGCATCCAGGCCCAGACGCGGAGTCGGCGGATGGATGAGAGGGCCACGGCAGAGAGAATAGCCAGCACAACATGAAATGAAGGGAAGGAGACAATGCCGGAGTTGACCACATCGATCTGAACGGGGCCGCTGGAAGCGAGGCGCATCATGTATGCGGCAATACCCGCCTGTTGCCGATTGGGGACGATGGCTTCTGTTGTCCACGGCCCGACGGCAGGCCAGAGCGCGGAAAGAGCCGCGGTAACAAAGGCCGCTAGAACGATTCCCGCAATATAGCGGCGGGCTGCCTCCGCGTGGCCAGCGAGTGCGGGAACCAGAATCGCCGAGACGATCAGCAGGGGCAGAAAGTTGTAGGCAAGATCAAGCGTTCGTTCCAGAAGCGGCAGACGAGCAGCCAGATGAACCATCGACGCAGTGGAAAACTGTGCGCGGCTGTCGATCATAAAGAGCGTGCGATCTACGAGGGGACGATGGCTTCTACCCGCGATCAAGATCAGCAGCGCAAGCGTGTTGGTCAGCAGTACGGCCCAGATTGCCAGTACACAGACTTCGATCAACCGGGAAAATGACCGCTGAGTGCAATAACCGAGGACAAGAAGAAGAAGCAGCAAGCCAGGCCAGGGAGCAAATATCTGGGAAAAACCTTCCAAGCGCACAGTCCGGGCAAGAATCGTTTCGCCCGCGATCAGCAGCAGGAGCGTGACCAGCATCAGACGATGAAAGGGTGCAATCGGCTTCTTGCACGCTCTACAGAGAGAAGCGAAGCGAGCGGAAAGATTCATCACGAACTCTCTTTGAGCGCGGCATCGGAGAATTCCAGCTTGTCTCCACACTCTGTACGAGTGGCGCGGATTGTACCTGCGGGAAGTTCCAGGATGGAATGCGCGCGCAGGCAGGCCGACAGCCTCCATGCAGGAACCGAAGACTTCAGCTTGCGAATACATTTCTTGCGATCCAAATAGATCAGGTCGATGGGAAAGCGCATCCAGAAGGTATGCACCGACTCGCAGGGGACGATCCACAGGCCCTCTCCGGGCAAGAGAGACTGGCGGCCGAGGAGGCCTTTGTTGCGCTTTGCGGCGCTGTCGGCCACTTCCATGCGGGTGGCCAGAACGGTGTTGCGCGTCCGGTTGGTCACGCGCAAGCAGGAGTCCTGCTCATCCTGAGCACGCGGAGCAAGGCAAGTTCGGATGCCTGAAGCCAACCGACGGAAGAGATTCATCCGGTCGCTGATGTCCTTTCGCACCGGCAGCGGATTGCACGCGGCGCATTTGCAATTCCACCGGCTGCCTGAAGGGGCAACCGGCGGAAGCTGGAATGTTTACTCTTCGGGAGCGGCAGCTGGCGCGGCAGACTGCGTGCTTGAGGCGCTGCCGAAGGTTGCTGAAGCGCTGTCAACCACCAAAGGCGTCTCGGGCTTCAAACTGTTCTTCAACTTTTCAATCGTGATGCTGGGCGGCGCCGGCGGAAGAGTGTTGGCCGCAGTCTTGGCATCGGGAGAATTCATCGGAATGCCGGAGTTGGGCGGCATGAACTTAGCCGGGAACTTGAGTTGCGGCACCGCTTCGCCGGCGGGAATTGGGGCAACGACCTCCGGCGTAACGATGACGATCAACTCGGTATTCTGCTTGGTCTTCTGCATGGACTGGAAGAACTTGCCGAGGACCGGAATGTCCCCCAGGAAGGGAATCTTGGTGTAGGTATCCGACTCGGTATTGTTCAGCAGTCCGCCGATGACAAAGCTCTGCCCGTCGGCGAGTTCGACCTCCGTCTTGACTTTTCTGGTGGTAATGGCCGGAACTTCATATCCAGAAATCGTAATGGCATCGGCAAAATCCAGGGAGCTGACTTCCGGTGCAACCTGAAGCCGGATGGTTCCGCGCGGCGTAATGGTGGGAATGAAATTCAAGCGAACGCCATATTCCTTGAACGTAATGGAGACCGAGGCGCCGACACCGCCCTGCGCCACCGGATAAGGATATTCACCGCCGGCGAGAAAGCTGGCCTGCTTTCCATTGGCGGCAATCACATTCGGCTCCGCCAGAACCTGCGCCCCGATCTTGCTGGTCAGCGCCTGAATATCCACGCCGAAAGGAAGATTGGCGATCGGCATGGCGAGGATATTCAGTTCATTGGAAAAGGTAGCCATGGGTCCGGCGGCCCCTGAATTGGTGATGTTCGGCGGAGAAAACTGCTGGGTGGTGATGCCGCCTACGGTATTCAGAGCGCCCAGGCTTAATAGATTCACGCCAAACTGCGTCTCTCTGGTGCGGTCAACGCTGATGAAGCGCACTTTCAGCATGATCTGCGGATCGCTATCGGGAACATTGACATTGAGGAGATTGATGACCTTGCCGCCCGCCGCCGCAATTTTGACAGCGCGCGACGCGCTGTCCAAATCCTTGACGGTTCCGCGCAGATAGATGACTCCAGGTCCGGCGCTGATCTTGAGCGGCTGACCGGGCAACTCAGCGCGCAGCTCGCGGCGAATCGAATCCAGGCTGTCGTTCAGCGCGGAGGCACTGGGCCGGACCGACAGGTTGAAGAACTGCCGTCCTCCATGCGTGTCCCAGACGATCAGGCTGGTCTCTCCGGGGGTTTTGCCATTGACCATGATCTCGGTGAGACTGGTTCCATGAATCTCGGCAATTTCGGCGGTGCCGATGGCCACGCGCTTGATAGGCCAGGTTGTATCGACCAGCACGGTCTTGCCCACGGCGACAGACAGGTCATTGGCGGCGTCCTGCGAGGCGGCCGCCGCGGAATCGGAAGGAGACGGAGAGGTTTGAGCCTGCAAGCCGGCCCCGGCGCAAACGAGCAACGTCAATGCGCTGAAACATGCAATTGAAACGACGGTCTTCGCTCTCACTGGTGTCCCTCGGGAGATACAAATTTTTCTTCACTGGATTTGGAGCCATTGATCACTTCAATGGAAAACGGCTGGGGTGCAGAAGCCTTTGGCCCCGCAATGTGCTTGGCGGGCTTGGGGGGAGCGGCGGCGACCGCGCCGGTAAACAGAGCGTTGGCATCCGTACTCGGCACTGGGTCCACCTTGGTGTCCAAGAGATTGCGCAACACCAGCCGGATGGAGTAATTGCTGGCCAAGCTCAGCGTCTCGGCCTGGTCCGGGGTGACCAGGAGGTTCACGACCTGAACCTGCCGGGCCTTGCCTTCGTTGTCCTTTTGAAATTCCGTGCCCGACGACAGAACCTGGATGTTCTGCAGCAGCGTTTTCGACACCTGGACTTGAGTCGAGGACTGCGACGGCGCGCCGGGAGGCACTCCAGAGATGATGACATCCACGTGCAATCCGGGAGTGGCAAAGCCTGATACGTTGCTCACGTCATCCACTTTGACGGCCTCGGCTCTCATGCCTGGCGGGATGGTGGCCGCCAATCCCGCGCCAGAACCGGGGCGCGCCAGACGGGACTCCATGATGGGTTCACCCTCATAGAGGTCGGAAATCACGCCACGATTCAGGACGGAACTCTGGTCTTTGGCAAGAATGGCGCCCTTGGGCGCTGGCCCAGCGATCTCGACCGTGGTCAGGTTGTCCAGCGAGATCATGGCGCCCAGCTTGACGTCAGTCTTGGCTGCGACCAAGCGAGTGGTCGCGGGGGCGCGCTGTGCCGAGCTCTGTTTCTGCATCACGCGGAACACAATAAATGTGAAGATGAACGCAATGATGAGAGCGACGAAAAGAATCGTGAGTAGTCTTCGGTTCATTTGTAAACCTGTCTGAACTGGCTACCCAGCCAGCTTTGCCTTTCTGTCCGTTGTGGCAACTACCGCGTCCGGGAAAACCCGTTTCGATTCTACTCCGAAACATGAGTTGAGTGGATAGACAATCCAACAAGTTCAAACGCGTGTTCAGTGTATTCCCTGGATGCGGCACGAATACAGCAGCAAGGGCGATTCCAACGGCGGGAGGTATCAAAAGGGTTATCCAACCAGCCTTCAACTGCCCTACGCTGGAGGAGATTATAATTGAACCATGCGCATGGACGATAGGTATTTCGGAGACTTTCGCGCAGCCGAGCAGCTTTGGCTCGCAATCCGCGCCACAGCATGGAATCATACCGGATCAGGGAGGAATTTCATCCGCGCATGAGGGCTTCCTCCACGATTTCACTCTTCTCCGAACAGCACGAACTGAACCGGCGTCCGTCTTCGATCCTGTTTTCAGCACTTGTGCATATTGCCGTTGTCGGCCTGATCTTTCTGGGAATTTTAACCGCGCCTAAAATCAAGCCTACGAAGATTGCCGAGCGCTACGTGGTGCGGCATCTTGATCTGGAATCCCTTGATTCGGAGATGCAGCGGGCGCGGGAAGAGGTGAAGCCGCCACGCACACCCGCGAAGATCCATGCGCCTTCCGCCGCTGAGAAGAGCGAAGAAGCACCAGCCCCGCTTGAGCACGTGGCGCTGCAGGCCCCGCGAGGAAAGCAAACGCTGATTCAGCCGGATATTCCCAAGCCCGTGGCGCTCAATATTGAGATTCCCGTGCCGAAGATGGTGATCTGGTCGGGCAAGCCGGTGCAGGTCAAGACGATCGCTCCGCCTCCGCCCGCCAAGCCGATGGTGACTAACTTCAAACCTTCCGTCCTGCGGCCGAATGACGAGCCCACTCTGGCGGAGGTTCCTCTTTCCGCCAACGCTTTGGCGGTTCATAGCCGGCCGGTTCTTACCGGCACCACTGCGCCGATTGTTGTTTCAGGCCCCAAGCCCACGCCGCCCGCTCCGCTGACCACCGCCAAGAGCGCGGGACAGCCGACTCCCGCGGCGATTTATTCCGACTCCGATCACCAAATGGCTAAAGGCCCGGTCAACCTGCCACCCGTCAACAGCTCCGCGAGCAAGCCTGCGCAGGGGACGCTGGCACAGGCCAAACCGCAAGAGCAGACTGGGCACGGCAGCCAGACCGATAAACCGGCCGCCAAAGCCGCCCCCGGCGCCAACGCCGGCAGCGCCCAGGCGGCTCCAGAGCAGAAAGGGGTGGGGCTGGAAAACTACCCGCACACGGCGCACATTACCAAGCCAAAGGATGGCCAATTCGGATCAGTGGTGGTGGGTTCCGCGCTTGAGGACAGGTTTCCGGAGATGGCTGGTCTGCTGAGCGGCAAGATGTCCTATTCCGTATATGTGCCGGTAGGACTGCCAAAGAATTGGGTTCTGGAATACTCGCTGCCGCGGGGAAGCGAGGTAGCTTCGGCAGGCGGCGGCACCCGGCTTGAAGCGCCCTGGCCGTTTGACATCATACGGCCCAATATCGCGCCTGGATCGATCGACGCGGATGCGCTCATGGTGCATGGCTATGTGAATATCGAGGGCCGCTTCGAGGCGCTGACCATCGCCTTTCCGCCGCAGTACGCGCAAGCGCAGTTTGTGCTCAGCATGCTCAACAAGTGGCAGTTCAAGCCGGCCACGCAAAACGGACAGAATGTGAAGGTGGAAGTGCTGCTGATCATTCCTGAAATCGAGGAATAAGAGGTTTACGTCACAGCCGGCCAGGAGGCTGATTATATGACAGCGCCGGCTCCCTCCGACCGAGTA
>CAYVGW010000164.1:0-8980 GCA_964450895.1 uncultured Occallatibacter sp. | reverse complement strand
CTCGAATACGACAACAGTGGGTAAGCCAGTATGAGCAATACTACCTCGATGATCGACAGTATGGGCTTTGGCTGAAAAGGAGAAAGTAAGAGCGCGATAACAAGACAACCCAATCCAATTACATAAATGTTGCGTCTTTTCATTGTTGAATGTCTCCGATTTGAAACCTACTTCTTCACCTATCGATGCAAATGCGGTACAACTAAACAGGCTGCGAAAAAAGGGTTAAAACAGAGCGAAATCCCAAAAACACATTCCGCAGGGGCTAAAGCCCAACGTTGATTATCAGTCATTTGCGGCCCGACTAAAGTCGTGCCCTTGTTACAAAACATACCTGAGATCGGTTTTTCCGCAGTCTCTAAAATCTTGCCCTTTCAAAGCTAGTCCCTCAGTTCCTTCACAAGTTGCTTGAAGACCCGTCCGCGCTGCTCGTAGTTTTCAAATTGATCAAAGCTGGCGCAGGCAGGGGCTAGCAGGACCACCTCGCCGGGACGGGCGGCGGCGGAGGCAGCGGAGAGAGCCTTGTCCAGTGTTCCGCAGGAGTGGAGCGAGACCACGCCGCGCAGGTGCGACTCGATTTTAGCGGCGGCCGCGCCGATGGTGTAGACCGCCGTCACGCGCTCGCGCAGCAGTTCGGAGAGCTCGGTGTAGTCGGAGTTCTTATCCTTGCCGCCCAGGATAAGATGAATGCCTCCACTGAAGGCGGCGATGGCCTTGGCGGTGGCGTCCACATTGGTGGCTTTGGAATCGTTGTAGTACTGGACGCCGCGGCGGGTGGCGACGAACTCGAGGCGATGCTCGACGGCCTGGAAGCTCTCGACGGCGCGGCGGATGGACTCGGAGGGAACTCCGGCGAGGCGCGCGGCGACGACCGCGGCCAGCACATTCTCGATGTTGTGCGCGCCTTTGAGGGTGATTCCTTTGAGCGGCATGATCTGCTCGGTCTCGGCGTTCTGCGAGGCGCGATAGACGACCGCGCCGGAGTCCAGCCATGCGCCTTGGGCGACCGGGTGCTCGACGGAGAACCAATAGACGCTGGCTTGCGTATGCTGGGCTGCCTTTTCGCAAGGAGCATTGTCGGCATTCATCACCAGGCAATCCGCGGCGGTCTGCCGTGCAAAGATGCGCTCCTTGGCCGCGCAATAATTTTCCATGCTGCCGTGACGGTCCAAGTGATCGGGGGTGATGTTGAGGATGACGGCGATGGCGGGGTGGAATTCGACGGTGGTTTCGAGCTGGAAGCTGGAGACCTCCAGGACCGACCAGCTCGCATCCGTGCTGGGATCGATCAGCTCGACGACCGGCAGGCCGATGTTGCCGCCGACCAGCGTGGTCAGCCCCGCGCCGCCGAGGATTTCGCCCAGCAGGGTGGTAGTGGTGGTTTTTCCGTTGGAGCCGGTGACGGCGAGCGTCTTTCCCTGGAGGAAGCGCGCGGCCAGTTCCAACTCGCCGATGATCGGCAGGCCGAGGTTGCGGGCCTGCACCAGTTCGGGGGTGTCCAGCGGCACGCCGGGGCTGACGACGATCAGATCCTGGCGGCGGAAGGTGAGCAGGCCGTGGCCGCCGGCTTCGACCATGATGCCCGCCTCGATGAGCGCGGGAATCTCTTTGGCCAACTGATCAGCCGAACGCACGTCGGAGACGGTGACCTGCGCGCCCCGCCGGCGTAGAAACAACGCCGCCGCCAGACCGGATTTTCCCAGGCCGACGACGAGAACTTTCTTGTTTTTCAGATCCAGCATACGAACTACCTCAAAAAATCATTTTGAAAGAAAACGATAAACAAACGCAATGCGAGCGGATTTCGCACCGTCTTGTGTGCTGCATTGAGAGGCGTGAGAATGAGTTCGCGTTTCGGCGCCAAGGCCGAGCGTCCCTTGGGCCAACGCGCGTTGAGCCTGTCCCGTAGATCGGTCGCCGCCCCTCTCTTCTTGCGCCGTGGAGAATTGAAGGCCTTGTGAGCCTGTAAGTTCAAGGCGGGCGCAAAAAACAAGTCCGTATGCGCGGACAGGGACGGCTGCCGAAGCCCATCTTAACGCCCCAGGAGGCTTATGAGCAAGCAAATCATTCCCATCCGCAACTCTGTTCCTTCCACTGATCCATCCAACAATTCCCGGCAGGCAAAGTCTTTTGGCGAATCACCGCTGCGCCTATGGCGCGGAACAAATGACTGCTTTGAGGGCTTTTTTGGCGGCGGCCTTGCGCCGGCGAATCTCTGTCTTTGCGTACATTGTCCCGCGGCATTTCTTCGTGCCGCAGTTGCAGCGGGCCTCATCGGCCTCGTCGCCGTCGTAGAGGCAGTAGTCGTAGGTGATCTCCTCGCCCGCGGCGATGTTCTTGATGGCCGTCACCCAGACGCGATCGTCCTCCTCGCTGGTCTCGCAGTTGGCGTCGCAACTGTGGTTGATGAACATGGTGGCGCAGTGGCCGTCGATGACCACCGCGCCGTCTCCGAGTCCAAAGAGATAGGTGATGGGCGAGGCCTCGTAGGCGATGTCGGCCTCTTCCTTGGTGAGGCGGTGGCCGGTGTACTCGGCGACGCGCTCGCCCTTGCGGATGGGCGTGGTGGTGTAGCAGCCGGCGGCGTGGATGGCGGAAGAGCGGATGATCAATCCCATGCGAATGTGCGATGCTTTCCTTGGAGCGGTATGAATGGCATAGTAACAGTGGACAGTGGTCAGTGAACAGTGGTCAGGGAACAGGGATCAGGGCTAGCATGTAGCGCCGGTCTCCAGACCGGCTGTAGCGCGGGCGTCCCCGCCCGCGCTTGTTCATGGTTCAAACCCCATTCATGAAGTCGTGAATCAGGGACCAGGGACGGAAAGACTTGGCGTGAGGTGTGGAGAGATGAGACGGATTTGTTGGATTGTGCTGGTGATGGCGGGCGGATTATTAGCGGCTCCATGGCTGCCGGCGCAGACGCCGGCCTCCGCGCCGGGAAAGCCGGCAGACGCGAGCCAGAAGCCGCCCGTTGCGCCCTCCAGCGCTAATCCCTTTCCCGAAGATACGAGCAACGTTCCGGTGATGCCCTCGAAGAATACGCCGGAGACGCCGAATGTCACGCATGACGGCGCGGCCAGCGCTCCGCTGCCGCTGCCCGGTGATGAGGCGGACCCGGTGCGCTCGCCGGACGACGCGCCTGAGGCCGCCAGCGTTCCCGATGCGGATTCCGGCACGGATTCCAGCTCCAGCGGGGCGGGCCTGGAGAGCCTGCTGCCCAAGCCGGAGGACGATCAGCCGAGCAAGAAGAAAAAGCCCGCCGCCCAGGAGCCGACCCACCAGGAGGCGGCCTCCAAGGACATTGAGGTGGGCATCTATTACCTGGAGACCAAGAATTGGAAGGGCGCGCTCTCACGCTTCTCGTCGGCCTTCGTGCTGGACCCGGAAAATCCGGATGTGTATTGGGGATTGGCCGAGGCGAACCGGCACCTGGGCAATCTGGCGGATGCGCGCGCGAACTATCAGAAGGTGGCCGAGTACGATCCCGACAGCCGCCACGGCAAAGAGGCCATCAAGGCGCTGAAAGAGCCGGAGATTGCGAAGGGGAAGAACGCGGCGGCGAGCCAACCCGAAGCTAAATAGAAGTTCGATCCGGGGTTGTGAACCCGAAGTTCATCGAGGTCATTGAGTGTTGGAACCGCAGGTCCTTCGACTGCGCAGGTCGCAAAAAACGCGACCTGCTCCGCTCAGGATGACAGTTCTTTTTTGTTGATTTACTCCAGACCGGCTCTGGGAAAAAGCGCAGAGCTTCTCTTGCTCCCGCTACTCGTCATAGTGGAGCAGGCTGAAGACGTCGAACTCGGTGAAGCGCTCGCGGCCTTTGAGGAAGTCCAGTTCGACGGCGAAGGCCAGCCCGGCGATCTCTCCGCCCAGTTGCTTGACCAGCTTGACGGTGGCCTCCATGGTGCCGCCGGTGGCCAGCAGATCGTCCACCAGCACCACGCGCTGCCCGGGCTGAATCGCGTCCAGGTGAATCTCCAGCGTGTCGCTGCCGTACTCCAGATCGTAGGTGACGCGGGCGACGGGCGCGGGCAGCTTGCGCGGCTTGCGCACCGGGACAAAACCGGCATTCAGCCGGTAGGCCAGCGCCGGGCCAAAGATGAATCCGCGCGCCTCAATGCCCAGCACCAGGTCGATCTTCTGCTCGATGTAATGCGCCGCCATGGCGTCGATCATCTGCGCAAAGCCGGTCTTGTCCTTGAGCAGCGTGGTGATGTCGTAGAAGAGAATCCCCGGCTTGGGAAAATCCGGCACCGTGCGCACCAGCTTCTTGAGGGCTTCCACGTTAACGGGCTTGGCGGTTTCGGGCATGAGGCGGACGTCTCCTTGATCGGGATCGGTTGTTTGGCTTCGTAATGATTATAGCGAGAGAGGCCGCAGTGTCAGCTATCAGCCGTCAGCTTTCAGCCAGCCGTAGACTGAGACGACTGAAAGCTGATAGCTGATAGCTGAAAGCTGTTTTTTCACCACGCCCCATCAATCCGAAACGAATCCAACTCATCGGCCTCGGCGTCGGCCAATTGATGCTCGTTCAGCCGGTCAACGCGGCTGCCGCGCGGACCCTGGCGGAGTTTGGCGCGCAGCGCGTCCAGTTCCGCCGCCGCGCCGGAGGCCACCACCTCGACCTCGCCCTCTTCGGTGTTGCGCACCCAGCCGCGCAGGTCGAGCAGACTCGCCTCCCGCTGCACGAACCAGCGAAAGCCAACGCCCTGTACACGGCCCTGAATCAGAAAATGGATGACCATCGATAAAAGTCTTTCAGACCTGCCGCCGGAGCGCAACTGGTGAGTGATCGAAGAAATGAAAATGCGACGGTTGAACGTCATGATCCCACTTTTCCTCAAAAGACGCAAAAAAACTGAGCATCCGGCGAAGCACAAGCGATAGAATGGCCTTACGCAGTTAAATGTAAGCTTATCAATTGAAAGTGAAAGGCAATCAATGAAATTGAAACACGTTACACAGTTCATAGCTCTACTTTTGATTCTCGTATTATTCAGCAATTCAATGGCTTATGCGGCCAAGAAGCCGCTGGAGGCCGCAACTGTCAGGAATATGATCGCACAGCGCGGTGTGGATCAGTGGGTCCGAGTCACGCTGGCCGACAATACCGAGGCAAAAGGCATGATTGCCAGTATCGGCGATGTGAGCTTTGGCCTTACACCAAAAGGCGCGGATCGTCCGCAATATATCCCGTATGGGCAAGTCACTGGCATTCACAGATATGGGCTTTCGAAGGGAGCGAAGATCGGCATCTGTGCTGGGACCGGCGGGGTAATCGTTATAGTCCTCGCCCTAATAGCTATACAACATATTCATATTCATCTTAGTTATCACGATTAATGCCTTGTGGTCGTTAATGTGAATCCATGTTCGCGATCAAATGAGACCTATTTCATTTTCATTCAGGGGGATGAATACTAAATAGTATTGGGGCGGATCAACAAGAGACATCTGAACTCTTGTGATCGAATGTTGAGCAGTTCCCCCACCGCAGGTGGTAGGCTGGAATACACCATGGTTTTCGTTCTGGACAACTACGATTCGTTTACCTACAACCTTGTGCAGTACCTGGGGGAGCTGGGGGCTGCGGTCGAGGTGCGCCGCAACGATGAGCTGACGGTGGAAGAAGTGGAGGCGCTCAAGCCGGACCGCATTCTGCTCTCGCCGGGGCCGTGTACGCCGAGCGAGGCCGGCATTCTGGTGCCGCTGATCCGCCATATGGCCGGCAAAGTGCCGATCTTCGGCGTCTGTTTGGGCCATCAGGCCATCGGCGAGGCCTTTGGCGGCGACGTGGTGCGCGCCAGCCACCTGATGCACGGCAAGACCAGCCCCATCGAGCACGACGGCAAGGGGATCTTTGCGGGGTTGGAGTCGCCGCTGACCTGCACGCGCTACCACTCGCTGATCGTCGCCGAGAAGACGCTGCCGAAAGAGTTGATGGTGAGCGCGCGGACGGCGAGCGCCGACGGGAAATCGACGATCATCATGGGGCTGCGGCATCGGACGCTGCCCATCGAGGGCGTGCAATTCCACCCGGAGAGCGTGCTGACCGAGGGCGGGCATCAGATGATTCGCAACTTTTTGGAGATGTGAGCGCCATGCGAAGCGCGGAGAGAAATTGCGATTCATCGGGCAGGACCGCAGGGGCTGAAGCCCAGCGTTTATTATCAGCGTCTTGCGGCCCGACTAAAGTCGTGCCCTTGTTACAAAACCTGCCTGAATTGAGTTTTTCCGCAGCCTGTAAAGCCCGACGCATTTATTCTCGTGTTTGCGGCCCGACTAAAGTCGTGCCCTGGTTACAAAACACTCCAAGATCGAGTTTTTTCGCAACTGCTAAAGTCGTGCCCTGTTACAAAGTCAATTCCTTCATGCTATTGCTGTCTTTGCTCATGACGGCTTCGATTGTCCTTGCCCAAACAACTCACGCGCCACAAGCCGGCCCGATCGCCATTGTTCCGCTGAACAGCAAGAGCCCCGACGCGGCGGCCAAGGTAACCGGCGCGCTTGAAGTGACCTCCGGCAAGGCGATCATTGCGGCCTCGGGCGAAGTGACCGCGGGCACGGAGACGACCGAGGTGTTGCTGCCGCATCGGGGCGTGCTGCGGGTGTGCGCCTCGACGACGGTCAAGCTGGCCGCCGACACGAGCGTTCCCGCCGGGGAGACGCCGGGGCTGATGATGGCCATGGACCACGGCGCGCTGGAGATGAGCTTTGCGACGAGCCACAACGCCGACATTCTGCTCACCCCCGACTTCCGCATCCTGATCGGCGCTCCGGGCGCGGCGGAGGTGAAGGTCCGGCTGGGGCAGAAGGGCGACACCTGCGTGGAGAACGCCGGGGCGAACGCGCCGTATGTGCTGGTGACCAGCGTCTTTGACGGCGGCGACTACCGCGTGCAGCCGGGCCAGCGCGTGATGTTCCAGCACGGCAGTTTGAGCGAAGTGGTGGACAACGAAAAAGAGCCGTGCGGCTGCCCGCCTCCGCTGCATCCGGGCACGAATGAGTTTCCACTGGCGCAGAGCGCGGGGCTGGCGCCGCTGCCCAAGCCCGATCCGGGGCTGGCGCCTCCGAACTCCGCGCCGATGCCGATTGCGCCTCTGGTTTATACGGCTCCCAAGCCGCCCGCGCCGGAGGCTCCGCCTGCCGCGCCGCCCGCACCCAAGAAAAAGCCGGGTTTTTTGGCGAAGGTGGGAAGGTTCTTCCGGCGGGTCTTTGGAGCGGAGTAGAATTCCAGTTAGCGCCTATCCGTAAATTGTAGCGCCCCGCAAATTGTAGCGCCGGTCTCCTGACCGGCTGTAGTGCGGGCGTCCTCGCCCGCGCTTGTTCAGGTTGAATGAACAATTCTTGCGGTCTATGCACTAACCGCCAAAGATAGTAGGTGCAGGTCTGGAGACCTGCACGACAGCCGCTCTGGAGAGCGGCGCTACAAAATCGGATCAGCTCTCATCACGCGGTTGCGCTCACCAGCGAGCCGCTGGAGAGGTTCTGCATGAATTGATCCATGGTGGATTGCACGCGGGTCAGGTTGCCGGTGTTGAGGGCCGCGCCGATCTGCGCCATCAGGCTGTAAAGCGAGCCGCTCTCCGCGCCGCTGCCGAAGAGATTGCCATAATTCCCGCCGCTTCCGCCGCTGCTCTCTATTAAATTGCTCAGCGTTCCGTAGGCGGATTGGGCGCTGGCGGCGTCGCCGGAATGAATGGCGCTGAGGAGGTTGAGCAGGTCCGGCCCCACCGTGCCCACGCCAGGGCCGGAGGCCGCGCTGGGGGCCAGCATCAGCGCCGAGGCCGGCTCGACCGGCGGAACGCGCTGCGCCGAGGAGGCTTCAAATGCGCCCAGCGCCTTCTGCGCCCCACGGATGTTGTAGCTGGAGAGGGCCGCGCTCACGCTGTTCAGAAAGAGGCCCAATGCGCTGTCTGGATTGACGTTGGTCTGGCCCATCATCTGCAAATCGGCCAGGCTGCCCTGAGCCTCGGCGGTATTGCCCGACTTGATGGCGGAGATCAGGCTGGAAAGCTCGCTGTCGACAGGATTGCTGATCTTTCGAGTGCTCACGGAGGTCGTCATCAGCGCGAGCTGTGCATAGAGAATCGTCGTGTTCTGTAGACTGGAGGTCTGCATCCGCGCGCTCCTAACTGCATAAACTTCTCAGGAAACCGGCTGGTGAATGTGGCCGATTCCTGGACTATGTGTATCATTGCAATTCAGTGCGACATTAGAGGAATTCGTCGGGTGAGGGAGGTTGGGAGATTTCAGAATGGGAACGGCGGGGAAGCTGGCCTGAAATGGGAAGGGTTTCGCCGCGCGGCTTAATCTTGCTCCAGCGGCTAACTCGTTCACTCTATCGGTTATCGCGGTTTCCGTTCTTTTCGACTGTCTTGTTTTGATACAGATCAATTTCAAGGTATGTTGGAAAACGGCGGAGGGTTCTTTGGCCGCGGCTTTCACACGGAGCCGCCGATTCCGCAAAGATCATCAGCGCGGGTTAATCGTAAGCGTCCACCCAGCGTTGAAGCGCTGGGCTAATCCCCACTGCGCCTACGGCGCGGGACAGCCGGCTGCGCATTGCATCCTACTACTCGATTGTTGCTGCCTCTCCGGAATAGATGCAGCCGCTGGTGCAGGTCTCCTGGACGACGATTTTGCTCAGCAGGGGCAGCGCGGGGCGCAGGCGGGTCCAGAGCCAGCGGGCGAGGTTTTCGCTGGTGGGATTCTCCAGGCCGGCGACCTCATTGAGGCAGCGGTGGTCGATCTGGTCCTCGATGGCCTTGTAGGCTGCCTTGATTTCAGCAAAGTCCATCACCCAGCCGAGTTGCGGGTGGAGCGGGCCGCTGACGTGGAGGGCGATGCGGAAGCTGTGCCCGTGCAACCGCCGGCATTTGTGGCCCTCCGGGACGTTGGGGAGCCAATGCGCCGCCTCGATGGTGAACTCCTTGAAGATTTCCATGTTTTTATTCTACGGAAGAAACCGGCGTGGACC
>CAYVGW010000163.1:0-9123 GCA_964450895.1 uncultured Occallatibacter sp. | reverse complement strand
GGGCGAGGCGGTCAGCGTGGAGCCGGGGGCGGGGGTGAGGAGGGCGGCGGGGGCGTTGACTGTCACCGAGTTGGAGACTCCAGAAGCAGCGGTGTAGTAATTGGAACCGGCGGAGTCCGGCGTATAGCTGGCCGAGAATGTAAAGCTGCCGGTCGCAAGCGCTCCGGCAGAGATGTTGATGATGGCGCTACCTCCGGACAGCGCAGTTGCCGCCGAGGTGTAGCCTCCGCCGCTCAGGACAACCGTGCCGGTCGGCGCAGGATTGGCGGTTCCGCCGTTGACGGCGATGGTCACTGATAACGGTTGAGAGGTCAGGATGCTCGACGCGGAGGGAGTAACGGTCACCTTGGGCGTGATTGGGTTGACAGTAAATGTGATTGCGCCTGTGGTTCCTCCGCCCGGGGAAGCGTTGAAGACGGTCACTGCGTCCGCACCGGCAATTGCAATGCCGGTGGCTGGAACCTGCGCTGTCAACTGCGTCGCGCTTACGTAAGTCGTGGCAAGGTTATTGGAATTCCATTGCACAGAGGAGCCGTTCACGAAGTTGGCGCCGGTCACGGTAAGAGTGAAGGCCGCGTCTCCCACAGTGGCGCTGGTGGATGAGAGCGACGTGAGCGCGGGAACAGGATTGTTGACGGTGAAGTTAATCGCCGAAGAAGTCCCGCCGCCGGGAGCAGGGGTATAGACGGTCACCGGGAAGATACCGGCTGTAGCTGTGTCAGCCGCCGGAACTACCGCCGTCATCTGAGTGAGACTTGCCCATGTAGTGGCGAGGGGAACACCATTCCATTCCACGACCGTGGTTGCGTATGCCTCGGCATAGTTTGTGCCATTCACTGTGAGGGAGAAGTCACTTCCGCCTGCCAATACGCTCGTTTGCGAAAGCGAAGCGAGCGTCGGAGCTGGCAATGGGCAGGTGCCGAAACATTGTGACGAGAGATTGTAAGTACCGGTGTTGTAGGCGTCGCAATCTCCCACGAACAGCGCATAGGTTCCTGGCGCAGAGAGAGTTACCGAACTCATCGGCACAGTGTTCTCTCGGTGACAGGAGCCGTTATAAAAGTCTTGAGCAACACTGAGTACTGTCCCGGCTGGGCTCCAAAGCTCCATCATCGGGTAAAGGTAATTATTTGATCCGGTGAGCGTCGTAGTAAAAGTAACAGCGTCACTGGCGGCAGCGCTGAAGGTGTAAGTATTCTCCTGCGCTGTCATGGCGATCTGATCGGAAATTGTCTCGCCGAATACCAGGCTCTCAGCTCCTCCTGGGTTGTTCGCCCGCTGAATAAAGAGATCATAGTTGCCCAGGTTGCTGTCGTCGCAGTCGCCGACCAGCACGGTATAGGTGCCGCTGAGCGTGAGCGCCCCGGTATTCATCCCAACTGTAGGCGTATTATCCTCGTCCGTATAGCCGGTATGACAGGCTCCATTCCAGTAATTCTTCGCGGTGCCGAGCAGCGCTCCGGTGGGGTCATAGAGCCTGATCTTAGGCTTGAGAGTTCCGCTTGTCCAGGTCATCGACATGTCGATAACGTCATTCGCGCTTGCGGTGAAGGTGTAAGTATTGCTTTGCGCAGAAACGCCGATTGTATTGGCCACGGTTCCACCATAAGTTAAATTTGCGGACCCGCCCGGATTGTTTACCCGCTGCAAGTAAATATCAAAAGTTCCAGTGTTTGAATTGTTGCAATCGCTAACTTGCGCGGTATAAGTTCCAGTCAAAGAAAGCGTAACTGGACCCATCTCCACGACTGGCGTACCGTCCTCGTCTGTTGGACCCAAGTGACATGCTCCATTCCAGTAATTCTCAGCAGTGCTGATCAATGCTCCAGTTGGATCGAAAAGCTGGATCACTGCCTGCATGCTGCCGCTCGTTGTCAACCCGGTTAGAACGACAGCATCGTTTGCATTGGCGCTGAACGTATAACTAATGCCCTGTGCGGCAGTACTAATCTCCCCACTCTGCGTCTGTCCGAAGGCGATGGCGGAGGCACCGCTTGGATTGTTTGTCTTCTGCACATAAAGTTCGTAGCTGCCGGTATTGATGTCATCGCAATCGCCGACAAGCACGGTGTATGTGCCACTCAGTGAAAGCGCCCCGGTATCGAATCCAACAGTGGGTGTACTGTCCTCGTCTGTCGGTCCACTCTTGCAAGCTCCGTTCCAATAATTCACGGCCTCGTCAATCTGCGTTGCGGTTGGATCGTAGAGTCGAACCTTGGGCTTGAGCCCACCGCTTGTGGCTGTCGCGACCATTACTACTGTATCATTCTCGCTTGCGCTGAAGGTGTAGGTGTTGCTCTGCGCCGTTAGGCCAACTGTGTTGGACTGCGGAACATCAAAGGAAAGGCTTGCGGACCCGCCAGGTTGGTTGATTCGTTGCACGTAGATGTCGTATGTACCGGTATTGGAGCTATTGCAATCACCAACAACCACGACGTAGTTGCCGCCGGACGAAAGAGTTTGTGAATTCATCTCAACGGTAGGGGTGCTATCCTCGTCGGTCGGGCCGTTATGGCAGTGTCCGTTCCAATAATTTCTTCCTTCAGCTATGAGCGTTCCGGTAGAATCATAAAGCTTGATATCCGGCTGCATGCTGCCGCTTGTAGTCACCATATTGAGATTGACAATATCTCCGGCATTTGCGGCCATGGTATATCTGATCGTTTGCGCCGCAGTTGAGATCGTGCCGGTCGCTGTCTGTCCAAAGGTAAGACTATTCGCAGCCCAGGCAGAAGTAGGCAGGCTCGCCAGCGTGCAGACGGCGAGGAAGAGAAACAATTTAAGGCTTTTCATTGGAAACAGTCCTTTCATAATGGAGAAATGCAGCGGGGATGGTTTGCATGGCCCGCGGATGCTTCTCTACAGCCCCGCAACTGTAGAGACATCAGGAAGTTAAAGAAAATTTCTGAAAGCATTATCTGGCGCTCTATCGAGCCTGTCAATACGTCTTTAGACGTATACTGAAAGATGCCTTGATACCGAGCGATGAACTGTAGCCTCCGCCGCGATGCCGCTCACGGCAGGAAGGATTCCCAACGGAGATGCTCCATTGCTTGTCATCCCCACCATAGAGCATGGTTGAATCCTCCAGTCGAAACCTGAAGGAATGCGAAGCGCAGAAACGCCAAGGCAGCCCGCAAAGGGATGCCCCCCCTCTTTCTGTCCTCTAAGCAATCAGTTGCGCGACTGCGAGATGTGGAATTCGATTACATCCTCGGCTTGGGTCAACTCCGCGGCCAGCGCATTGCTCCTGCCCATCCCAAGGCGGCTGAGGATCAAGTTGAACTCGAAGCGGCTGCCCGCGTCCTTCAACTGATAGGCCCACTCGACCACCTCGAAGCCGTGGCGGCGCACCAGCTTCCGGATCGACTCTTCGCTGGCTACCTTGCCGCGGGGATAAGAGATGGTCAGGTTCTCCAGGAACTGATGGGGAAGAATCTTCTCCAGCCAGCGCAAGCCGCTCATGATGACCACGGCCAGAATCGCCGCGGTGGTCGCCGCGCCATAGAAGCCCACGCCGATTAGCACACCGACGGCCGCCGTCAGCCAGATGGAGGCGGCCGTCGACAGGCCGCGGATATTCATGTTTTCCTTGACGATCACCCCGGCGCCGAGGAAGCCGATGCCGGTCATGATGCCCTGAATCACGCGCGTGGGATCGGCGGTGGAGGGGCCGCTGTGCATGCCGCCATACCAGAGCGCCGGAAAGCCGTTGAGCACGGTCAGCGCGGTCGAGGCCATGCACACCAGCGCATAGGTGCGCATCCCCGCCGCGCGCCCGTGATAGGTGCGCTCATAGCCGATCACCAGTCCGGTGATCGCCGAGCCGAAGAGGTGCAGCAGGATGATTCCGTTGGCCGCCAGCATGGGCAGCGTCCAATAGGAGAGCAGTGTCTTGATGGCATTTTCAATCATGCAGCGCATTTGGACGCAATCGGCGGACTCAAGCGGCGGCTGAACGATTGAAAAATACTTATCTGGCGGCTGCCCGGCTGGTGTTGCTCTTTTCGATTGCAATGGATGCCTGCATTGCCTACAATGTCTGTATGCAGTATACGATTCGCAATGTGCCGGACTCTCTCGATGCAGCTCTCCGCGTTTCGGCACGGGAGCAGGGAAAGAGCCTGAACGAAGTGACGATTGAGGCTCTGGCGCGCGGATTTGGCCTGGGTCAAGCCCGGCTCCGCCAGCGCGATCTGAGCGACATTGCCGGAAGCTGGAGAAACGATCCCGCCTTTGACCGCGCCCTGGCCGCGCAGGACACCGTGGACGAGGAGATGTGGCGGTGACCAGCGTAGCGCGCCGAAGCCGTACGGGTAGCGGGTCCGCCGCATGAGGCTCGCCCTGGACACCAACCGCTACACCGACCTTTGCAGGGGCGAGCTTTCTGTCATCGAAACAGTAGAGCTAGCCGACGAAGTCTGGCTGCCCTTCATCGTGGTGGGAGAACTGCGCGCCGGATTCGCGGTGGGTACTCAAGGGACGCGCAACGAAGCAGCCCTGGGCAGGTTTCTTCTCAAGCCGGGCGTCGCCATTCTCTACGCGGACGGCCAGACCACGCATCACTATGCGAACATCTACCGGCAACTCCGCAAGCAAGGAACACCGATCCCCACCAACGATATGTGGATCGCCGCCCTAGTCTTGCAGCATTCGCTGGTTTTATGCGCCCGCGACGCTCACTTCGACGCACTGCCTCAGATCACGCGGGTATAGCATCTTCTCGCCGTTGCCTCCTATGTTGAGTTCCAAAGGTCTGGATTCTCTGATCTGGAATGAATCAAGTGAAAAGACAAACCAGGAAAGTGAGAGGATGGTTGCAGAAATGAACTTTCATTCATACCGGATAAAGACTACAATTCAGGTAGCAGGAGGGCGTGATGGCAACTGAAGCTGTGGTTCTGGAATTGGACGAAAACGCCGTGGAGGCACCTAAAGCAGCCTATGTGAAAAGGACATACTCGCCGGAGTTTCTGGCCGAGCATGAAGCGGTGATGGAGCGGGTGCGCGAAGAGGGCGCAAAGCGCATTCGACAGTCGTGTGAGCGGCTGAAAGCCTTGGGCATTGTCGACAAGGACGGCAACCGCATCAGGAAAGAACTTCCCGCGGATATGCAGCCGGGAGCAGACCGGGAGTTTGGGGGATAGCGGATGCCAACCATGTACGTGGTGGCCGGACCCTCCGGCAGTGGAAAGACGAGTGCGTTTCCTGGAAGTCGGTTCGGTTGCAATTATTTCAATGCGGACGACCATGCGGCTCAGTTGAACGGCGGCTCTTACATTGGTATTCCCAGGTCGATTCGCACGATTGTCGGGCCGATCTGTGAAAAGTTCATTCAAGATCACATCGCGGCTGGCAAAGACTTCGCCACCGAAACAACTCTGCGCAGCACCATCGTTTTCGATCAGATGAAGCAGGCCCACGAGGCCGAATTCAGAGTGGAATTCACCTATGTATGCGTAGACAGCCTTTCCAAATCCATCGACCGGGTAGCGAACCGGGCAGATCTGGGCGGGCATAGCGGCTCGGAAGATACGGTTCGAAAGATTCGCTCCAGCAGCCTGGGCAACCTTCGCCGGGTTTTCGACGAGCTGGGAAAGACCATCGATCTCTTCGATCTGTACGACAATTCCATCTTCGAGATGCCGCCGAAGCTAATCGCTTCATTTCTGGGACGCGAAATTACTTTTCTCGCTGCCGAGCTTCCGGCATGGATGGATGAGGCGCTGGGGCAGACTCCGTACTCGACGGTGAAACTGCGGGAGTGCTTCGAGCATGGGAAGGACTTGCCGGTTGCTGACTAACAGGAATCCAAGGTGGCAAAAGTTGAAACTTAGACATCAGTCAATTTGACCAATGACCAACAGCGTTAACCAATAACGAGGTTTTAATTGTGTTCGAAACTGGAAAGACAATTCATAACTTTGATCTGGCCAATGTCCTTGGGCTTGAGTCAGACGAATTTGTTGTACTGGAGGTAATTCGCGGCGGAATGGGAGCGGTAGCAAAGCTTGAAACTTCAACTGGCGATGTCTACGCCCTCAAATTCCTGGAGCTGAAGGATGGTGGACAAACAGCATTCGAACGCTTCCGTCGTGAAGTTAAAATCTGGGTTAATGCTGCCAGCTGCGATGCTGTGGTTGACGTTTGGGGGTTAATTAGGCTCAATGAGATTCCAGCCGTATGCGCCGAATGGATGCCTGGTGGCGATGTCTCCCGGCTTATGACGTCACCAGATGCTGCAGTGTTTTACTCAACTTTCGATAGGATTATAGCTGGCTTGGAGTGGGTACATCAGCAATACAATATTATTCATCGCGATATAAAGCCATCTAATATATTGTTGGATTCTGCTGACAGGCCTTTCATTTCTGATTGGGGAATTGGAAGAGTTTCTCTCGAACACGAAATAAATAATGAGAAAAGTTCCTGGCAAGAATCAAAGCTGACGACTCCTTCTATCACACTAACCCGTACCGGAGGATTACTTGGCACGATTCCATATTGCTCAAAGGAGCAACTTCTTGATTCTCGCTCCGTCGACTTTCGATCAGATATGTACAGTCTCGGTTGCGTAATGTACGAATGGGAAACCGGAGCACCTCCTTTTACAGGTGAAGGATGGGAAGAGATAGCTCGCAAACAAATTGAATCCCCTGTACCGAAAATAGGAGGCATCTTTCGGCATTCCCGTCTAGGGGCCGATGCGGTGATATATCGATGCCTTGAGAAAAATGCCAATGACCGCTTCAATTCATATTCAGAATTGCGTGAAGCACTAAGACATCAAGCACATCGCCGCCAAATTCACTATCTACCTGCCGAAATCTCTCGCCGGAGATCAATTCCCCTTATCGGATACGATCAAATATCTCGTTTGAAGTCTAGAATTGTCGGATCCAAAGGATATGGCTTTATCGAGCTGGAGGATTCTCTGAGTTATTGTCGAGAAGCAGAGGCTCTGATGGCTGTGATGGAGTGGCAGAAGGCATATGATATTTACAATAGGTTCTATCTTCCCGATAACCCTGATTTAGTGGATCCAGTAGTTATATTGAATATGGGACATTGCCTTACTCAGCTAGGTCGCCCTGAAGAGGCGGTTCGTGTATTAAAGTCTATTTCAGCTGCTTGGATTGTGGATGGGATGAATTTAAATATGGATGGCAGGTATTTAATAGGCGGATATTTTGTAAATTTGAGTAATGCGCTCTGCAAACAGGGTAAGTATATCGAGGCAGAGGAGGTTTGCAGGCAAGGACTGGAGAAATGTGACGGAGACCCGGGAATCTCAGGCAACCTGACGATCGCTCTCATCGGTCAGGAAAAATATACTGAGGCATTGCCATTTGCGCTTAATCGGTTAAAGAATGAACGCAATATTCATTCAATTGAAGAAGCAGGTATGGTATTCCGGCATTTGGGAGAAGCATCGGTTTCATCCGACTTCGTCAAAGCAGCTGAGTACCTTACACATGCAGCAGAACTTTTCGGAGAGTCATTACGTCTTAATCCATTTTTTCATAACGCAAATGTACATCTTGCTCAAACTCTATTTGATATGGGTCTATTCGCAGAGGCCTCGGAAGTTGCGGCCAGGATTCCGGTAGAGCATCCACTGGCAAGGTCCCGAGCAGTCAGAATTGCCGAGTGTCTTAACCGGGTATCTTCGGCAGCGCAGTGCCTAGAATTTTGCTCCAAATGGAAGGATTATCTTCACAATTGTACCCCTTTGCTGCGAGTCGAAGCCGAGACGCTTGCTGATTTCTATTGTATAGGGAAGCAAACCAAAGAAGGCAGTAAAGTAATTGTTCGTGAATGTGTAGAGTTCTTCAGTTCAATCGTCCGAGATGTGGAGAAACGGCAGCTATCGGATTTTGGGTATCTGGCGCGATTGGAGGAATGGATGGAGCGTCCGGATGTCGCAATGTCTGTTGTGCAAGAAGCGCATTCACTCTATGGTGAGAAATGGGAAGTGTTTTTTAAATATGCATGGTTATATGGAAGAGCTGAAAAGTGGGATGCAGCATACACAAATTCGAAAAAAGCCTGTGAATTAGCCTGCTGGCATCCTCCGGTCTGGAGACAACGATCTTGGATTGAAGAGAATCTTGGCCTTAGCATTGCCAAATCTTCGCGGCGTAAAGTCGATGAACTCAACAAAGAAGTCGAAGAAATAAGGAAGTCTGCTCTGGATATGTTGTGGTTGAGGAAGATTATTTTATAGTCTTGCGACTGGTCCCCCAGGTCCAGCTTTTGAGACCTGGGAAATCATACATCCGATGCGAGCGGTTAGCGAGCGTCTGCCCCGCAGCATGAGCCTACGACCCCGCTTTCTTCTCGATCTTGGCCCAGGCGTCTTTTAGGGGGAGGGTGCGGTTGAAGACAAGATTCTCTGGCTTTGAGTCGGGGTCGAGGCAGAAGTAGCCGACTCGCTCGAACTGGTAGCGGTCTTCAACTTTGGCGTTGGCTAGCGACGGCTCCAGCTTGGCGGTCGAGAGAATCTCCAGCGAGTTGGGGTTGAGGTTGTCGAGGACATCCTGGCCTTCTTCGAGGTCGTAGGGATCGGCCTTGGCGAAGAGGTGGCCGTAGAGGCGGATTTCGGCGCTGATGGCGTGGGCGGCGGAGACCCAGTGCATGGTGGACTTGACCTTGCGGCCGTCGGGGGAGTTGCCGCCGCGACTGGCGGGGTCGTAGGTGCAGTGGACTTCGACGATGTTGCCGGCGGCGTCCTTGACCACGCTGTGGGCAGTGACAAAGTAAGCGTTGCGCAGGCGCACCTCTTTGCCGGGTGAGAGGCGATAGTACTTGGGCGGCGGAACCTCGCGGAAGTCGTCCTGCTCGATGTAGATTTCGCGCGAGAAGGGGACTTGGCGCGTGCCGGCGCTGGGGTCTTCGGGATTGTTGGCGACTTCGACAAACTCCTCGCCTTCCGGGTAGTTGTCGATGACCAGCTTGAGGGGGCGCAGGACGGCCATGGCGCGGCTGGCGCGGCGGTTGAGGTCGTCGCGCTGGAAGTGTTCGAGCATCTCGATGTCCGTGCTGCCGTTGGTGCGCGAGACGCCGCTGGCGGTGACGAAGGCGCGGAGGGCCTCGGGGGTGAAGCCGCGGCGGCGGATGCCG
>CAYVGW010000162.1:0-9213 GCA_964450895.1 uncultured Occallatibacter sp. | reverse complement strand
ATCGGTGTGACATTTTCTTTCGTCATCGCATCCTCATGGAAAACCGGGAGCAGTTGGTGTACTGCTCCCGGTAAGCATTTCGAGCGGGTGTTGGTCTCGAAAGTCGTTAAGCTGCCATCGCTGCTCTTGCAGCCATACCAGCAGCCATTCCCATGACGCTGTCGTGACCGCCCGTGCTGCCGCTGAACAGCGACGCTGTCATGTCTGGCACCTTGAACATGATGTAGATGTTCGTGATAATCAGAATCAGCAGTAGCGGGAAAAAGGCAATCATCTGCGCTGGATCACCGATTGCGGTAACGAGTTTACTCGACGTGAAATACTGCACAAATAGCTGGCCCATCACCGCGAACACGGCTGCCGACACTACTTGATAGAAACTGAAACCCAGATACGCTCTGAGCCATCCCCAGAACAGCCACTCTGTCTTGCTGAACAGGAGAAACGGAATGAACAGCGGACCGAGCAAGCCCATGATCGCCGCTGCTACCGCGCCATACGCGATGACACACACCATGACCGCTTCCAGCAACGACAGCAAGAGAACGATGATGACATAGACAATCATCTGTACGGGCTTCATCGCAGAGCTGAGAAGTCCCGGCGCTTGTTCGTTCGACAGCACGTTCGTGATGTCGTTCATCATCGTTTGCGATGAACTGTTGCCGATGACCTGGACAAGGCTCACTGTTCCCTGGCTGATGACTGTCTTCAGCGAATAGTTCATGCCTGGAATCGTTGAATCGTAGTATTCAACAAAGGCCAACGTAACCATCACAATGAACACGGTTCGAGCGAATTTGGCAACATCGAAACCTCGCCCGGTGGCTGAACTGATTGATTCCATGACGGCCTCGTAAACAATCAAGGACGTGCCGAGCGATTGCGTCAACAGCACACCGATATTTGTAATGCCCGGCGAACTGGTTGCTGTGATGTTCGAGCATCCCTGAGAGATCACGGTTAAAACGTCCATCATGTTCGCTGCCTCCTCCCCCAAAGTTGGTTAGTTGGTTGGCTGTGGTGCGTAGGTCATTGCCGCTGACGCACCCTGAGTCTCCGTTTGCAGCAGGTTCATGCCGTTCTGCCATTCCTGTGCCGCGTAGGATGTCGCTTTCTGGGAATCCAGGTCTTGTTTGGATTCCATCAGATGCTGCAACTGGTTGGCTGCGGCCATCTGATTCGCGTCTTGTTGCGCTCGAACCAAGAGAACCATCGCGGCGTTGATCCTCTGCAATGTTGCGAGTTCTGTTTTCTGCGACGGGTCGGTGGTGAACGTGTTGGTTTCGAGCAGATGCAACGTGGTCTGATCGGCCAGTGTGTGCGTCTGCACGTCGGAAGCGCGCTGCAACGATGTTGCTATCAAAGAATCATTTGCAGACATGGTGGACGCCTGCGCTCTCAGTTGTTGCTGTGTCGGCGCGCTCAACTGGTTGTAGTTGGCCGGTTTTACGCTTACAGGCGTCATGCTCATGTTGTTGTAGGACTGCAAGGCGTTTGCCGAGCCGAGATTGACCGTTTGCACCATCATCGCCGCCAGACCATACGTGTC
This sequence comes from uncultured Occallatibacter sp., assembly GCA_964450895.1. Taxonomy (GTDB): domain Bacteria; phylum Acidobacteriota; class Terriglobia; order Terriglobales; family Acidobacteriaceae; genus Telmatobacter. Next base: position 7,661 of record CAYVGW010000162.1, on the reverse strand, counting down.
GGCTTGCGGCGTGAAAGCCGATTTGTAGGTGGTGGGCAGGGTCTTCATCGCGTCGTAGAGAATGGTTGGAGCGGACATGGCCAGATGCGCCAGGTTGTACGCTTGCACCGCTTCTTTGAAGGTTTGTTGCGCGGTCGTGTAGATCTGCACTGTGGTTGCGTAGGTGTCGGATTCCGTGATGAACTGCTGCGTGTCGAGCAGGTACGACTTGGCTTGGTTGATGAGGCTGACATTTTGGGCTTGGACCTGATATTGCTGCATCGGTAGCTCTGCGATTGAGATACCGTCAAGCGTGGGGTCTTCGACCGCAAGCTGTGCATGGGCTGCGTTGCACGTTGCCAACGTCAATGCGATGGCAGCGGCGAACAGGAACAGTTTTTTGAACATCGGTCTCCTTCTATTTCTGGGTCGTTGGAGTTGAAGTTTTTGCGCCACCTGTTGCATCTTTCAGGCTTTCGCTGGCATCCTTGGAAGCCTGTCGGACTTGGGCTTCCCTGGCCCGGCACTCGGTCAACGTGGATTTCTTGCCTGTGAATGGATTCGTGCTATCAAGGCACTCCTGAAATGCGCCACAAGCGTCCGTTGTTTTGGCGTCCGCGTCTTTTGGATCGCAAAGGGGCTTTTGCGTCGGGCCGCAGCCTACTACGCTTATGAACATCGAAAGTCCACAAGCCGCGGCGATTACGATACGTGGAACTTCAGCTCGTCGAAACACTGGAACTCCTTAGAATGCCTGGTTGATGGTGTGGTTTGAATATGCAGGGAGCAGCATATCTTGCGTGATGAACACCTTGACCCTGTGCCCTGGCCGAATCGTGATGGTCGGCGGAATCTGCATAAACTGGCCAAGAATTGTTCCTGACGTGCTTGAAATCGAGGATGCAAGCCCGTTCACAAGCATCTGGCTGCCGTTGCTGTTGATGCTTGATCCGCCTTGCGTCATCTCGGCTGCGCCGGCGATTACGCCCAAGGCAATAGAGGCACCAAAGACCTCAAGGTAGTGGTTGTTCACCTTGTCTTTGAGTCCCATTTCGCCAATCTGATTGAGTCCGCTGAACTGGTCGAGATCGACCGAATATCCATCCGGCATGATGAGCCGATGGAAGACAACGGCCATGCGCCGTTGTTGTCCGAACCCGGCCCCGCCGATCTTCTTTGCCTCCCCGAATATCTTTGTGCCTTCCGGGACAAGAACGTGTTGATGATCGTGGGAATAGAGCGGCTGCGTGACCATCGTGATGACTGGACCCGCCGCATCGCCGTCAAGCTGGTTGACCAAAACGGTGTCGAAGAAGGAACCCTCGTAGATCACATACGGCTTGCCAGTGGCGCGGTCTACGTTGACCTCGACATGCTTCTCTTTTTCAGGCTTGTCTTTCTGCACTTCGGCGGCAGGCTTGCTGCCTGGCAATTGAGGCAGACCGGGGGTTTGCTGCGCGGTCTGTTCAATGGCCGCAAGAGCTGCCTGTAGCTGTTGCGGCGACATGGGCGGCTGGCCGCCCCCGGTGCCCCTTGGATCGGCTTGTGATTGCTGCTGCTGAGGTGCGTAGGAGATTGGCTGGCCGGACGCAGGAGCGGCCTGCTGCTGCTGGTTATCGCCTGACGTAGTGGCAGGCTGCCTTACCAGCTCCGCCCGGTAAACGAGGTTGCTTTGGAACCTCTTGGTAAACTCCAGTTCTTGTTCCTTCTTGTTCAGTTCCTCTTGTTGTTGCTGCGTCGCGGTCTTCTGCTGCTGCAAGGGTTCCCCGCCATTGCCGTAGGCTGCCCTTTGGGCAGACGGCGGAATCAGTTGACCCTTGGAATCATAGAGAGGGGTCGTATTCTGTCCGGTTTGCGCTATGCCCAATGCGTCCGCTGCGGCAAGTTCGTCCTGGCGTTGATGTGCCCGTTCGTCCTTGACCTGTGATTTCAACTGCGTTTCGTTTTGTGCCGGGTCTTGCTGAGAACTCGTGCTTATCGCGGCTTGAGCAACCGAGTCGTTCTTGCTCAAGGGCTTTTTCTTGCCGCCTGAAAACAGAATTGCAATGGCCAGGATCGCGGTAGCAACGATGTAGAGGACCACCTTCAGGTTCTTGCTGACGACCCCTTGGGGCAGAATTTTCTTATCCGTCAGTTGCGCCGGTCGGTGGTCGTGAATATCCGCAAGGGGATCGTCGTTGAAACTGGAGCCATGCAGACCGTCGTCGGGTTTGTTGTCGTCAATCATGAGGTTGCCTGTTATCCTTTCCGCGCGAAATCAAGCTGTTTTTTGCCAACTCGGACGTAGCCCTTGTCCACGATGTGCGTGATGATGTAAACGCCATCCTTGAGGTCGTAATTGATGAGGTCAGGCTTGCCGTCCTTGATCTCGTAGATGGCAAACTTTTCCTGGTTCTTCGGGTCAACCTTCAGGTAGGTGAACTTGTCGTCGTGGTAGATGGAGCTGATGTAGAACGGCTCTCGATCTTTTTTGAAGCTGTAGTCGAGAACCAGCTTCGACGGGTACGAGGATTTGTACGCATCCACGGCTTCTACTGCCTGTTGCTTGACGGCCGCTACAACCTGAGTGGCAGCCTGGGTGGTGGCCGCCACCTGCTCGGCTGACACAAACTGGACGGGTCCGTTTGAGGAGATGATGGACGACTGGTCGGCAGGCTGAACGATCACCTTGAGGTCGGTCGGCATGGAAGTGCCGGACACATCGGTGAGGGTGAACGAATAGATGTTCCCCTTGTTGGTGATGAGGTTGAGGTTGGATTCGATATTCTTCTTGGCCGGATGCACAAAAACAAAGTTGTGGACCACATCGACGATCCAGAAATCCTTGTCGCCGACTGCGGCGTCAAGGATCTCCTCGGATGCTGGCAACGTAATGAGAGTGGTGAAATTCACTTTGGAGTGAATGGAAATGATGTCCTGAGCGTGGTACTGAACAGTTCGCGCGGTTTCCTGGCCGATGGCGCTGCTCGCGGCCAAGGCACCGAATAACAGCAGAGTGGAAAAGGTGGTTTTTCTCACGGTTGTCTCTCCTTAACTTGCATGAACAGGTTGTGTCGCTGGTTTTGGAGCGGGCATGGCGACTACGCCATGTGGCCTAAAAGGATGGTCTATCGCCAGTTGCTTGATTCCTTGGGCAATTCCAAAGCGATTGAAATACTCATATTTCTTGACGTTATCCTTGGCGTTGTTTGTGGCCATCCAATAGCTCACGGAGTCAACCTCCAGCCGGACTTTCTTGGATGACCTTGCTCGTCGTATGACCATCTCTCCGGGCGGAATCAGGCCGGCAATGAGTTCAATCTCTGTGTCGTTCAAATGGAACGCATCGGCGTACAATTCACGGTCCATGTCGGGGTTTGCGAGAAATATCTTTGTTGGGCAACTTGTCGATACCAGCCCCAGCATCCCTGATTTCTGGAGGTCTTCGATGTTCTGCGTGGCCATAATCATGGCCGCGTTGTGCTTGCGCCATGTCTTCTGGGCCTTGGTCACATAGTTGCGGATGGTCTCGTTGCCCAGAAACAGCCATGCCTCATCCAAGAGAAATGTCTTGAATGTTGCCGTCTTCGCAATGTCCACGATCTCGTTGTTGGCGCGGTGAAGGACGTAAAACAGCAGCGCAGCGAGTACGTCAGAGGCATCGCCCCATCCCTGGAAATTGAAGGTCTGGAATTGCGAAAACGTGAGCGAGTCTTCGGCGTTATCGAACAGCCAACCGTACTGGCCTCCGTTCGTCCAGCGCGCGAGACGCGGCTTTAACTGCCCGATCAGGTTGGCAAAGGTGCTCATGGTCCGGTTCTGTTTCTGGACCGTGTACGTGTTCTTGATGGCAAGCCAGAGTTGCTTCTCGTCTTCCAGCGTCAGCTCGTATTTTTTGTTGCCTTCAATCAGGACTCGAAAGAACGAAAAGAGAAATTCCAGATTTTGTTCGTTTGGCTCCAGACAGAATGGATTGATGTGGAAGTCTTTCGACTCCTGGCCAACGTTGATATACGTCCCGTGGTACATCTCGGTGAGCGATTTGAAAGAACCGCCGATGTCGAATATGTAGGTCAGCGGCTTCAACTTCTGTGTGCTGTTGAGGAGAAAATTGCAGAGAAACGATTTGCCGCTGCCGGTCATGCCCAGGATCAGCGTGTGCGCAATCTCCCCATTGTGGAGGTTGAGGTAGTAAGGGGTCTTGTTGTCCGTTTCGAGCACCGCGAGATATTCGCAATTCAGATGGTCGTTGCGTTTGTCGCCGGTAAGGATCGTGAACAGAAAAGACACATCGGCATAGTTGGAGTTGAGAATCAGCAACCGGCGCAGGTTGTGTACCGAGTTGCCTGGGACGGTGGCCAGATACGCATTGATGAGGTTGTAGGTCTCTGGGAACAGTACACCGTCTGCATTGGCGATGATCGTTGCGAATTTGGAAGCCTCGTTTTCAAGATCGACGAAAGACTTGGAAGAAAGAACGACAGTGAGGCTCATCTCGCCCAGCGATTCGCCATCGCTTAGATGGCGAAGAACCAACCCCATCTGTTCAACGTCCGCTTGCTGGCCTTCGTCGATCAGATCGTCGCGCTGGCTGGGCTTATCCTTGGCCATAGATAAGCCGCCTTTCGCTGCGTTGCTGTGCCGGCGGCGGCTCTCGACCATTTTCTTGCCGTCGGCCTGGGAGAGAGCGTGCCATTCAATGCAAACCATGAAATTCGCATCGAGCTTGAGTAGCTTGTCGAGAACCATCGGGCGGGTCTCTGAAATGGCTTCCTTCATGGTGAGGACGCGCACGAAGTGGTCCCCTACCCGCAGATGATCCCGCTCGGCCTCGATGTTGGAATTGACGATTTGGTAGTCGAGGTACTGGCTCGACTTCGGTCTCCCAACAATTCGGAAATCGTCATAGTTGACCAGGCGCCGCAAGAATGTGAATTGCTGATCCGAATTCAGAATCTCTATTGCCGTGTCCTGTTGCAGGTGGCGGATAAACGCGCTCACGCGCTGATGGAGTTTGGCTGCGTCGAGGCTCAATTCCTCTTTCAAGAGGGTCGTCATCCTGGAGCCTGTGAACAGACCTTTCAACTCCTCGATTGAGCGTTTCGGATCGTTGATTAGATGGGAGAGAGCCTTCCCAATGCCAGTTCTGGCGCGCTTCGTTTCATAGATGACCACGTAATAGATGTCGATCTGATAAAGGCTGTCGGCCTTCGACTCAAAGAACTTTCTGCGCTGCTCGACAGCGGCATCTATCAGCTCGTCGCCGTATGTCTGGAAAGGGATCTCTGGATTGTTTTGTTTGAAGAGGTACTGATAGATGCGGTAATCGGGACCGAAAAACTTGAGCGCGGCCTCCAGATGCTTCACGGAAAGAGCCTGAGTACGCTTGTCGAGGGATTCGTAGTCGATTCCTTCAACTTTCAGGACTGTTGCCATGTCGCCGGATTTAGTGAGGAAAGTGTTGTTGTTCCAGAAACCGTAGAGGTTCATCTGCGCGTTCAATGACCCTGATTCCTGCCACGGCTTGACTATCTTTGCAAGGTTCAACATTCGAGCGAATCCCCACTTTCGGCATTTCGTGTTTGGCCGCGTCGTAGACGGTTTTGAACCTGAACGATTGCATGAGAACCTGAAAATAGATTGGGTCTTTTCTCGTCACGATATAGCCGATGATTGCACCGAGAACGAATGTGCATACGGCGGCGAGAAAGCTCCGGGTTGCGTAGTGCATCAGGTATGCGACCGCTACAATGCCACCAAATATCTTCCTTTCAATGCCGAAGATTAGAAGGGGTTTGTGCAACGCTTTGTAGACGCGATTGCGGCGTTCCTCAGTAGCCATTCCAAACCCCTTGTAATCGTTGGGTGAAGATGATGATTGATGTGTGTACCGCTGTTGGCTAAGTGCTGAACCATGTGAGGCACGATGCAGCCATGTTTGCGATGCCTACACCGATAGCAGTTCCAACGGCCATCTTCTTTGCCCCCGGTTCGCCAGAGGCATACGAAATGCCGCAGATCACGAGTGCGGCAAGACTGCCGACTCTCGCAACCGTTCCGGTCATAAACGTTGAGAACGAGGAAAAGAAGTTGTCAAATGGCGTGAGGATGATCGCGCCCGCGGAGTTGATGGGTGATGCGTGAGCCTGTGTGGCAGAAATCAGCAGGGCGACAGCGATGAGAGCTGACAACCGTGCGGCAAAGATCGGGATGTGACGTCGTTCAAGTCGTGACGCTCGTTCCCAAAGTGCAGGTGCATGACAAGTCACAGTTTTGCCTCTGATTTGGATTACGGATGATGTTTACCGTTACCGCGGGCTGTGCATTTTAATGGCCGTTTAAGATTCTGCTAACGTGCTGACAACAATCGTCTGTTATGAACCGCCAACTGAAGACTGTCCTTTTGTGCTCGGTAAGTTTTACGCGATCCGGTAATAATGGCGCGACATTGCGCCTTCGGCTGTTGACCGTCGGCTATGGAATAAACGCTATGTCGGTCTCGTGATGTATGGTGTTGTATGATGCCGAAATGAAATCTACAGAGACGCCATGAACGGGTGATTATGGCTGTTTTCTGCTGGCGCTCAGCGGTGCAAGTGTTCGTGGAGATGTGCGTGGATTACAGAAAGATCACTGACCGCATCAACGCTTTTGTCTTCGGAGATTCAGCGGAATCCTCCGATGCGGTTGCGCGTCCAACTCCGCAGAGTCGAGTGCGGTCAAGACGATTGCAACGCTTGGTTGTGGTCGCGTTGTTCATCGTGACGCTGGTTCTCATCGGACGGTCTTTCAATCATCCGTCCGTACCTGTGGCGGCTGGCGCCGCGCTTTCGCAGCCCGTTGCGTCGGGCGCTGAGGCGGGCGGCGCAGCCACATCAAATTTTGAGCATCAGGACTATTCCCCTTCAAGCAATTTGGAGCCGGAAGAGATTGCGATTCTGGCCAAGGCTCGTCGAAAGATCGACATTGCCATGTACTCGTTTACGGACTTGGAAGTCGCAAATGCGTTGGCTTCGGAAGCGCGGGCCGGCATCAGAATCCGTGTCTATCGTGACGCGGAGCAGTACACACAGGAGCAGTCCAGGGCGGCTGGCCGCCCGACTACCAGCTCGATCTTGCGGGCTAGCGGCGTGGAAGTCCGCGTCAAATCTCAACGCGACCTGATGCACTTGAAAAGCTATGAAGTGGACGACAGTTTCCTCCGTACCGGCTCGGCAAACTGGTCTCGCTCTGGGCTGACCTATCAGGATAATGACGTGGTTTATATCCAGCTTCCGCAGGCGGTCAAGGCGTTTGAGACAGACTTTGAGGCCATGTGGTCTCGCCCCGACAATCTGGTTCTTGCGCGGCCCTAGCGCAGCGTTGGGCCTGGGCTTGAAATCTCCACCTCGGCTAGAAGCGTTTAGATCCGCTTGATTTCAAGACGCCGGAGTTTGGCTGTGCTTGCCCACTGCTCCATCCGGTCGCCGTCGCCAGAGAATTCCGGGGACATTTCCATCCACCTCGCCTCGTTCTCGCGGGCAGCCTGGAGTGCAATTTGAAGTGCGTCGGCGTTCGTTTCTTTTGGGAGCGTCATCATGCTCAAGTGTACTGCCGCCTGGGTATCGGTTGAAAACCATGAGACCGTGGGGCAGTGGTGCAGTTTGAAGCTCCAGAGTTGGCCCTGGAGCCGGCCCGCGCCCTTGCGCCACTTCTGAGAGCCT
>CAYVGW010000161.1:0-9288 GCA_964450895.1 uncultured Occallatibacter sp. | reverse complement strand
GGAAAAACTCAATTCAGGCAGGTTTTGTAATAAGGGCACGACTTCAGTCGGGCCGTAATGGGCTGACTAGAAAGCCGGGCTTTAGCCCCTGCAAAATTCCGCGTTTGAGAAAACTGCTTCTTCGGCTCCCTCTCAAACTCCGGTTTTGAACTGCACCTCACCCAAACGGTGAAATCCTCCATCTTTGCCGACGCCGAACTGGACAATGGTGATATTCTCACCCTCGACAGCGATTTTGTTCATTACCTCCGCAACTTGATTCCGCTGGATTGAATCATGCCCTTTGCCCGCAAATCCGCCAAGCCCCGCGCCTTCCTGAGCGAGAGCGGCCTCTACGAGTATGCCGTCCGGTCGCTGAGCCGCGCCATGCGCTCCGAGTCCGAGCTGCGCCGCCTGATGCAGCGCCGCGTCGAGCCGGGCGAAGGCGGCGCGGCGGCCGTTGCGGCGGTCGTCCTCCGTCTGCGTGAGCACGGCTACCTGGACGATGCGGCCTTTGCCGAGACCTACGCCCGTCTGCGCCAGGAGAACGAGAAGCTCGGTCAGCGCCGCGTCCGCCAGGACTTGCAACAGAAGGGCGTCGGCAGCGAATTGATTGCCGAGACCCTGGAAGCCCGTTACGCCCAGACCAACGAAGAGGCCTTGGCCCGCGAGCATCTGGAACGCAAGCGCCTGCGCAAGCCGGAGAACGAAAAAGAGACCGCGCGCATCATGCGCAGGCTGGTGGCGGCTGGCTTCTCCACCGGCGTCATCTACAAAATCCTCCGCCAGTGGGAGGTGCCGGATGAAACCCTGGCCGCCCTCGACAATCTGGAAGACGAGCCCCACGAAGAGTAAAACCGGCCCATTCGTCAACGCGCGCAAGGTTTTCACCCACGGCAATCCAAAGTACGATATGCTGGTAATGCGCGCCCGTAGCTCAGCTGGATAGAGCGAACGCCTCCGGAGCGTTAGGTCGGGAGTTCGAATCTCTCCGGGCGCACCATGTTTTTCTTTTTGATTCAAAAAGTAAACTATAGACAATGCAAGACTTATCGATATTTCATCGCGCCGGGCTTCCTTCCCGCGAAGTAGCAGCCGGCGCAGGCGCACTGAGCCTCATGTCGAGCAGTTTCCTCTTTACGGCGACACCCTGGTGACCTGGCTGCCGGCCTGGAAATCCACACCGGCGACAACGTGATGCAAATTCTGCATGACCCGCTCCGCCACCACGGTTATCTCCTGGACAGGATTGGCATACCAGAGGCGCAGGGTCACGTCGAGGAGGGTGAGAGTGAGTCCGGCCAGCAGGCGCGCAGTCATTTCATTTTGGCTGCCCTTTTTGATGCGGGCAGCATAGGCTTGCGCAACCTTCTCCTCGACCTCGGCCCTGCGCGACAGTTGGGCTTCGCGGGCCGCGGGGCATTGCATCACCACCGCAATTACCTCCCGTGTGCGCGGCAGGGAAGCCACCGTCGCCGCAATCTCCAGAACCGCGCCACGGAGAACCTCGAACTCCTGGGCGGACTTGGGAGCAGCCTTGATCGCCGCCCGGAGCGCTTCGCCATAGGCCAACATGCCTTGCCCCAGCAGATCGCTCTTGGAGGCGAAATAGCGAAAGAAGGTTCGTTGGGATACCCCGGCGGCGGCGGCAATATCGTCCACGGTTGCCTCGTCAAAGCCTTTCTCGGCAAAGAGATCAATCGCGGCATTCCAGATGGCATCCTGCACCACCAGTTGCTTGCGCTTGAGCAGCATTTCGGAGTTCTTGGCCAATCGCATCTCCTTTTATGACAGTATATGTTGACAATGGCAGTTTCTGCCACATAAAATCCTCGTGTACGCTCAACTTCATCCAGAAAAGGCGCAAAACTCATGAAAATCACGCTCCTCGCATCGCTTTTTGTTTTCGCGGCAACCTCCGCCTTGGCGGCCACGTCTCCCAGCCTGACCGGCCAATGGACGGTTCACAACAGCATCGCCGGCAACGAAAGCGAGATGGAATGCAAGTTTGTTCAAACCGAGAGCAAGCTCACCGGAAGTTGCAAAGGCACGGAAAAAGACTTTCAAATCACCGGCAGCATCGATGGAAAGAAGTTGATCTGGAAGTATGATTCGGATTACAACGGCACGCCGATCACTTTGACTTACACAGCCACCCTCGATGATTCCGGCAAGATCGCCGGCAGCGTCGATGTGGATCCCTTCGGCGTCACGGGCGATTTCACGGCAACCCCCTCCAAAGCAGCCGCCAAGTAGGAATGGCATTCCTTGGAGCCTATTGCAAGATACTCTTTGGATGGCGACTAAGCGTCAGGGCACGACTGAAGAGGCTGCGGAAAAACTCAATTCAGGCAGGCTTTGTAATAAGGGCACGACTGAAGATGCTGCGGAAAAACTCAATTCAGGCAGGCTTTGTAATAAGGGCACGACTGAAGAGGCTGCGAAAAAACTCGATTCAGGCAGGTTTTGTAACAGGGCACGACTGAAGAGGCTGCGGAAAAACTCAATTCAGGCAGGTTTTGTAATAAGGGCACGACTGAAGATGCTGCGGAAAAACTCAATTCAGGCAGGCTTTGTAATAAGGGCACGACTTTGAGGCTGCGGAAAAACTCAATTCAGGCAGGTTTTGTAATAAGGGCACGACTTTAGTCGGGCCGCAAGACGCTCATAATAGAGGAAGGGCTTTAGCCCCTGCGTCTCTTTGTTTTCTGTTGATTACAATTACGCAGCGGCTAGGAAGAAACAAATTGTAGCGCCGGTCTCCAGACCGGCTGTAGTGTGGGCGTCCACGCCCACGCCAGTTTCATGCTCCGTGGGTCAGCAACGCCGGTGGGGAACCAAAGCCGGAATCAGTCGTGCCCAGACGCATATCAGCTCGTTGAAGTCAATTTTTGCAAGAGGCTCCTTGGCCAAGATTTACCGCACAGATCGAGAAAGGACACCACCATGTTCGCAAGAAGAGAGATTGCCAGGGTCATTGCAGCGGCAGTGATCGCCCTCGTTGCAGCGCCGTGCAGCTACGGCCAGTTCTTCGGCGGCCCGAAGAAGCCTACAGGCCCATGGATGGACAAGACGCTGACGCCGGATCAGCGCGCCGATCTGGTGGTGAAAGAGATGACGCTGGAGGAAAAGATCCAGCTCGTCCATGGCTCGGGGATGCCGGGCTTTGGCGCTGTCGATCCGGCGGCCGTGCGTTCCAATGGCGGCGGCGGGTTCGTGCCGGGCATCGAACGGCTGGGCTTGCCCGATCTGAATATGAACGACAGTTCGGTGGGCTCTGGGGGCGGCGCCCGCAAGGGCCGCTATTCGACGGCCATGCCTTCGTTCCTGGCGCTGGCCTCTTCCTGGAACACCGGGCTGGCGCGGGATTTTGGCGCGCTGGTGGGGCGCGAGCTGGCCGATCAGGGCTACAACATGTCGCTGGGCGGCGGCGTGGACATTGCGCGCGAAGCCCGCAACGGACGCAACTTCGAGTACCTGGGCGAAGATCCGATCCTGGCCGGCAACCTGGTGGCGGAGTGGATTCAAGGGGCGCAATCGCAGGGCATCATCGGCGACATCAAGCACTATGCCGTCAATGACCAGGAGACGGGGCGCTACTTCGTCAATGCCATGATCGACAAGCGGGTGATGCGCGAGACTGACTTGCTGGCCTTCGAGATCGGCGTGAAGAAGGGCAAGCCGGGGATGGTGATGTGCTCGTACAACCTGATCAACGGCGACTGGGGCTGCGAGAACGATTACACGCTCAATCAGGTGCTCAAGAAGGAATGGGGCTTCCAGGGCTGGGTGATCTCGGATTGGTTCGCCACCCACAGCACCGTCAAGGCGGCCATGGCCGGCCTCGATATGGAACAGCCGGCCAGCCGCTATTTTGGCGCCGCCCTGAAGAAGGCGATTGAAGACGGACAGCTTCCGGTCGCGCGCCTGGACGATATGGTGCGGCGCATCGTGCGGACAGAGTTCGCCAGCGGCGTCTTCGACCATCCGCAACCGGCCCGCGCGCCGGATGTGCTGCTCGGCTTCAAAGTGGCGCAGCGCGCGGCGGAAGAGTCGATGGTTCTGCTGAAGAACGCGCAAGGCCAACTGCCGCTGAATCGGGCCGCGCTCAAATCCATTGCCGTCATCGGCGGCCATGCCGATGCGGGCGTGCTCTCCGGCGGCGGCTCGGCGCAAGTCGATCCGGCGGGCGGAAACGCGGTCCCCGACCCGAAATCCGAGCACGATCCCCTGGCAGTCTTCTCGCAGGTCGTCTTCCATCCCTCTTCGCCCTTGAATGCGCTGCGCGAGACGGCGTCCGCCATCAAGGTTTCCTATGATGCGGGAGTCGATCTGGATGCGGCGGCGGCGGCGGCGAAGAAAGCCGATGTGGCCATCGTCTTTGTGCTGCAACACACGCACGAGGGCGGTGATCTGGAAACGCTGGCCCTGCCGGACGGCCAGGATGCGCTGATCGAAAAAGTTGCCGCGGCCAATCCGCACACCATCGTGGTCATCGAGAGCGGCGACCCCATTCTGATGCCCTGGGCGAACAAGGTTACCGCCATCGTGGAAGCATGGTACCCCGGCATCCGCGGCGGCGAAGCGCTGGCCAGCCTGCTCTTCGGAAAAGTGAACTTCTCCGGCAAGCTGGCCATCACATTCCCGGCCTCGGACGCTGATCTGCCCCACGCCTCCGTCCCCGCGCCTGCTGGCAAGAAGCCCGGCCCGATCGAGGGGCTGTTGGGACCGAAGCCGGTCTTTCCCGCCGTCTACGACGAGGGCCTGAAGGTCGGCTATAAGTGGTTCGACGCGGAGAAGAAAAAGCCCGCCTACCCCTTTGGATTCGGCCTCTCCTACACCACCTTCGCTTACTCGGATATGAAGGCTGCGGGCGGCGCGTCTGCCGCGATCAGTTTCACCGTCCGCAATACCGGCAAGCGCGCCGGACAGGAGGCCGCCCAGGTTTACCTCACTCTGCCGGCCTCCGCGGGGGAGCCGCCCAAGCGCCTCATCGGTTGGGAAAAAGTCGATCTTCAACCGGGAGAAAGCAAGACGGTAACCCTCAAAATCGATCCGTTGTATCTGTCGATCTTCGATGCCGCGACAGACCATTGGACGATCGTGCCTGGGGAGTACAAAGTCATGGCGGGTCCGTCGTCCGCCTCGCTGCCGCTCACGGCCACTCTCAGCTTGACAGGGTCTGGGTTGTAAAACACAATCGTTGAATAAGAACGAGAACAGAATCGAGGCAGAAACCATGAATGCAAGGATGTGCTTGGCGTTGGTGTGCGTGGCGCTGATGGCGGCGGCGGCGCAAGGGCAATCGAAGAGCGGTTGCGAGGCGTTGAAGCAGTTGACGATCCCCGGCGTGAAGATGGAAGTGAGCCGGGCGGAGCTTCTGCCGGCCGGAGTGGCGCAGAAGGATAATCCTTGGAGTTATGGGGGGCCGTTGCCGGAGCGCTGCCAGGTGGAAGGCGTTCTGAACAAGCGTACCGGGGTGGACGGCAAGCCGTACGGGATTCGCTTCGCCTTTGCGCTGCCCAGCGACTGGAACCGGGATTTTCTGATGCAGGGCGGCGGCGGGGCCAACGGGTCGGTTGGACTGCCCGTCGGCGCGACGGCAGCCGGCGACAAGCCTGCCTTGACGCGCGGTTTCGCCGTGGCCAGCAACGACACGGGCCACGAGGGCGCGGTCTTCGACTTCAGCTTCATGAAGGACGAGCAGGCGTTTCTCGATTTCGCCTACGAGGCCAACCATCAGGTGGCGGATGTGGCCAAGCAGTTCATTGCGGCTTACTATGGCAAGCCCGCGGCCTACTCGTACTTTGTGGGATGCTCGACCGGCGGGCGCGAGGGCATGATCTTCACGCAGCGCTATCCGGATGTCTTTGACGGCGTGGTCAGCGGCGCCCCGGCGCGGCGGACCGGCGACTCGAATATCGCTTCCGGGCCTTGGGCCGCGGTTGCCTACAACCAGGCTGCGCCCAAGGACGCCAACGGCAAGCCGATCACCGGGCAGGCCTTCTCCGACGAGGATCGCAAGCTCGTCATCCATGCGCTGCTCAATCGTTGCGACGCCCGGGACGGCGTGGCCGACGGCATGATCTTCGATCCGCTGGGCTGCGACTTTGATCCGGCGGAGATCGAATGCAAGGGCGCGAAGGAGGCAAGCTGTCTGTCGCCGGCGCAAGTGAAGGCCATCCAGACAGCCTTTGCCGGACCAAAGAATCTGCACGGCGATTCCGTGTATCCGGCCTTTCTCTACGACACGGGCGTTGCGGTCAAGACGCCGATTCCCGGCATACTTTCCATTGGGGTTGGACCGGGCATCTTTGGCCCATCTACCACGGCGATGCAGATCGACGTTGACCAGATGGCCAAGGCCGCCGAGCAGCCTCTGGTGGACGCCCTCTCGACCAACCTGACGAGTTATTCGGGCCATGGCGGCAAGCAGATCTTCTATCACGGCGACAGCGATCCATGGTTCTCCGCGCTGGACACCCTGGGCTACTACCAGGCCATGGCCGCCGGCAATGGAGGCTTGGAAAAGGTTTCCGCGTGGAGCCGGTTCTTCTTTGTGCCGGGGATGGGCCACTGCGGCGGCGGAGAGGCGGCGCTGGACAACTTCGACATGCTCGGCGCCATTGTAAATTGGGTGGAAAAGGGCGTTGCGCCGCAGTCGGTGGAAGCCAGCGGCGGGGCCTTCCCCGGCCGCACCCGCCCGCTGTGCGCCTACCCCAAACATGCGCAGTACAAGGGCAGCGGTGATTCGGAGAAGGCAGAGAACTTCGAGTGCAGGTGAACGGCCTATTGATCCGGCCTGAAAGAATTGCGAGATAAAATCTGTCCTCCTGAGCGGAGCGCAATCAAAAATCTGTCCTCCTGAGCGGAGCGCAATCAAAAATCTGTCCTCCTGAGCGGAGCGCAATTAAAAATCTGTCATCCTGAGCGGAGCGCAATTAAAAATCTGTCATCCTGAGCGGAGCGCAGCGGAGTCGAAGGACCTGCGGTTGTTCCGCGGCGGTAATCTCGCATTGCATTCATGCCGGATCAATAAAGCCAATGCGCCTCGTTGATCTTTCCACCTATAAACGGCAGTTGAGAAGCCTTCCTCCATCTTCAATGTCAGATTTGTGAACCTCTGAATGGGGACGCTTTGTAACCAGTCCCCCACCGGCGTTGCCGACCCGCGGTACATGAAACCTCTCTAGTTCGATGCCGCCGCCAACCCGCCAACTCGCTATGTCTGCGTAGCAGACGCTAACTCGCTGGTTTTATAATTAAATCCATCGGCACGCCTTCCTGTATATCATTCCATTTCCGGACCCAACAGCATTTTTGTTTCTTATAGTCCCTCACCGGTATCTCCGACCCGCCGCGCATGAAACTGTTCCCTGTTCCCTGTTCCCTAGTTTCTTTAACTGCTCCGCACCTCACCAAAAGGTTGAAATCAGCAATCTTTGCACCCCAAGCCGTTTCTGATCCTATTTGGAGAGATCGGCGATCTTCAGGTGATAGGGACCGAGCAGGCTGGCCGTGGCGTGGCCGACGGCCGCCAGAGCCACCTGATAATTGACTTGCGTCTGCAGCAGCGTGAGTTCGGCGGCGGCGAGTTTGGTCTGTGAGTCGAGGACAAAAAAGTTGGTTTCCGCGCCCAACTCGAATTTGCGCTGGTCGGAAGCCAGAGACTTCTGGGCGAGGTCAAAGGAGATGTTGCCGGCCTCGAGGGCCTGCTTTGCCTCCTCCAACTGATGGACGGCATCGCTGACTTCCTGGGTGATCTGCTCCTGAATCTGGCGCGCGCTGTAGGAATCATGGGTGCGCGCGACCAGCGCATTGCCCAGCCGCGCCTGTCCGCCGTGGTTGCGAATGGGCAGGTTCAGCGTCAGCGTTCCGCCGTAACCGGGATATCCAAAGCCGAAGGTCTGATCCATCGAAGAGCTGAAACCTCCGGGCGCAATCAGTTTGCCGGAGGTGAGATCGTATTGGTTGCCGCCCAGGCCGCTGCTCTGGTAAAAACCGGTGAGCGCAAGATTGGGCTTGAGCTGATTGTGGGCGAGTTGGATGCTGGTTTTGTCGTTTTCCAGCGCATCCTTGGCCACTTCAAGCTCCGGGCGCTGGCTGAGGGCCTGGGCTAACGTCGCCTCCAACTCTACGCTCTGCAACGGGCCTTGCGGCTGAGGCTGCTCGGTAAGATTGAGCGGGAGTGTGCGAAAGCGCGGGTCCTGGTTGGCGCCGATGGCGAGGCGCAACGCGTCTTCGGCCTGGGTCAGGGCGTAGCCGGCCTGGATGAGCTGCACCTTGCGCGCGGCCACTTCCGATTCGGAGCGATAAATGTCCAGCGGAGGCAAGGCGCCAAGTTCAAGTGAGCGCTTGTCGCGTTCGTAGCTGACCTGCGCCAGATTGAGCGACTTCTGTTGCACCTCGAGCGCGCCGCGCGCCTGGACCGCGTTCCAATACTGATTGATGACTTGCAGGATCGCGTCGTTGACCTGGGCTTCAAAGCTGGAGCGCGATTGCGCCAGCGAACGCCGGGCGAGAACCAGTTGCGCCGTATTGGCAAAGCGGCCGGCATTTTGCAGCAGCGGCTGCGTGAATTGAAACTGAAAAGTGGAATTGAAGTACGGATTGAAATAATTGTAGGAGCTATTGGTGGACGATTTGCCGCTGCTCAGGCTGGCTTGAACGTTGGTTCCCGTGGTGAAGGTCTGCGAGAGCGTGACCTGCCCGGTTTGGCTGAGTGTGTTGAGCGCGGTGGTGCTGGCGCCCACGCCCTGCAACTGGCTATAAGTAGGGGTGGAATAGCGATTGATGTTGAGCGTGCTTTGCAGGGTCGGATCAAAGGGCTGATGAGCGCCGAGCAGATTGAATTTCTGATACTCGATCTGCGTTTCTTCGAGGGCGATGTTGCTGTTGTTTTCCAGGGCAAGCAGAATGGCGTCGCGCAGGCTGAGCGTGAGCTTGCCGTCCCGCGCAAAGTCTTCCAGATGCGCGGGCGCGGCTGGTTTTTCAGAGCGGACGCGCGGGGTCAGCATACCGCGATAGCTCTCTGGAGACTGGGCCGGAGAAAAGGAGATCGGCAGCAAAAACAAAATGAGTGCGCTGTGTGTGAGCTTCATTGCGGTGCTCCGGAAGTTGGCCGTGAACTTGGGTTGAAATGAGTGCATCTTGAGCCTTTTGCGAAATTCTTTTGGGAGTGCGACTAAGCGTCAGGGCACGACTTCAGTCGTGCCGATAGTGCAACAAAAGCTGATTGGGCTTTACAGCCGCAGAAAAACTCAATTCAGGCAGGTTTTGTAACCAGGGCACGACTTTACAGGCTGCGAA
>CAYVGW010000160.1:0-9323 GCA_964450895.1 uncultured Occallatibacter sp. | reverse complement strand
GAAGTTCAAGAAATTCTTGCGCGACGCCAAAGCACGAACGAAAGAAGCCCTCGATCAGGCCGTGACCGAGGCTCTCAAAACCATCACCGCCGACAACGCCGCCGCCTGGTTCCGTCACTGCGGATACAGGATACAGCGATCTTAGTTCCGCTCTAAAGCCCATAAAATTAATTGGGCTTTAGCCCCTGAGGGAAGGTTCTTCGGCGTTTTCGACTTTCACCACGGGCTGCTAAGGCAGACGCCACACCTCATTGCGCCGTAGCCGACTTTGTACCTGTCACGGCCGGAGCCGCCACAGGCGCGGCAGCAAGCCGCTCCGCCGTCCCCTTGCGGATCGCCGCCAGAGGCCCAGCCAGCCGCGCATCCTCGCGCGTCAGCACCATCGGCGCATGATAGACGGCATTCACCAGATCCACCGGGTTGTGCTCCTGGATGAACTCGCTCCAGCACATGAAGTACGTCCAGCGCGGCTGTTTTTGCAGCACCGCCGGGCTGGGCAATCCGCCCACCTCGGCCAGCGCAATCGGCTTGTCACCGGCCAGCTTCAGAAAGCTGGTGTAATACTTCTCCTTGAACTCGCCATACACGTCTATCGAGAGCAGGTCGGCGTACTGCGCGCCGGGATAGTAGTCCTCGATCGTTCCGGCATTCAAGCCGTTGGGCGTGTTCGCATTCCACACCCACAGCAGATTGTCCAGATGATGCACGTTGACGAATCGGTCGTAAATCTGCCGGTAGAGCGCCTGCGAACCGTCCTTGCCCGGACGCCCGCCCCACCAGAACCAGTTGCCGCTCATCTCGTGATAAGGGCGGAAGAGCACTGGCACATGCGCGTCCTGCAGTTGCTTCAGGTAGCCGGCGATCACGTCCACCTGCGCCTGCCAGCGCAGATTGAGCGGGCTGCCGGGAGTGAGCAGCTCCTTCCACTCGGTGTCGGTCAGATGGCCCTGCACGCTGCCTTTGAAGGTGACCGGTTCGTCGTCGGTGGGCCGCACTTCATGCCATGTGATCGTGACCACCGCGCCGTTGCGCCATTGCCGCTCAGCCTCCGCAATCATCGCCGGACGCGACAACACGGAGTCCTTGTCCTCGCCCCCGGAGAAGCCGAAGTCCCCGCCAAAAAGCCCCGGATACCTGGCCGTCAGATCGTAGGCCATGTCCGTCCAGCGCGCGCCGTCGCTGGGATAGTTGTGCTGCCCAACGATGGTAGCCTTGCCGGAGATCGAATAGAAGTAGGCCAGCAGCGCCCGCGCCTCCGGCGTCGCGTGTGGGTTGACCGGCTCCGGCGCCGTCTGCGCCCATCCCGCGCCGCCCAAAATGGCCGCCAAAGCAAAAAACAGGAATTGCCTGACTCGCATAATGAATGTCCCTTTGCGAGAATTATAGATGTTACCGTTATCATCGTGGAAAACCGCCGAGCTGGCGGCCAGCGGTCCGTCTATTGCCCTACCCCGCCTTCTCCGTCAACTCCGCCCACCGCGCATAAAGCGCGTCATTCTCGTGCTGCGCGGCGTCCAGTTCCGTGAGCGCCTCTTGCAGCGCGGCGGCGTTGGTGGCGATGGCGGGGTCTTCAACCCGCTCCCGCGCATGGGCCAGCCGCGCGTCGGAGGCCTCGACCTGCTGCTCGATGGCCGCAAACTCGCGCGCCTCGAGATACGAGAGCTTTTTCTTGCCTCCCGCCTGCGAGGGAAGGGAATGGGCGGAGATGGTCGAAGCGGACGAAGCGCTCAACGTGCGGCCAGCGCTGCTTTGCACGGCCTCTTCCTGTTCTTCGATCCAATCCTCCCACTGCCCATAATCGGCGAAGCGCTCGATGTGCCCGCGACCGTCCAGCCCCAGCACCGTCGAGGAGACGCGGTTGAGCAGGTAGCGGTCGTGCGTCACCAGCACCAGCGCGCCGGGAAAGTCCAGCAGGTTCTCCTCCAGAATCTCCAGCGTGGGAATGTCCAGGTCGTTGGTCGGCTCGTCGAGCAGCAGCACGTCGGCCGGCTCCAGCATCAGCTTGGCGATCAGCACCCGCGCCCGCTCGCCGCCGCTCAGATTGCGCACTGGCTGGTTGAGTTGTTCACTTGAAAATAAGAAGCGCGCCGCCCAACTGGCCACGTGAACCAGACGTCCTTGGTAGTTAAGCCCATCGCCCTCCGGCGCCAGCGCGCGGCGCAGCGTCAGGCTTTCGTCCAACTCGCGCATCTGGCTGAAGTAAACCATGCGCAGCGCATCGGCCTTGCGGATGCTGCCCTCGGCCGGCTCCATCTCTCCCCGCAGCAGCCGCAGCAGCGTGGTCTTGCCGCTGCCGTTGGGGCCGACGAGGCCGACCTTCATCCCCGCCGTGAGAATGAAATTCAGCCCGCTGAAGAGGCGGCGCGGCTTATGTTCTTTGGCGGAGCTTTCGTCCGCCGAGCCGAAGGCCGCTGGCCCCACCGCAGGTGGCACTTCGCAGGCCACGCCGCTGAACTCCACCAGCCGCTTGGTCTTGCGCTGGCTGGCCTCGAAGTCGATCCCCGCCGTCGCCACCACGGTCCGCGCATTCATCTCCGCCAGTTGGCCGATCATCGCGTTGGCGGTGTCGATGCGCGCCTTGGATTTGGTCGTCCGCGCCTTGGGGCCGCGCCGCAGCCACTCGATCTCCGTCTTCACCTGGTTGCGCAGGCTCTCCTGCTGGCGGCTCTGCGACTCCAGATAGGCCTGCTTTTCTTCCAGAAAGCGGCTGAAATTCCCCTTCACGCGAAAAAGCCCATCTGCAAATATACGATTGAGTTCGACGATCTGACTTGAAGTAGATTCGAGAAAATAACGGTCGTGGCTGACGGTTACGGCGGCGAAGCTGGCCGCGCGAAGCAGTTCCTCCAGCCATTCGATCCCGCCCAGATCGAGGTGGTTGGTCGGCTCGTCCAGCAGCAGAACCTCCGGCTCCGAGACCAGCGCCTCGGTGATCGCCAGCCGCTTGCGCCAGCCGCCGCTCAGAGCCGCCGCCTCGGCGTTCAGGTCGGCAAAGCCCGCGCGCCCGCTCAGTTCGCGCAGCCGGCCCTCGCGCTCGGATTCCAGCACGTGCGCGGCGGCCAGCGCCGCCTCCAGCACCTGCCGCACACTGAGTCCGGCGGCAAAGCGCGAGTCCTGCGGCACATACGCCGCCCGCGCCCGCTTGCGCACCGCCAACTCGCCGGAGTCCGGCTCGACCTGCCCGGCCAGAATCGCCAGCAGCGTGGACTTGCCCGCCCCGTTGGGGCCGATCAGCCCGATCCGGTCCCCCTCCTCGACGGTAAGAGAAATGTTCTGAAAGAGCGGCCTTGCGCCGAACTGCTTGGTCACGGATTGTGCATTGAGAATAGGAGGCATCTCTTTCTAGGATACCTGCCGCGTCTGCAACCTCTATCTTGTCGAAAGATTCTTACCGCCCAAAGGAGTACGTCAACTGAAAAAGTCCGTTGTCGATGCCGGGATTCTGGTTTGAAGTGCCGTGATCCGAGATGTGGTGAAAGCGGTACTCGGCGCGGACGGAGCGTGTCTTCGAACGATAAAGTTCAAGCCCCGCGCCCAAATCGAAGGTGAAGTTGAACGATCCGGCATCCGGCATCGGGATCGGATGCGTCGAGTACATATAGCCGCCGTGGCCAATGAAAAATGGTTGCAGTTTGCGGCGCGGCAGGAAGTTCCATTGAAAGCCAATCGGCGAGAAGGCTTCGCCAATCGTCCATTGGCGGCCGGAACATGAATCAGTCTCAGTTCCACTGTAGATGGTTGTGCTGCCATCGGGGTTGATGTAGTTGATACTATAAGCAGTCGTGATAGGCGCGCACTTCAGCATCACGGGCAAATTTCCGCTAAATGTGGCTACTGTCGGGCTGGTTTGATGAGCCACGAAATAGCCAAGCGGATCGCTTTCCAGCGCCACCGGCAGAATCTCCGCGTTGTACTGCCAGTTCACAATGCGATTCACAAAGAGCTTGCGCCCGTAGCCGACGCCGAACTCGAGCAGCTTGCGGTTCTCGGCTGCGCCCATCAGAATATGGCTGGAATCGCCCGAATAGGCGCTGAAGAGGCTGTAGGTGTTGTTTCTGGCGTAGTACGGGCTATCAGTGGGAGCCTGCGCCCATGCGGACGCAACTCCGGCGATCAAGGCAATTACGGTAAAAATGCAAAGTTGGGCTGTACGGCAGGGCAGACTTGCGCGTTCTGAATGGGGCAAACGATTTTCCTTTCAATCGGCCGGACCGGAAGCCGCCCCAGCGCCTATAATCCTCTTTTGACTGTGAAATTCAGTTTAAGGGAGCAAACTCATGTCTTCACCCGCCGTTGCCTACGCACGAGAGAATCATCCCCGCTTTCTGAGTGAGCTGAAGGATCTGCTGCGCATTCCTTCCATCTCCACGCTGCCCGAGAACAAGGGCGATTGCCGCCGCGCCGCCGAGTTTATCCTGGCCGAGCTGACCCGCATCGGCTTCCAGCACGCACGGCTGATCGAAACCCAGGGCCATCCGCTGGTCTACGCCGACTGGCTGCTCGCCTCCGGCAAGCCCACCGCGCTCTTCTACGGCCACTACGACGTGCAGCCCACCGACCCGGAGAACGAGTGGATCTCGCCGCCCTTCGAGCCAACCGAGCGCGACGGCAACATCTACGGCCGCGGCACCTGCGACGACAAGGGCCAGGTCTGGGCGCAGATCAAAGGCCTTGAGTCGCTGCTGGCCTCGAACGGCAAGCTGCCCATCAACGTGCGCGTCCTCTTTGAAGGCGAGGAAGAGGTCGGCGGCGAGGGCATCGAGGCCTTTGTCGCCTCCAAGCCGCCGGAGTTGAAGTCCGACTTCGCCCTGGTCTCCGATACCGAGCTATTCGCCCCCGGCCTGCCCACCCTCTGCGTCGGCCTGCGCGGCATGATCTATACCGAGCTGGAAGTCCGCGGCGCCAAGCAAGACCTCCACTCCGGCATGTACGGCGGCGCGGCCCCCAATCCCTTCATCGCCTTGGCGCAGATGCTCGCCCGCCTCAAGGACGAAGAGGGCCACATCCTCATCCCCGGCTTCTACGACGACATCATCCCCCCCAGCCCCGAAGAGCTGGCCGCCTGGGACAGCCTGCCCTTTGACGAGGAGCACTACCGCATCACCGAGGTCGGCTCGCGCACCCTGGTCGGCGAACCCGGCTATACCGTGCTGGAGCGCACCTGGGCGCGGCCCACGCTGGACGTACACGGCATCCCCGGCGGCTTCATCGGCGCCGGCGCCAAGACGGTCATCCCCGCCAAGGCCCTGGCCAAAGTCTCCATGCGCCTGGTTCCCGGCATGACCCCGGCCAAGACCTTCGAGCTTTACAAGAGCTACGTCGAGAAGATCGCCCCCGCCGGCGTAGACATCGAGGTCCGCCTGATTCACTCCGGCGACCCCTGTTTGGTCCGGGTCGATAATCCTTACATTCAAGCCGCCACCACCGCCCTGCGCGAGGTCTGGGGTAAAGAGACGGTCTTCATCCGCAGCGGTGGCTCCATCCCCATCGTCGGCGACTTCGACCGCCATCTCGGCATTCCCAGCGTCATGATGGGCTTCGGCCTCCCCGACGACAACATCCACGCCCCCAACGAAAAGTTCTGCCTCAAGAACTTCGAGCTGGGCATCGAGTCGGTGGTGCGGTTCCTCGAAGAAGCCGGAAAGTAGTTCAACCCCAACTCTGGGTGCCCCCGATCTCGATTTTGAGACCGGGGATACTCACAAGTTCCCGTAGATTGTTTCTCTGCGAAACATTTATGGTGTACAATTTGTGCATACGGTAAGGTCGGTATGAGTTGCGAATGGGATCCCCGCAAGGCCGAGTCTAATTTCAGAAAGCATGAGGTTCGCTTTACTGAGGCAATGCCGGTCTTTGTAGACGATCTTGCGATTTCGAGCATGGACGATGAATCGGACCCGCACGAGGTGCGATTTGTCTCGATTGGAACGGGCATGAAGGGGAGAATTTTGGTGGTGGTTTACTGCTATCGCGGTAGAAATATCCGAATTATCTCCGCACGTCCGGCAGATGCGCATGAGCGCAGGCAATACGAGGAGCAAAGATGAAGGCGAGTTACGATTTTAGTAAAGGCAAGCGAGGCCGGATTTTGCCGCCTGAGCCGGAGCCTGCTGGCAAGGTGCGTATCACGATCCGGTTGGATGAAGATTTGGTGGATCATTTTCTGAAAGAATCCGATTCCTATGGCGGCACAATGGGCTACCAGACGCTCATCAACCAAGCCCTGCGTCAGCACGTGGAAGGCAAAGCGCCCAAACTCGAAGAGACCCTGCGCCGCCTATTGCGCGAAGAGTTGCGCATGGCGAGCTGAAGCGGTGCGGAATTCCAGGTCTGAGATTCGAGACCGGAACCAATTAGCATTTTTTAGATGGTCGGATTCGGGGCACCCGCAGATTGAGATGTGGTCCACCTGCTTTTCGACAATTTCCTTTTGAAGGAGTTTTTATGGTTTTATCGAATAAATCACACTTGTGGAATCATTCACTCATCTTGGTTATTCTAATTGTATTGCTTTACATCTCCGTTGGTGCGCGTGCGAACGCACAAAACGAGGATCTTATCAACGCTGCTGCTAATGGTCATTTGTCTCGCGTCGAGGCACTACTTATCGCCGGTACCGATGTTAATGCCAAAAATAGCGAAGGTCAGACAGCACTGTTTTGGGCTCTTACCACTCAAACTGAAAGACAATTTGATATAGTTAAAATACTCATCTCTGCAGGAGCCGACGTTAATACCGAGGGACGTCAAGGTCAGACTGCTCTTATAAGATTCTCAGGGGAGGGTCATTTTGATTTCGTGCAAATGCTTCTCAGCAAAGGTGCTAACGTAAATGCAAGGACAATCAATGGCTTTACAGCTCTGATGGCTTCCTGTCAACCAGAAAGTTATTCATATAACGTGTTCAATCTCTCTGAAGTTGAAACATTGCTCGCCAAAGGGGCCGATGTTAATGCAAGAACAGATTCCGGCATAACTGCGCTGTGGTTGGCTTCTGAAAAAGGCAACATAGATGCAGTGAATGTTCTGCTTGCCAATGGAGCTGATATCAATGCCACATATAATGGAGAGACCGCGCTGAATACAGCAAGCAGACATGGTTTTGTGGCAATTGAGCAGGCTTTAATAGCGAAAGGGGCTGATGTCAACAGTAAAGGTTTTCTCGGCAATACCATACTGATTTTTGAGCTCTCAAGTCGTCCTAGTATTGAAAATGTTCAAAAGCTTCTCGCCTTAGGCGCTGATGTGAATGCCAGGAATAATGAGGGATATACGGCATTGATGTTAGCTACTAAAGATAGTAACCGGGATATAGTTGAGGCATTGATTGTAAAAGGTGCTGATGTAAATGCTAAGTCTTTCAATGGTTTGACAGCTATTGATATTGCATTAGAGAATCATGAAAGAAAAATAATACAAACTCTGATCTCTCATGGTGCCGTATCAGATAAGATCACAAAACCCACTGGAAATGCCGTTTTGAATATTGTATCTCCTGATATAAATATCGAGACACGTTCTATGGACTTCTTTTTTGAATTCGATGACGAAGATTCGTCGGATGTAAAACTTCCGGTTAATCATGTGTTTACATCTGGTGAAGAACATATTATTAAAATTGATGCGATTGGCGCAATCAAGTGCAAAGCATTTTCAGGTTCATTTGAAATCGACGTTCAGAACAATAATCCGATGCACATTTCCTTTGTACCAGTTGTAGGCAAGGAATACACGCTGAAGATCTCTATTTCTGCGAATTGTCCAAACGACGTTAAGCTTGAGGACAATAAACTTGTGTCTTTCCATCATTCATGGAGTGCGGGAATAGCTAGGGCAACACTCATCGAAGACGACAATGGCCATTCAGTGGCATCTGATACAGAAAACCTACATTACTAGACGTGGGTTCCCTATTTATCCGCGCTCTTTGCGGATGGGTGGGAACCACGACCCTCAACCTGCGGATTTTTCTGATTCCTGATCCTTGCCCCCTGTCCCCCAACTCACGCCGCGCGGCGCACCGGCTCGACGCGAATCTGCTTTTCGCGCTTCCGTGTCTGGGCAATCTCATAGGCCGATTGCATCCGCATCAGCGTATCCATCTTTACGCCGAAGGCCTTCTCGATGCGTAGCGCCATCTCTCCCGACAGGCCGGCCTTGCCGTTCAGCAAGCTGGAGAGCGAGGGCCGGCTGACGCCCAGCGCCGCTGCAGCCGCCGTCACCGTCAATCCCGCCGGCTCAACAAGCTCGGTCCGGATAAAATCCCCTGGATGGGGAGGATTCTTCATTGGCATTGAGTTTTCTCCTTCGTCCTAGTGGTAATCTTCCAAATTCACTGCGCGGATTTCGCGCTCGGCGTCGTCCATCCCTTCGAGAAAGGCAAGCATCTTGCATAGCTTGTCCGTTGAACTCGCCGGAACGCCCTTCGCGTTGTCTTCGTCATAGAGCCTCTTCAGGCCCTTGTGAACAATCTCCCGAATCTTCATCTGAATTACTGTAGCCCGTAACCTAACGCTTGTCAAGCCATACAACACCTCTCTCTAAAAAGCGCATGATGCACAATATGTGCATACGGAAAGGCAGCTTATCTCCGCACGCCCCGCAGAGGCGCACGAGCGCAAGCAATACGAAGAGCAAAGATGAAGCCAAGTTACGATTTCAGTAAAGGAAAGCGAGGCCGGATTTTGCCGCCTGAGCCGGAGCCTGCTGGCAAGGTGCGCATCACGATCCGGCTGGACGAAGATATTGTGGATCACTTCCTGAAAGAGTGCGACGCCTATGGCGGAACAATGGGCTACCAGACGCTCATCAACCAAGCCCTGCGTCCGCACGTGGAAGGCAAAGCGCCCAAACTGGAAGAGATGCTGCGCCGCCTACTGCGCGAAGAGTTGCGGCTGGCAAGCTGAAGCGCTGCGGAATCCCCGGTCCGAATTGAAATCTGAGACATCTGGCGGAACAAGCGGAAAGGGATGAAACCATTTCCTTCCCCGGCCCGGTCATGAGATCCCGGTACACTGGCCTATAAAGCAGGAATTGCCTGCCCATGATTGACGGCGCGGGGCGGTCTTGACTGGGATTATTTCAGTAATGCAAGCCAAGCCTTAATGGGAACTCCTCTTCATCGTCCTCCAGCGCGCGCATGGAGCAGTGCTCTCGGAGCACGGCGCGATGCCAGATGCGGATCAGGCCGTGGGCGGCGGCCAGACCGGCGGAGGCAAAGGCCAAGTGCCAAGCATTGACTTCCATCCACGCCTCCGCGCCGGCCGGTAGCAGCGCGACAATAGGAAGATAGATCGAGTATTTGAGAATCGAAAAGGCGATAT
>CAYVGW010000159.1:0-9458 GCA_964450895.1 uncultured Occallatibacter sp. | reverse complement strand
GTTGCTGGCTATGCTGGGAAAATAAAAAGAAAAGCAGGAGACAAACAACGATGAAAGACCAGGATATGCCGACTTTCTTGATGCGCCCCAAGCGTAAACTCCCCTTGATTTTAAGCTTCGCCGCGCTCAAATACTCAGCTTCGCAAATTTTGTAGCTGAATTCCATCCCGCCATCCTTTCGCTATTCAATCAGCGATTCAATCTTAACTCAACGCGGCGCGGTCGTCTCCGTAGCCGTCTTCCGCCCGCCCGCGGATTCAACGCTGACGCTATCATCGCGCTCCCGGAAGATCAGCGCCTCGCCGCTCACCGTTCCCCGCGCCGGATCGCTCATCTTCGGCGGCATAGTCGCCGTTCCGGTCAAAACATACTCGCCGGTCGCCCCGGTATAGACCAACTGCTCGCCGGTTCCGCGCCGCCCTTCGCTGGTCAGCACCACATGCCCCCGCGCCGTCACGTGGTCCACCTGCGCCTGTCCCGGCGTGGCCTGCCCGCCCGCCTTGCCCACCGGCAGCAGCAGCACTTCCACCCCATCCGAGGTCGAGGTCGCAGTTCCCGTCTCCGCCACTACACTGCCCAGTACACCCGCCCGCATCACCGCCTTGCGCTCCACGTCGGAGTAGCGCAGTTCGCCCCCGCGTACCCGGATCACCGACTGCGTGCTCTTTGCATCGTCCTTGCCCGTGGCAGTCCCGCCCGCGCTCATGAGTACCGCCTGCACCGGCTCCGCAGCATGGTCCGTATGCGCGGTCAGCGTCTGCCGCGCCCGGTCCAGCACAATCACCGGCGCGGCCACCGAGTTGGCCTGCTGCCAAAGCCGCGCCTGCCCGCGGAAGGTCACTTCGCCCGTCGCCTGATGCAACTGCGCCTCGGCCGCCACCACGTGCGCCGGTCCCTGCCCGCCCAGAGTCACGCTCCCCGCCTGCCGCCCGCCTTTTGTATCCGTCCAGCTCGCTTTCACATTCCCATGCGCAAAGGCGTCGCCCGAGGCCCGCGATACATCCAGCTTGCCGGCGGCAAGCTGCAACGCCCCATCCTCGACGCGCGGATTCACGGTCAGATGCAGCCACTCGCCCTGCCCCTGGTAGTCGGCCCGTCCAGCAGTAGCCCGCAGCGTTGAAGGCAACGGCTTGTCCGCCTTGGCCGCAGGCGTCTGCGTCAGCACCACATGCCCCTCCACCGCCGCCGACTGAAGCAGCGCCTCGGCATCTGCTCCGTGCATTGTCCCCGTCGCATCCGCCGGAGCAAAGTGCGCTTCCAGCCGCTCCCCGCTCGTCGTCTGCCGTACTCCCTTTGCGGTAGTCTCCTCGATGCTCGCGTGCCCAACTCCGTTCATCGCCGTCAGCACCGATCCCGGACCAAACTCGCCGGTCACCTCGTCCGCCGCAAGCCGCGAAGGCGCAACCGCTCCCCCGCCCAACTGGCTCTCGCTGGTCATCAAGACGCCGCCCGTCCCATGCACCGACTTCGGCTCGATCTGCCCGTGGCCGGATTCGCGGAACTCCACATCCGCCACCGGCGACCGCCAGCGCCGGCTCACGCGCAGCGGCTGCCCGCCCTGCAAACCCTGCTCCTCGCTCTCCATCGCCACGCCGGTCTCCAGATGCGCCCGCCGCAACTGACCCTGCGCGGTGAACTCCAGCTCCGCCGCCGGCGCCGTCCCATGCAACTGCCGCCGACGGCCCGCCCGTTCGCTCGCCGAGTCCATCGTCACGCCGCCCGCCAGACGCCCATGGCGCGGCTGATTCCGCTCGCTGAACTCCATCGCCCCGGCCGGCGCGGCCACGTGGCTGCCGGTCGCCGTCGTCAGCGTAAAGCCGTTCGCCGCGTCCAGCCGCACCGCCGAGCCGTCCTCGCGGAAGAGAATCTTCGCCTCGCCGGCCGTCGCGGTGCTGGCATTGAAATCACCCGCCGCTCCATAATTGGCTACAGCGGCGCGCATCCGGCAAATCTGGCTCGCCCGCTCAAACTCCGCGTGCTGCGCATGAATCTGAATCCGCTCCCCGCCGCGCTCCGCCGAAAGCTCCACCGCCCGCTCCAGCACCAGCAGACCCTGCTCGGAGTCAAAGGTCGCCCCCATCGCGCTGCCCGCCCCTTGCACCATCGAAAAATCCACTCGTTGGCTGGTCGTCGCCACGCCGCTCTTCTGGTCAAAGGTCAGTCCGCTGGTCTTCACGGCGATCTCGCCACGCGCCGCCGTCTCCGCCAGGTTGGCCACCGGCGCGCCCTTGTGCTTTTCGCCCACCACCTGCCCGGCTGCCGCTTTGGGAGCAATCGCCGGCGCCTCGCCCGGACGCATCAGCGTAATCTCTACCAGCCCAGCCGCCTTGGCCGTGCCCGCCTTCTGGTCGTACTCGAACTCCGCGCCCTCGATGCGGTCCACCCGGCTGCCGTCCGCCCCGTACAGTTCAATCCTTACGTCGTGCAGCAGCGCATTGCCCTGCTTCAACTGAACCACCTTCGAGGCGTGAATCTTGAAGAGCGTATGCCCGCCGTGCGCCTGCGTATAGGTGACGCCGTTGGCCTCCTGCTGAACCTCAACACCCAGCACATGAGGCAGATCGTGGCGATTGAAGGGATTCTTCCACCGGCCCACGGTCAAAAAGAGCCCCAGCGCCAAGAGCAGCAGCCCTCCCGCCACCAGCACCAGCGTCCGCATTCGCTCGATCGTCAGCCGCACCGTCAGTTCGCCCCTTTCAGCCGCTTCGCCAACCGAGCCGCAAGGCTCTCGCCTAGCTCGCTCCACAGCAGGCGCGCCGTTGCTCCCGAATCCTTCTCCAGCGCCGCCGTCAACGCGACCAACTGCCGCACGTTCTCTTCCACGCGCTCCGCCGCCACGGAATCCAACTCCAAATCCTCCTCCAGAAACGGCGCATCCGAGCCGAAATCCACGCGAATATGCCCGTCCGCCTCGTAAGCTCCGTCGTCAAAGAGCGGCCCAAAGCCCGTCACCCGCACCAGCCGCGGCTCCCGCACCCAGCGCGCATCCAATCCACCCAATGCACTGTCATCCACTTTTAATGCACTGTCATCCTCACCCAATGCACTGTCATCCTGAGCGGAGCGCAGCGCAGTCGAAGGACCTGCGTTTCCGGGTGAACTCTCCAACTCCCACAAGCTCCACCCAATCTGGAACTCATAGGCGTAATCCTCATGCAGCAGCTCCAACGCCTCTTCCACAGCCAGACGCGGCTCCGCGCCCAGCGCAGCGGCCCCATCAACGCGCGCGCCAACCCTCCGCCCATAAACCTGTTGAAAGACCGGCGACTCGTTCCAGCTAATCGGCCAGACCGTCGCCGAGTAGACGCGCGCCTCGCCGCCATGCGCGGCAAAGGCTCCCAGCACCGCCGTCAGCTTCTCAGCCAGCCCAGCCAGGCGCAGATTCGGATACCACAAACTCAAATAAAGTGTGTCAGACATCTCTATTGATTGTAGACGCGT
The DNA here is from genome assembly GCA_964450895.1 of uncultured Occallatibacter sp. Classification (GTDB taxonomy): domain Bacteria; phylum Acidobacteriota; class Terriglobia; order Terriglobales; family Acidobacteriaceae; genus Telmatobacter. The sequence continues at coordinate 6,017 of CAYVGW010000159.1, read as the reverse complement.
ATCGTCCGCTTGTAGACTGGCATCGTCCGCGCCGTAGGCGCAGTGGTTATTAGCCCCGCGTTTCAACGCGGGGTGGGCGCAACCAATAATTTCACCGGAGTCCCGGAGGGACGGTGCCCAAAGCGGGTAGCCCAGATTCTAGGGAACGGGGAATTTGCGCGCTGCTGCTCATGGGAAACCCGTTTCTTCCGGCAGGATTTTGGAATGCCGGAGATATTTCCATGGTAGGACGAAGCTGGTTGAGGGTCAATCCGCAGACACAAATAAAGCGTGTCAGACATTTCTATGGATTGTAGACGGGCGCTGTGGACGCAAAGATGGGATTGAGACATTCAGAATGTGGAATCGATTTTAATGCTTATGCGGTTCTTTTTGCCGAAGAAAAGCATTTCTAAATAGGCGCTTAGAGACAAGTACGAAAGTCAATCCCACAAGAAAGCAAAAGAATCGAATAATCCATCCTAAATCCGGTTTCATCAAGCATAATGCGAAAGAGACAATCCCCATTACTCCAAACTGAACACCGAAAACAATAAGTCCAGCCCGCTGAATGGGTTTCGCTTTCGAGTCACCGTTCCAGAGAAAACTATCCACACTCCCGCCAGCCTTCAACGTATCTGGCCACAGAATCGCTCTTTGCTTGGCATCACTCTCTTCACATATCTGCTCAAACTGAGGTTTTTCTTTCATGGATCACGCTCCGTTCTGTTCCCTGTTCCCTGATCCCTGCCTCTAAATCAACTCCACGCCCCACAGATCATGCAGATGCAGCACGCCCTCCACGCTTCCCGCCGCGTCCACCACCACCAGCGAAGTAATCTTCCGCTCCTCCAGAATCGCCAGCGCCGTGGCGGCCAGCTCATCGGCGGCAATGGTCCTCGGATGCGCGTTCATCGCTTCGCCCGCCGTCCTGCTCAGCGCCGCGCCGCCCTCGCGCTCCAACAGCCGCCGCAGATCGCCGTCGCTGATCACGCCCTTCAGCCGCCCCGCCTCCTGCACCGTCGCCATTCCCAGCTTCTTCGACGACATTTCATAAATCACGTCCGTCATCGGCGTCGCCGGCGCAACCACCGGCACGGCGTCGCCCGCGTGCATCAGCTCGCGCACCCTGGCCAGCCGTTTGCCCAGCTTGCCGCCGGGATGCAGCTCGGCGAAATCCTCGGCCCGGAAGCCCTTGCGCAGGCTGACGGCAATCGCCAGCGCGTCGCCCAGCGCCAGCATCGCGGTGGTCGAGGCCGTCGGCGCCAGATTCAGCCCGCAGGCCTCCCGCTCCACGCCGCAATCCAGAGCCACCTCGCTGGCCAGCGCCAGCGTCGAATCCATCCGGCAGCAGAAGCTGATCAGCGCGTCGCCCTTGCGCTTCAGCGTCGCCAGCAAGCGCAGAATCTCCTCCGTCTCGCCGCTGGCCGAAAGCGCCACCACCACGTCGCCGGCCATCAATACGCCCAGATCGCCATGCACCGCCTCGGCCGGATGCAGAAACAGCGCCGGCGAGCCGGTCGAACTGAGCGTCGCGGCGATCTTCTGCGCAATGATGCCGCTCTTGCCCATGCCGGTGACCACGACGCGGCCGCGCTCCTCGCCGCAGCGCAAAATCAGCTCGACGGCCCGGTCGAAGGCCGCCGCCATCGGCCCCTCCAGCCGCGCCGCCAGAGCCTCCAGCGCCGCCGCCTCGGTGCGCACCAGCGCCGCCGGCCCATGCGCGCCGCCGTTTTGACCCGGTTGATTTCCTTGCTCTCTCATCGGTTATTGATGGTAACAGTCCCCCATCGCCTTTCGCCAACCCGTAAAGATGGAAACTCTCATCCGCCCATGCCGCCAGCAGTCAGTCCGTTGCAACCCCCAGCGACGCGTCGTAGGAGCCGTGGTGATTCGCCCCGGTTTAGTTTTTCATGAAAACCTTGTAGACTGCCAACACGGCACAGAATGGACTCCATGGCAAGGTCTACGCAAAAACAGAAGCTCTTCAACGGACGGGATTACTCCTGGATGCAGTTCAACCGGCGTGTGCTTGAAGAGGCTGAAGACGCCGCCAATCCGCTCCTGGAGCGCGTCAAGTTCCTGGCCATCACCGGCTCCAACCTCGACGAGTACGTCGAAATCCGCCAGGCTGGCCTCATGCAGCGCATCGAGGACGGCTACCGCGAACCCGGCTTCGACGGCCTGCGCCCCGAAGAATCCCTCGCCGTGCTCACCGCCGAGATTCACAGCTTTGTCGACGCGCAGTACAAGTGCTGGAACCAGCAACTGCTGCCTGAACTGCGCAAGCAGGGCATCCGATTGCTCGAATGGAAGCAGCTCAGTGAAGAAGCTCGCGCCTTTGCCCAGGAGTACTTCCAGCGCGAAGTGGACCCGCTGCTGACGCCCATCAGCATCGATCCCGCTCACCCCTTTCCGCGCGTACTCAACAAAGCCCTCTGCCTTGCCCTGCTGCTCCGGCTCAAGCGCCGCAGCTCCGGCCCGCAAGTCCTCGGCGTAGTCACCGTGCCCCGCGCCTTGCCCCGCTTCATCCGCCTGCCCTCGGCCGAGGGCGCTTACGACTACCTGCTGCTGCAAGAGCTGATCGAGCAGAATCTGGCCGGAATGTATCGCGGCTACGAGGTGCTCTGCCGCGCCGCCTTCCGCGTCACCCGCAACTCCAACCTCTACTTCGAGGAAGAGGAAGCGCGCTCGCTGCTGGAAACCATCCGCGTCGAACTCCACAACCGCCGCAAGGGCGACTCCGTGCGCCTGGAGATCGAGGCCGGCGCCGATCCGGAGATCGTCGAGCGCCTGCGCGTCAACTTCGAACTGGACGAGGATCAGGTCTTCCGCGGAGACGGCCCGGTCAACCTCTCCCGCCTCTTCTTCTTCTACGGCGACGTGCAGCGCCCCGACCTCAAATTCCCGCCCTTCACGCCCAGAACCCTCAAGCTCAGCCGCAAATCCACCAATATCTTCGACGAGCTGCGCCAGCACGACGTCCTTCTTCACCACCCGTACGACTCCTATGACCCGGTCGTCGAATTCATCGAGCAAGGCGCCGAAGACCCCGCCGTGGTGACGATGAAGCAGACCCTCTACCGCACCAGCCAGGATTCGCCCGTCTTTCAGTCTCTGATCGAAGCCGCCACCACCAAGGAGACCACCCTGGTCGTGGAGCTGATGGCCCGCTTCGACGAGGCATCCAATATCCGCTGGGCGCGCTCCATGGAGGACGCCGGCGTGCAGGTCTTCCACGGCGTCGTCGGCCTCAAGACGCACTGCAAGCTGGCCATGCTCGTCCGCCGCGACGAGGACGGCCAAACCCGCCGCTACTGCCACCTCGGCACCGGCAACTACAACCCCGTCACCGCCCGCTTCTACACCGACCTCAGCCTGCTCACCTGCGACCCGCAGATCACCGAGCGCGTCCACATGGTCTTCAACTACCTCACCGCCCACGCCGAAATCGACGACTACCGCCCCCTGCTCGTCGCTCCGCTCACCATGGCCGAGAGCTTCCTCGGCCTCATCCGCCGCGAGCAGGAACACGCCAAGGCCGGACGCCCCGCCCACATCGTCGCCAAGATGAACGCCCTGCTCGAGCCTTCGGTCATTGAAGCACTCTACGCGGCCTCGCAAGCCGGTGTCGAGATCGATTTGATCGTCCGCGGCCTGTCGATCCTCCGCCCCGGCGTCAAAGGCCTCTCCGAGCGCATCCGCGTCCGCTCCATCGTTGGCCGCTTCCTGGAGCACTCGCGCATCTACCACTTCGCCAACGGCGGCGACGATGAGATCTATCTCGGCTCGGCCGATTGGATGTCGCGCAACCTCTTCGAGCGCTGCGAGGTCGTCTTCCCCGTCCGCGATCCAGCCGCTCGCGCTCGTATCCACGACGAGATTCTGCCCGCCTACCTGGCCGACACGGTCAAGGCCCGCCTCCAGCAGCCCGACGGCAATTACCTGCGCGCCGCCAAGCTGACAAAAGACGCCAAGCCCTTGGCAAGTCCATTCTCCAGCCAGGATTTCCTCATGCAGTTAGCCGAGGGCAAGGCCGATCTGGATGCCATTCCCAAGCCCTCCGCCAAGCCGCCCGCAAAGGCTGCCTCTAAGAAGGCAAAGTCCACATTGTAGAGCATTTATCCTCAAGGAATAGAGTCCTGTGCCCCACCCTCAGGGCAATCGCATTTGAAATCATCCGGAGGGAGCAGGGGCATTTATGCCCCTGAATTTACGCCTGAAACCACAGGGCTTCAGCCCCGGGCCTAAAGGCCAGCCTGCCCAAGTCTCGCTTCAGGGGCATAAATGCCCCTGCTCCCTCCGAAAAGCCGCCCGCATGAGTATCGCGAGAATGATGGTGTTTGGCGAAGTTCAAATGCGATTACCCTGGCCCCACCCTCGCCGCGTCCTTGTTTTGCGGCTAGGGTGGGATACCGGCTACCCCTTGGCTTCCAGCAGCGCATTCACCTTGGCCATCACCTGGAAGGCGTCGGCGACATAAACCACATCCGCCTTGCCGCGCGTCCAGCCGCAGTTGGGGTCCAGGCTGATCGCCCGCCGCGAGCCGATGAACCGCCAGCCCACCACGTGCGGCTCCTCGCCGTGGCAGCAGGTCGAAAGGCCTTTGCCGTGGCGCGGCGTCGAGCCGGTTTGGCCGATCTGGTTCATGTGCGTGAGGAAGGGCAGAACCGGCTCTCCCTCGCCGCCCTGATCCACCAGCGACTTGCTGCTGCCCAGCGATGCCCCGGTCTGGCGCAGAAAGCCGAGAATCAGCTCGCCCGCCTCAGCCGCGTGCGTCTGGCCGTCGGGCTGCTTTTTGGTCCACCCGGCGCCGGCCACAAAAAGCATCTTCGCGTCCGGGCGAATCGTCTGCGCGTCCTGCGCCGGAGCGCGGAAGCCGCTCACGGTGGTGCGCACTGCCGGTACTTCCACGGCCACCGTCTCCACCTGCGCTGCGCCCGCCGCGCCCGCGTAAGCCGCGTGCGTACCCGCGTCCAGCAACAGGAACCAGGGGCGGGTCGAGCGGCTGATCACCGCCTCGATCCGCTGGCGATAGAACCAGCGCGAGGCTTCCACACCTTCAGCGCCGCCGAGCGCCGTAATGTGCGTGTCAATGAATCCACCCAGCCGATGCGCCACTCCGGCGGCAATGCGCGTAAAGCGCGACGTGCCGGGAGCTAGCACAATCGTAGCCTCGGCGGCGCGGCAAAGAGCCTCGGCGGCGGCGGCGTCCGTGGCGTAGCGCGCCTGCGCAAAGGCCTCGCCAGCGACAGCCAGCAGGCGAGCGCCGGTTGAGGGAAGGGAAGTGGCAGCCACAGCCGCGTCGGCGGCCACAATGCCGATGGTCAGCGAAGCATTCAAGCGCGCGGCTAATTCAAGACCAGCGGTGACGGCCTCCAGCGAGGCCTTGCTGAGAGCGGAGCCAGTTTCCTCTGCGTGCGTCAGTACAAGTATCTTTTCCATTATTCGGCTCCGATCCACTCGACCAGTTCGGCGGCAATCTGCTCCGGCGACAAATCCTTCACCACGCGCGTCTCGCGCTGCTGCTTGGGCAGGGCAACGGAGACGTAGCTGAGGCCATTGGCGTCGAGCTTGGCCACTTTGGCCTTGGCCAGCGCCGGCATGATGGTGCGCATATTCGCCATGCCCACCTGCGGATTGTTGCGCGGCTCGGCCAGGTTGCCGGTGGCCCAGCCCAGCACGGCGGGCGCTCCGGCGCAGACCGAAAGCTGATGCTTGCCGCCCTCCACGCGCTCCAGAACCTCAAAGCTGCCGTCCTCGCGCAGATCGATCTGGTCCACGCCCTGGAATTGATCGCCGATGCCCAGCCGCTCGCCCACAAGCTGGAGCGTCACCCCCGCTCCGCGCGTTGCCGACTCCCAGCCGCCAAAAAGCATGAGCTTCGTCCGGTCAAGTCCGGGGATTGCAGCGATTGTCTCGGCCAGCACCGCCGCTGTGGCGTGCGCGTCCGGGAAGCCGCCGATCGGCCCGTCCACCGGAACCAGCTCGAAGGCCACCTTCTGCGCCACGGTCATCATCACCTGTTGCAGCTTGGC
>CAYVGW010000158.1:0-9527 GCA_964450895.1 uncultured Occallatibacter sp. | reverse complement strand
TCATCGTCGCCAACCTCGCCCCCCGCAAGATGCGCGGCCTGGAGTCCAACGGCATGCTGCTGGCGGCCTCCCTCGAAGGCGGCGCCCCCATCCTCGCCGGCTTCCTCGAAGACGTTCCCCTCGGCGCGCGCCTGAAGTAAGTAGCATAGGCGCTGAGTTCAAAGACAGTCAGCCTGATCCCGTAGTGCAATAAACATCCTATTTTTGTACCATTTGTAGGTATGATGATGAAACGCGACACTGGATCTCCCGACTCGCCAATCTGGTTGCTGGCTGATTCGCCTCCTCGCAAGCATCAAGATTGGCTTGAAGGGCCGCTGGATATGCGGCATCCAACGCGTCATAACATTTGGACACCTATTGAAACTGTGATCAACCGCGAATTGTTTGTTCATCACAGAAGAATCGATGGCAGTCAATTCTTTATTCGCAACGCGGTTGAGCACTCAAAATACTGGAATAGTGAAACAGCCGTTGATGAGGAACTTTCAGAATTTCGAATTCGTGTGGGAGATAAGCGACCACGTCTTTTTTTGACTTTTGGGCAGAATGCTTTTGAATTTGCGCGCCGGTTTTTGGGAGAAGAACGCCAGAAGTTTAACCATTGGAAAGTGCCAAAAATAAAGATAGCGTTCGACGATAGGTTTCCTGCTGTTTTATATGGCGAGCAGAACCTCCTTCCCTTGTTGCACGCTTGCATTGCCAGAAGAGCATACAAGGAAATACACGTGCAATTCAGTCAGAATTATTTTGAGTATGTCGGATGTAAGATTGCGGATATTTTGAAGCAATGCAATGATGGGCAGTTAAGCAATCTCTGGAAGGAGAAACTGCCAGGAGCTTGAGAGGCTATTCGTCCGCCCTCACGCGGCTATACGGTCCACCAATTGCCAGCTAGCACCCTCCGCCTTCTGCAGATATGCGATCAGTTGCAGCAGGTTTTTGGCCTGCGGGTTGCCGCGCGGCCCCAGCATACGCATCAGGCTCTTGGGCGAACGGCCCAGATCCTCGCCCGCCTTGGCAAAGCCCATTGTTCCATTGATGTAGGCACGCAGAGAAGGTTTGGCCGTCTCCAGGTCGCCGCGCAGCAGCGCCTCGGCAGCCGTGCGCAAGAAGGCGCGCCGGTATGCGGGCGATTGCAACTCCTCCATTACGGTTTCGCGAAAATCTCGGCTCAGCGGCATCTCTTTGCCCCCCTCTTTTCTGCTTTGTAGGAGACCCATAAACTGCGGGCCAGCACAATGTCATCCTGTTGTCTTCGTTTGGAGCCGCCAGCCAGCAGCAAAATCAGCCGCTCGCCATCCCGTCCAAAGTAAACGCGATAACCGGGTCCGAAGTCGAGACGTAGCGCCAAGACGCCTTCACCCTCCGCCTTGACGTTGGAGAGATTCCCTTCGCCCAACCGCAGAACGGCCTGATCGATACGCACGCGTACGCTCGCGTCCAACTTTTGCCGCCAGCGGGAAAAGTGATCGCAGCCGTTCGCGCCAACGTACTCCCGCAATTCGATCATGGATAATGGTTACACATCTGTTACTATTTGGCAAGTAGTTACGATACGATTTTTCACCAGCGATAGACTACCTTTGAGATTGTTCAGGCAGGTGGCCTATATAGGATCGACAATAACACTGGGTGCCCCATCCATTCCACAGTTTCATCGTGGAATGGGTGGGAGACCACGAACCTCCACTCGCAGTTTTTTCTTCGAGAACCTTGCAGAGAACCTTGCAGATGAATATTGCCCCCGTGCGCATAGTCTGGAAGAGAAGGGGTGAGAGATGAACAAAAGTGAAAAGGATGAAAGCCGCACCCCCAGGGCAATCGCATGAATATTCTTTTACGCCCAAACTACCTTTGCACCGTCCCTACGGGACTCCAGTCGGGTAATAAAATGATTCGTTCCCACCGTTGAAACGGTGGGCTAATCACCCTTGCGCCTACGGCGCGCATGAAAACGGAATCTGAACAATCAACAAAATCAATTCATGCGATTGCCCTGGCCGCACCCCTGGCAGCGCCTCAAGTTTAACTTTTTGTGATATACCGCGCTGATTAAAGCGACGGTTGCACGACTAGGCGCGGAATGTTCATTTCTCTTTCGCATTTTCGCGCCTGGGCAAGGTCGTAGGCCGCCTGCATACGCAGCCACATATCGGCACTGCCGCCAAAAGCCTTTTCAAAACGCAACGCCATTTGAGGAGTCACGGAGCTTCTGCCCTGCACCACATTGTGAAGTTGCTGGCGTGTAATCTTGATCATTTTCGCTGCCTGGGCCACGCTCAGGTTCAGTTCGTCAAGGTTTGCCTTGGCAAGCGCGCCAGGATGAACCGGATTTCGCATCGGCATCGCGTCTCCCTCCTAATGGTAATCTTCCAAATCCACGTCGTAGGCGTCGCCTCCCTCGAAACGGAAGGTCACCCGCCAGTTGGCACTTATACTCACGGCCCACACGCCTTTTCGGCTGCCCTTCAATGGGTGCAATCGAAATGCCGGCTGGTTCATGTCCTGCGCTTCACCGGCCTGATCGAGAGCCGAAAGGATCAACCGCAAACGGTCGACATGATCGGCACTCACCCTACGAGCGTCATCCTCTTCAAACAGGTTCTGCAGGCCCTTGTGTTTGAAGCCTTCAATCATCTTCAAATTGTAAAGTGTCAATTGACGTTTGTCAACACCGGGCACTGGGATGAATGTGAGCTGGGCGCCCCATCCATTCCGCGCACTTTGCGGAATAGGTGGGAGACCACGAACCTCGACCGGCTGTCTTTTCTGATCCCTGCCCCCTGACCCCTGCCGTTGCCCCATACACATAAATCGTGCCATACTTACACATCGGGAGGCGCGCCCATGCGGACCAATATCGACATCGACGACGAGTTGATGCGTCAGGCGATGGCGGCCACCGGGACCACCACCAAGAAAGCGGCGGTCGAGGCCTGCCTGCGCAAGCTGGTCGCGCTCAAGGTTCACGATCAGAAGGTCAAGGAAGTCTTCCGCCTGCAAGAGATTGACCGCAAGAAAGCCGAGCGCGAGGGCCGTCTGGACGAGTGGCACGCGGAACTGGTGAAAAAAGGCAATTGGCCGGAGTATCCAACCGATGCGAACGAATATTGAAATCGATGACAAGTTGCTGGGCCGCGCCATGGCCTTGAGCGGCAAATCCACCAAGAAGTCCGTGGTCGAGGAGGCGTTGCGCCTCGCCGTGCAGCTCAAGCGTCAGACAGAATCCCTTCGCCAGCTTTGGGGCATTGGCTGGGAGGGCAATCTTGACGAGATGCGTGCTACCCGCTTTCCTGACTGGGATAAGGGTTGGAATTCTGAGCAGGAACTCCACCACAGATCTGTTGCATGAAGCGGCCCATACTGCCGAGTCAGGATAAAACATGGTCATTGTCGACTCATCGGTTTGGATTGACTTTCTGAATCAGAAGGTTACACCGCAGACCAGTTGGCTCCGAGCGCCGCAAAATATCAGTACGGTCGGCTTGACCTCCCTTGCGCTTACGGAGGTTCTTCAGGGGATTCGCTTTGACAGCCGTTTTAGCAATGCCGAGCAATTCTTTCGACCAATGCCTGTCTTTGATTCCACAACCCGGTCATTGGCAGTTCAAGCGGCCGGCAACTACCGCACACTACGCAGTATGGGCGTTACAATCCAAAGTACGATTGACTGTCTCATCGCGACTTTCTGTATTGAGAGCAACTGCCAGCTCCTGCACAGTGACAGCGATTTCGACTCTTTCGAGCAGCATCTCAATCTGTCTGTACTCCATCCGCCTGTACTGCTAATCCCTTAACCAGTAATAAGACCCGGGAATTATTTTCCCTCCGAGGCTCCGTTGCTGATCGATTCCCACGCCCACTTGGACAGCCCGCGCTACAGCGACGACCGCGAGGCCGTGCTGCTCCGCGCGTATGAGGCAGGCATCGGCGCGATTCTGGCCATCGGCATTGGCGAAAACGCCATCGGCATGGACGGCGCGCTCTCCGTCTGCCGCGCCTTCAACGGCCAGCCTAACCTGCCGCGCCTCTTCGCCAGCGCGGGCGTTTATCCGCACAACGCCGGTGAGATCGACGCGGAACACCTGGCCAAGCTCGACGAATTGCTGGCCGAGCCGGAGGTCATCGCCTGCGGGGAGATCGGCCTCGATTACTTCCATGAGGGCGCGCCGCATGAGGTGCAGCGCGAGGGCCTTATCCGCCAGCTCGAAGTCGCCGCCGCGCGCAAGCGCCCGATCCTGATTCATTGCCGCCCGAAAGACGGCCAGACCGACGCCTGGGATCATCTGCTGGAGATTCTCGACGCGCACTGGCGGCCCACCGGCCTGGGCGGCATCATGCACTGCTTTGGCGCGGGCTACGAGCAGGCGCGGCGCTCGCTCGACCTCGGCTTTCTGATCTCCTTCGCGGGCAATCTGACTTATCCCAAGGCGCAGCCTTTGCGTGACGTGGCCGCGCGGATTCCGCTCGACGGGCTGCTGGTCGAGACCGACGCGCCCTGGCTGGCGCCGGCGGCGCAGCGCGGCAAGCGCAACGAGCCGGCCTTCGTCACGCAAACGGCCTCGGTGCTGGCCGGATTGCTGGGAGTGGATGAGCAGGAACTAGCCGCCGCCACAACGAAGAACTTTTGCCGGCTCTTTGGCTTGGCTCTCTGAAAACGCCTGTGGCGTAAGTCCAACGCCGCAAAAAACATCCCGCAGTAGCTAAACAGACCGCGAAAAAAGGCCGGAATTTGCGTGAAATCCTCGAAGAACATCCCGCAGGGGCTAAAGCCCAACCTTTATCAGGCGTTTGCGGCACGACTAAACTCGTGCCCAGTTACAAAGCAGGCCTGATACCGAGTTTTTCCGCAGCCTGTAAAGCCAGCGCTTGTTTTGGTGCATTTACGGCAGGACTGAAGTCATGCCCTTTCAAAACATGACTTATGCCACAGCTTGCTAGCGGCCCTCTTCGACGCGGCGCAGCACGCTCACCACGCCGGCGGTAACGCCATGCGCCTTCTCCACGATCGGCGAAGAATGGATCTCCACGCGCAGCGCGCGGTGTTCCCGGTCGAGCATCGTTGCCACAACACGCACACGCTTGTTCAGCGCGGCGGTCAGGCCAGTCTCCGGCTGAGCGTCCATAGACCGGGAGGAAAATGCTTCTTCAAAATCCCGGCCCATCAACTCCGCGGCCTTCCACCCGAAGAGTTCTTCCGCCGCTGGATTGACGTTGTGAATGATACCCAGGGCATCGGTGACAATCGCCGCCTCAGGGATCGACTCGAAGACCCCTTCCAGCCACTGCCGCGCCTTCTCGGCCTCTTGCTGCGCCATCACCGCCTCGGTCACATCCACGCTCACCACGCGCATTCCCACCGGCTTGCCTTGCGCGTCGCGGATCAGGTTGCGATGCAGATCGTAGACACGAAAGCTCTCCGCGCTGGTGTAAATCGAGCGCCGCGCAACTCCTGGGTCGATGCCCGTCTCCATGGCCGTCACAAAGGCCGCGCAGCTCTGCTCCTGCTCCTCGGTGGGCATCAACTCCCAGGCCAGCCGCCCGATCAACTCGCCGGCATGGCTGGAATGCAAGGCGCGCGTGATGCGGTTGACGCGGCTGACCGCTCCATGGGCATCGACCTCGACGTAGGGAACGGGTAATTCATCCATTGCATCCGAAGGGCCGAAGCCATGCGCGGCCGCCATGGAACCGGGAATCTCATTCATCGTCTTCACCTTCTCTTGGTGCCTTGCATGGAGAGTTTGTACAGTTCGTTGGCGTTCTTGAAGCTGTAGATCGGTGTCAGATCAAAGGTGAGCGGGATGCGCAGCATGATCGAGCGCCCGCCGATATTGACGTTAATGTCGGTGTTCTTGGAGGCGATTCGCCGCAACTCCGCGTCCAGCAGATGTTCATTGGGACGGCCCAGCAGAATCGCCAGCAGCGAGGAGTCGCTCCAGTGGAAGATGGCGTCTTCGCTGTGTAGCCCAGCCGTCAAGCAAGCCGAGACAGCCATCAGGCAATCCTGCACCGCCTCCGGGCCAAAGCGCTGGCTGACCATCTCCATGCAACTGAGGCGGAAGATGGCCACAAAGCCAGTCTTACCGCGTTCCATCACCTTTTGGAGGTGCGCGACCGCTGCGCCGCCGCCCATCAGACCGGCCGCATTATCGTTATCCGTCGAGGTATCAGCCACCTTCAGCGTGGAAATCTTCGCCGCTTCCCCCGCGCTGCGCATCGCCAAGAAGCCTTCCAGAAGATCGCGATACTGCTTGAGCTCTTCGCCAGTGGTCAGTTTCTCGATGTCGTCGGTAAGCGGCAGGGCGGCGGCCATCTCCGGCTTCACGCCCAGCGCGGAAAGCAGCTCCTTCACCAGTCTGGCCGTCAGCAGCCGCCAGTGCTTCTGCCGCTCCCGCAGCGCATTTTCCACGCCCAAACGATAGTTTCCGAACTCGTGCAGAAGCGCATTGACCACTTTCATCCGCTCGTCGTTATCCATCGTGTCGGGAATCTGCGCCGCCATCCGCGTCGCCGTGCCGCGAAACGAGCTGTAGGTCGCTTCATCAATGCGCGGCATCGCCTCGGCCACTCCTTCCACCAAAGCGGTCATGCACTGCGCCGTGTTGTCGGCCACCGGCTCCTCGCCCGCCGCTGATTGCGACTTGCCCCATCGGAGGTTCATTCCGAGCGCTCCCCGCAGAACTTATCGGCAGAAATCCCTGTTTCCATGAGGTATTTCTCAGACGTCCTGGGATTGCAGGGATTTTGTATCTTCGTCCGCACGCATTCCTTTCACAAGAAAGATAGCGCCGGCCTCCTGGCCGGCTGTTGCGTGGGCCTCCCGCTCCACGCCGCACTCTGCATCGATAGGAAAGATCTTCCAATATCCTGAAAACACAAAGGCTCTGGGTATCAATCCAAAGCCTTTGCCAACTGATGGTATCCAGACAACCGGACGCCGTCTGCGAAACTGAGAGCTACCCATGGCAATCGCATTTGAAATCATCTGGAGGGAGCAGGGGCATTTATGCCCCTGAATTTACGCCTGAAACGACAGGGCTTTAGCCCCGGGCCTAAAGGCCAGCCTGCCCAAGTCTCGCTTCAGGGGCATAAATGCCCCTGCTCCCTCCGAAAAGCCGCCCGCATGAGTATCGCGAGAATGATAGGCGCGTGGCGAAGTTCAAATGCGATTGCCCTGGAGAGCAAGGCGGCACATCTGTCAAACTACCCCTTCTCCTGTACACTAGAGTGTTGAAAGCTATGAAAAACAAACTCCCAATCGGCATCCTCGGCGCGACCGGCATGGTCGGCCAACGCTACATCCAACTGCTGGAAAACCACCCGTGGTTCGAGATCGTCTGGCTCGCCGCCAGCGACCGGTCGGCGGGCAAAACGTATGGCGAAGCCGCCAAGTGGCGTCTGGACTCCGTGCTGCCCGAACGCATCGCCCAGATGGTCGTCTCGCCTGCCGAGCCGGAAGGCGCACCCAAAATTGTCTTCTCGTCGGTTGATGCGGCCTTCGCCCGCGAGCTGGAGCCTAAGTTCGCCGCCGCCGGATGCGCCGTCATCTCCAACTCCAGCGCCTTCCGCATGGCCCCCAACGTCCCTCTGGTCCTGCCGGAGGTCAACGCCGATCACCTCCATCTGATTGAGGAGCAATCCTGGCGCAAGGAGTCGGGCGGCTACATCGTCACCAACTCGAACTGCACCGTCATGGGTCCGGTGCTGGCCCTCAAGCCGCTCCAGGATCGCTTCGGCATCACGCAAATCTTCGCCACTTCGATGCAGGCGGTCAGCGGCGCGGGCTACCCCGGCGTCGCCTCCATGGACATCCTGGACAACGTCGTCCCCTACATCGCCAACGAAGAAGAGAAGATGGAAGAGGAGCTGCTCAAGCTGCTCGGCACGCTGGACGGCGGCGTGGTCACTCCGCTGCCGGCGCGCATGAGCGCCAGTTGCAATCGCGTCGCGGTCGTTGACGGCCACACCGTCAGCCTCTCCATCAAGCTAGCCAAGCCGGCCACCCGCGAGGAGATTCTGGCAGCCTGGGCTGGCTTCCGCCCGCTGGCCGGCCAGAACCTGCCCTTCGCCCCGGAGCAGCCGGTGCAGTGGGCGCCACAGCCCGACCGCCCGCAGCCCCGCCTGGACCGCAATCGCGGCAACGGCATGGCCGTCACCGTCGGACGCCTGCGCCCCTGCGGCCTGCTCGACTGGAAGTTCACCGTCCTCTCGCACAACACCGTCCGCGGCGCGGCGGGAGCCACGATTCTCAACGCCGAGCTGCTCGCGAGCTTAGGAAAGTTTTAGGAGCTTTCAGCTATTAGCTTTCAGCTATCAGCCAGAAGCTCCTGGCCTTTCACATTTGGTTGATTATTGATCCGGCCCTGAAATATTTGAACGGAACCAATCATTGCAACCGCGGATCCTTCGACTCACCACCCCCAAATTGAAGAACATTTGGGGCCCCGTTCGCTCAGGATGACAGTCTTCGAGTGTTTCAATTCATCAGGGCCGGATCAATAGGATGAACGATTGGCCGAGACACTGAACGATTGGCCGAGACACTGAACGATTGGCCGAGACCCAGGGGCGGAATCAACCGCTGGAATCTCCAGCAAACAAAGCTGCAAGCTGATAGCTGACAGCTAATAGCTGCTTTTAGGAAATTCGCATGAGCCTCGTAGTCATGAAATTCGGCGGCACCTCGGTCGAAGACCCCGCCGCCATCCGCCGCACCGCGGCCATCGTCGCCGGGCGCGTCGCCCTCGGCAAGCAGCCCGTCGTCGTGGTCAGCGCCATGGCCAAGGTCACCGACTCGCTCTTGCGCGCCGCCGCGTGCAGCGAGAAAGGCGACCGGGCCGAAGCGCTGGCCGTCAGCGCCCAACTCCGCCAACGCCACCGCGAAACCGCCGCCGCCCTGGTCAAAGACCCCGCCGCCACGGCCGAACTCGCCCAATTCATCGAGGAAAAATTCGACTCCCTCGACGAAGTCCTGCGCGGCCTCTCGGCCATCCTCGAACTCACCCCGCGCATCAGCGACCTGATTGTCAGCTACGGCGAGCGCCTGTCGAGCCGCATTGTTGCGTCCGCCTTCCAGGAACTGGGCGTCAACGCCGCGCACGTCGATGGCCGCGACGTCATCATCACCGACTCGCAGTTCCAGAAGGCCGTGCCGCAGGATGCGCTGATCGAGCAGCGCGCCCAGACCCACCTGCTACCGCTTATCGCGCTCAGCCAGGTGCCGGTCATGGGCGGCTTCATCGCCTCCAACGAAGCCGGCATCACCACCACCCTGGGCCGCGGCGGCTCCGACTTCACCGGCGCTCTCGTCGGCGGCGCGCTCCAGGCCGAGGCCATCGAAATCTGGACCGACGTGGACGGCATCCTCACCGCCGATCCGCGCGTCGTCCCCAACGCCTACCGCGTCAAGACGATCAGCTTTGAAGAGGCCGCCGAGCTGGCCTACTTCGGCGCCAAAGTCCTGCATCCGGCCACCATCCTGCCGGCCGTCAAAAAGAACATCCCCGTCCTCGTCCTCAACA
>CAYVGW010000157.1:0-9540 GCA_964450895.1 uncultured Occallatibacter sp. | reverse complement strand
TGGATGAATCGGAGCGACCACTGGCAGAATCTTGCTTGGTTGGGCGAGTGCTGCTGACGCCCGCTTCGGGTCTAACGCTGAAAGCAGTGTAGCATTCCTCTGCTGAAAATTGTGCGGAAAATGTTCACTGAAAACCCTTAATCTTCATTTATAGTTAGCTAAGATGCTGAATTAGAACGCCTTAATTCCGTACCTTATTTGTGTTACCGCGGAAGGTTACCATGCTGGCTGATCCTGTCCCCGCCCTCTTGTCGCGCGCCACCGAGCTGTTGGAAGAGCAATTTGCGGCTCTTCCAGAGTTCAGATCCGCCGCTGATCCGGCTGCTATGGCGAAGGTTCTTGAGGATGTTGCCCGCCGCATGGGCGACAATTATCCGTATTTTCATCCGCTTTACGCAGGGCAGATGCTCAAGCCGCCGCATCCGCTGGCGCGCGCTGCTTACGCGCTGGCAATGACGATCAATCCCAACAACCACGCCCGCGACGGCGGCCGCGCCAGCTCGGAGATGGAGATCGAGGCCGTCCGCGGCATCGCCGCCATCTTCGGCTGGACGGATTATTTAGGCCACCTGACTTCGAGCGGCACGCTGGCCAATCTGGAGGCGCTGTGGGTAGCCGGGAAGCTCGCTCCGGGCAAACGCATCGTCGGCTCCGAACAAGCGCATTACACCCATCACCGCATCTCCGCCGTGCTGAAGCTCGAATACACGCCGGTGGTCGCCGACCGCCGTGGCCGCATGAGCCTGGACGCGCTGGAGGCTGAGCTGCGCAAGGGCGATGTGGGCACGGTGGTAGTGACCATGGGCACAACGGCCATCGGCGCGGTCGATCCGCTGGACGGGATTCTGGCGCTGCGCTCGCGCTACGGTTTTCGCGTACATATTGACGGCGCTTATGGCGGCTACTTCCGGCTGATCTCCGAGGCGCTCGACGATCCGGCACGGAAAGCCTACGCGGTCATCCACGAGGCCGACTCCATCGTCGTCGATCCGCACAAACATGGACTCCAGCCCTACGGCTGCGGCTGCATCCTTTTCCGCGACCCCTCGGTGGGGCAGCTTTACAAACACAATTCGCCCTACACTTACTTCACTTCAAAGGAGCTGCACCTGGGTGAGATCAGCCTGGAGTGCTCACGGGCTGGAGCCTCGGCGGTGGCGTTATGGGCCACGCAGCAGCTTTTGCCGCCGGTGCCGGGTGGGGAATTCGCTCAAGGTCTGGTCCGCGGCCGTTCCGCGGCGTTACATCTGGACCGGAGACTGAGGGAAGACCCGGCCCGCCGCTTTCAACCGCTGGCCGGCGGCCCGGAGCTGGACATTGTGGTCTGGAAGATCAACGCCGAGACGCCCGAAGGCTCGTCCGATCTGGCGCAAAAGATCTTTGTGGCCTGCGCCCTTCGAGATTTGCATCTGGCTCTTGTAGAATTGCCGCTGAAGTGGTTTCAGCCCGCAGGCGGTTCTGAATCGGCGAACGCCGCCGCAACGGTCACCTGTCTGCGCTCGGTGCTGATGAAGCCCGAGCACGAGGCGTGGCTGGATGCAATCTGGGAGCGGCTGATCGCGGCCTGCAAGGAAGTCTTTTAGCAAGATGAATCCGGGTGCCCCACCCGCGCCACGCACTTGTTTTTGTGGCTAGGGTGGGTTGGAGTTGGAAGTTCACGAGTTTTGAAGGGGCACGACTTTACAGGCCGCGGATAAACGCTTGGTGAGAAGGTTTTGTAACCAGGGCACGACTTTAGTCGTGTCGCAACTAACTGATAACAAACGTTGGGCCTTAGCCCCTGCGGGTTTTTTTTCACGAGGAGACAGTCAATAATGTCCAAAGAAGCAGTAACTCTCATCAAAAATGAAAGCACCATCTTGCAGATCGGCGATTGTATCGTCACCCTTCTGCCCCAATTCGGCGGCAAAGTCGCGTCGATCCTGGTCAAGGGCCACGAACTCCTGCAAACGCCCCTCGTCCCTTACGGCCCGCGCACCCGCACCATGGGCTTCAACCAAGGCGACGCCAGCGGCTGGGATGAGTGCCTGCCCTCCGTCTCCGGCTGCACCGTGCAAACCCCCAATGGCCCGGCTGAAGTTCCCGATCACGGCGACCTGTGGCGGGTTGCATGGAAGGTGCATTCAGCCGACAAAGGCTCCATCACCCTGAGCGCCGACTGTTTTAGCCTGCCGCTCACGCTGGTGCGCACAACCACCCTGACCCAGACCGAAAAGGGCTACAGAATCCAGTCCGACTATAAGGTCACCAACACCAGCGCCGCTCCAACGCCCTGGTCCTGGTCGGCGCATCCCGGCTATGCGGCCGAGGAAGGCGACCTTCTTTCGCTGCCCGACTCGATCCAGGCGCTGCGCATCGAGTGGACCCGCAACGATCGCCTGGACAAGAGCAACGGCACGGCGGCCTGGCCCATCGCCAAGCTGACTGCCGGCGGCGAAACCGATCTGCGCGTCTCCGCCGCAACGCACTCCGGCGTGGGCGACAAGCTCTTTGCCGGACCGCTGGCCGCCACTGAGAACTGGGTTGCACTGACGCGTCCCAAGGCCGGCGTTCGTCTGCGTGTCAGCTTTGACGCCGCCAAAACCCCCTATCTCGGCCTGTGGATCTGCCAGGATGGCTACCCGGAGGGTTCCATTCCTCAGCAGCATTGCGTGGCCATGGAACCAACCACGGCCCCGGTAGACACGCTCGCCATCACCGGCCCCTGGTCGCGGACGCTGGCTGCGGGAGAGTCCTACTCCTGGCCCATGACTCTTGATCTGGAAGTGCTTTAATCCAGCTATCAGCTAACAGCTTTCAGCCGTCAGCCATTGACAGATCTGTAAGTTGAAGCTGATAGCCCACAACAGAAAACTGATAGCTGACGGCTGAGAGCTGAAAGCTGTAAAAAGCTGTAATAGGAGAGACTTACCCATGCATGATCCCGCCGTACTGCGCGCCAATCACCAAGCCCGCTTCCACGCCGACCCAGCCGTCTTTGTCGCTCCGGGCCGCGTTAACCTGATCGGTGAGCACACCGATTACGCCGAGGGTTTCGTTATGCCCGTCGCCATCAACTTTGCCACGCTGGCCGCCATCTCGCCCCGGACCGACGGAAAGATCGTCATTTGGGCCGAGAACTACGGCGAGGAAAAGACCTTTGACGCCGCCGCCAAGCCCGTCGCCAGCAAGCACTGGAGCGATTACCCGATGGGTGTCGTCTCCATCCTCGCCGGCGAAGGCCACACGATCCCCGGCTTCAGCCTCAGCCTCTGGGGCGACGTGCCGCTCGGCTCCGGCCTCTCCAGCTCCGCCGCGCTGGAAGTCGTCACCGCTCTGGCCGTGCTTTCGCTCATCGGCGCTGACTATCCGCGCCCGGTCCTCGCCCGTCTCTGTCAGCGCGTCGAGAACGAGTTCGTAGGCGCCAACTGCGGCATCATGGATCAGTTCATCAGCGCCAACGGCAAAGCCAACCACGCCCTGCTGCTCGATTGCCGCGATCTGAGCTTCCGTCTTGCGCCGCTGCCCGCCGACGTTGCGCTGGTTATCGCCAACACCATGGTCAAGCACTCCATCGCCGGGGGCGATTATCCCACCCGCCGCCGCGAGTCCGAGGCCGCCTGTGCCATCATCAACGGCCATCGCGGCGGCGTGCCCTTCCTGCGTGACGCCACGCTGGAAGACCTGGAAAAGTGGGGCCACGAGATGGAGCCAAAGTCCTACCTCCGCGCCAAGCACGTCATCACCGAAGACCTGCGCACCGTGGCCGCCAGCGAGGCTCTGCTCAAGGGCGACATGAAGGAAGTAGGCCGCCTGATGGCCGAGGCCCACGTCAGCTACAGCAAGGACTTCGAGGGCAGTTGCGCCGAGGCCGACCTGCTGGTTGACTTGGCCAACGAACTGCCCGGCCTGATCGGCGCGCGCCTCACCGGCGGCGGCTTCGGCGGCTGCACCGTCAACCTCGTCGAGCAGGACAAGGCGGCTGCCTTCGCCGATGAACTCGGCAAGCGCTACCAAGCCAAAACCGGCATCAAGCCCGAAATCCACATTTGCCACGCCTCGGATGGTGCTCACCGCATCTCGTAGGCACATGTGATGCAGTAGCCGCTCGCTGATTGCTCGCACCAGGTTCATGGTGGCCCAGATCCCAAAATCGGGATCTGGGGCACCCTACTACTTCATCTCAAGGAATCGTAGAGGGGCGGGTGGCCCACATCTCAATCTACCACCAAAGGTGGGTGGCGGGTGGCCCACATCTCAATCTACTACCAAAGGTGGGTGCCCCAGGTCTCGACTTTGAGACCTGGGATCGACCAAGTCAACCTGGCAGGGCGCCCCATCCATTTCGCGTTCTTTGCGAAAAGTGGGAGACCACGAATTCCATCCGCGTAGCGCCTCCGTTTGGACGGCAAGTCCTTGCTTTGTTCTCCCATTGGACGTACACTGAGTCTATCCAGAAATGAAGGAGCAATCCCATGCCGCAATCCGCAAACGTCGCAGCTCCCGCCGAAGGCCGCGCACGCGCCTTCCGGCTGGGCTTTCGCGTGGACGCTGAAACCAAGCGCCAAGTCGAGCGGGCCGCGGCTCTCGAACGCCGCAGCCTGACCGATTTCTGCCTTTCCGCGCTCACCGAAGCCACGCGCGCCACGATCACCCGCCACGAGAGCGTGGTTCTCAGTGACCGCGATCGCGCCGCCTTCTTCGATGCGCTGATGCATCCGCCCAAGCCCAACGCGCGGCTGCGGCGAGCCTTTCGTTCAGCGAAAGAGCGGGTCGCCGCCTGATGTGCGCGCCGGATGAACCCACATACCGGCTTGAGCCTCTCGCCAAGTTGCACGACCGGGATGGCTTTCACTGCGGCGCCGCCTCTCTTGATCTCTACCTGAAGACCCAGGCCTCGCAAGATATGCGCCGCAAGGCCAACGCAGTCTTTATCTTGGCTCAGCAGGACGCGCCCAGCCGGATCGCGGGCTATTTCACTCTTTGCGCAACCGGCCTTGCGCCGGGAGGCATTCCCGATGCGGCGCGGAAGCACCTTCCCCGCTACCCGATGGTCAGCGCAACGCTGCTGGGCCGGCTGGCCGTCGCCACAGAGTTTCAGGGCCGGGGAGTGGGCGGGATTCTCTTGGCGAAGGCGCTTGAGAAGGCATACGAGAGCGCGGCTCAGGTCGGCTCTTCAATGGTCGTGGTGGATGCCATCGACGCACGCGCGGCAAAGTTCTATGCGGCGCACGGCTTTCTCCCGCTTCCCGAATCGATGCGCCTCGTTCTCCCCATGCATACCATTGCCGCTTTAATTCATCCATAGTGAAGATTTGACAGGTGGCGCACCCTGAGTTTTTGGAATCCTATCCTTCCCGTAAATCCGCATGTTCCATCCTTCGCATACTTTGAGAAGGGCGGAAGACCGCGAACCCCATGCGCGAAGCGCGGCTGGCCCCACCGCAGGTGGTCAGTCGAGGGAGTCTTCCGGGCGCGGCGCCTCGCCGCCGTCGCGGTTGAGAATACGCAGAAAAGCCGCATCGTCGGCGCGCTCGCGACGCTCGGCAAAGAAGCGCTCGGTCTGCATGGCAGCGATCTTCTCTGCGGCGGCGACAACCAAAAACTGGTTCATGCTGGACTTGTCGCGCTTGCTGACCTTCTCCACCTCGGTCTTCAGAGAGACGGGCAGTCGCAGGGGAAATGTAGCAACTCGAGTCGTCATGGCATTAACCTCGTCAGAACTTCGCCGGGACGAAGAACCTCAATTCCAAAACTGCTGCGCGCCGCGCGCAGATCTTTCTCGTTGAAGGTCACAATCGCGCCGGCCTGTCCGTTCACCGCGGCTTCCAGCACCATTTCGTCGCCGGGATCGCGCAGTTGAGGCCGCCATCGGTAATAGCTTTGCACAGGTTCAGCCAATGAAAAGAGGCGGTCCAAAAAGATCGCAATCTCCGCCAAGCTCAAACCAGAGGGCAGGTCGCCCACATCTCAATCTACCACCAAAGGTGGGTGCCCCAGGTCTCGACTTTGAGACCTGGGATCGACCAAGTCAACCTGGCAGGGTGCCCCATCCATTTCGCGTTCTTTGCGAAAAGTGGGAGACCACGAACCCTATGCAAGCGAACAGCGAGCACCCGCATGGACGGCCAGTTCCCGCACCGCGGGCGCCGCAGGAAACATTCGTAATCGAAAAGCCTGCTCCCCCACTGGTGAACCCATTCCGCGCGACGAAGAACAGTGTTGGAACCTTATTTCCGGTTGCCGGGCGCGAAGTGGAGGACCATAAATGGTGGAGTTCTTTCCTGCAACACCGATGTATGTGGAGCGGATGGTGATCGCGCTGGTGTACGGCTGCCTGATTGGGCTGGAACGCCAGTGGCAGCATGGGATGGCCGGCATGCGCACCCACGGGTTGGTCGCGGTGGGCGGAGCGGCGTTTGTGGCCGCGGGGCTGCTGATCCCGGGCGACGTGACGGCAGCGGCGCGCGTAGCTTCATATGTGGTTTCCGGCGTGGGCTTTCTGTGCGCCGGATCGATCTTCAGAGACGGAGCCACGGTGAAGGGCCTGAACACGGCGGCAACCATCTGGTGCGCGGCGGCGGTGGGCCTGCTGACCGGTTTTGGCAACTTCATGCTGGGCCTGACGATGACCATACTGGTGATGGCCACCAACGCCGGACTCCGGCCGCTGGCCCACAAATGGCATCCATGGGCAAAAAATCAGCCGGCAGACGCCATCTACGAAATTCGCGTAAGCTGCGGCGAGTTCATTGAGGAACACGTCCGCACTCTGTTGGTGACCGCGATCTCGCAGGCTCCGGTGCGGCTGCGCGCGGTCCACTGCCTCCAGATTCCGGCCTCTGGCCAGGTGGAAGTGACGGCCGAGATTGTCACCGAAGGCGATCAGCCGCGTGAAGTGGAACGGATTGCGGCCACGCTTTCCATGGAGCCGGCGACACGGGACATCCGTTGGGGCTTGATCCCAGTGGGTGGCGCATCCTGAAAATTTAGAATCCTGTCTTTCCCTCAAATCCGGGTGGGTTTCTGCGAATCCGCGTCGAATGAGAGTTACCGGAGCCGCCAACTGTGCGCCTCCGTGACAATGATCCTTTCTGGACCCAGAGCGGAACTCCGATCTCGCGCCGCAACATGGACGGCTCACTCTTCCGCCGCGCTGATGACATCCTTCTCCATCCGTGGCGTGAGTTGTCCCACCCAAGCATGTTCGATGACTCCGCTTGAATTGAGCAGCAGCAAAGTCGGTGTCCCCGGCACCTTGAGATCATCAAAATCGATACCAAAAATCCCTTGAACCTCCACATCACCGGTTTTCAGGAAACTTCTGCCGGCAGATTCGTCACTCCGCATGACGACAAGAAGATGAGAATGGAGTACGCCGCTATTTTCCAGATCGCCGAGTTGCTTGTAAAAAGGCAGGCTTGCTTTGCAGTAGGGGCAACTTCTGCGGAGCGCAAGGACGAGTGTCTTTGGATAGCTGTTCCAACTGTATCCCGGAGGCGGCGCCAGAGTCTGGCCCAAAAGGCCTGCCTCCTCGCCCCCATGTGTCTGACGCTGTGTGGCTTTGACCGGAGTGTGCGAATTGCCAATCAGAATCTGGAGGCGTGCTCCGCCCTGGGCGGCCATCCCAGGAACAACCTTTGGTCTATCAAGACCCGAGCATAAAACATATCCAATTCTTGAGGAGCTATCCTGACTCGCAACGCCGCACCAGTTTCCCTCGTCGCCGGAGACCGCAAGAAGTATGCGAACCACGGTTCCTTTTGCCAATCTCTTCACGACATCGCTCTCTGTCGACATCCTGGAATACACCTCAAGAGAATCGATATTGACAGTGCCCTGCTTGCCTTGGGGAGAGGCTGAAGTAGGCGCAATCAAGAGCAGTAAGATGAGAGCGCAGCATACGGTCGATGACGACGTTTTCACAGAATCTCCTTTTCCGGTTCTGAGTTCATGCAATTGCACCAATCCAGAGGTAAAGAGCAAAGCAAAGTATACAACGACTGATTCAAGGGGTGTGCGTTGCCGTTAGCGCGCGATGCGGATTCAACTTTAGCGTAGAATGAGAGTTACCGGAGTTGCGCATTGCGCCTCCGAGAACGATGATCCTTCTGGACCCAGAGCTGGACCCCGACCCTACGCCGACGGCAACCGTGGCGAAGAAGACGGCTGTGTCCGGCCCCGGCAAAGCTCAAAAAATCCCCTCCGCCCGCACGCTGGCCCGCTTTCTGGCATTGGCGCAAGAAGCCGTCCGCCTCAAGGGCCAGGTCACCGTCCTGCTCACCACCGACGCCGCCATCCGCAAGCTCAACCGCCAGTTTCGCGGCAAGAACAAGGCCACCGACGTGCTTTCCTTTCCCGCCGAGGGTCTGGGCGCGGAAGGATACGCCGGCGATCTGGCCATCAGCGTTCCTACTGCGCGCAAGCAAGCCGCCGAGCAGGGCCATTCGCTCTCGACCGAAATCAAAGTCCTCATTCTCCACGGCTTGCTTCACCTGTCCGGCTACGACCACGAAGCCGATGAAGGCCAAATGGCCCGCCGTGAGTGTCTGCTCCGTGCCAAACTAGGCCTGCCGCAAGGCCTCATTGAACGCGCCCAACTGCCCCGGGGCGCTGCGAAATCCTCTCGCGCGATCGCCAGCCGGAGCGCTCGCCCATGACCCTCTCCTTCCTCCTCCTGATCTTCACCCTTGCCGCCATCGAGATGCTGGCCTCGTACATCGCCCGCGTCTACGCCGAATTCGGCAAGATCCTCACCCGCGAGATCGAAGAGAATCTCGACGCCTGGGAGGAACTGGTCGAGCCGCACCTCGGACTCACCCGCGAGCACGCCGCCCTCTGCGCCCAAATCCTGCAACAACTCGCCTTGGGCATCATCGCCCTCGAATTCGGCGCGGTCCTCTTTGATCGCGGCGGTCTAACCCGCCCCAACACCGCCGAAATTGCCCAGGCCGTCCTCGGCGTGGTGCTGGTCATCGTTTTCTGCAACCAGCTACTTCCCACGCTGCTCTTCGACCGCACACGGGGCCGCTGGGCAGGCCGTCTCGTTTGGCCGATCCGCCTCCTGCTCTGGCTGATGACCCCCATCACCGTCTTCGTCCGCTTCTTTTACTCCGTGGCCGCGCTGGCTGAGGAGCCGGCCACCTCCGAAGAGGAGTCCGAAGCTGATGTGGAGGCGCTTCTCGAAGCCGGCGAGGAAGAGGGCATTCTGGAGGAGAGCGACCGCGAGCTGGTCCGTTCGGCCGTCGAGTTCGGCGACAAGCTGGTCCGCGAGGTGATGACCCCGCGGCCGGAGATTTTCTCCGTTCCCTCGAACCTGACCCTGGAAGCCTTCCTCGAAGAGTTGCGCGAACACAACTACTCCCGCGTCCCGGTCTACGAAGGCTCCCTCGACAACATCACCGGCATCGCCTTCGCCCACGACCTGCTGCAAGTGGCCGATACCGAAGCGCCCACGCGTACCGTAGCCAGCATGGCGCGCGAGGCGGAGTTCGTCCCGGAGACCAAGCGCGTCTACGAGCTGCTGCGCGAGATGCAGCGCGAAAAGCAGCACATGCGCAT
>CAYVGW010000156.1:0-9598 GCA_964450895.1 uncultured Occallatibacter sp. | reverse complement strand
GTGAAAAGCCCCATCCTCAAGCCGCTCTACGAGGAGGCCCGCAAGCTCTCCCGCCGCCTTAACGGCTTCGAGATGCGCCACACCCTGCGCGGCGGCAACCAGCACGCCGACCGCTTGGCCAACGAAGCCATGGACCGGGGAATGAAGGGATCAGGGGGCAGGGGGCAGGGATCAGGGAGCGGCGCGGGCTGGTCTGCGCTTCCCAAGGTTGGCAAGCCCGCCGGCTTCGAAGCCGCCCGCCGGCAGATCAGCAAGCCAGCGAGTCAGCCGGGTGCCGTTCCAGCGGGTGCCCCAGCTCCGGATTCTCGGACCTGGGAATCCACGCCTCGCCCTGCTCCGCCGCCCGCCGCCAAGCCCGCCCGCCAGATCCTCGAAGGCTACGTCAAAGACGGCGTAGTCCACCTCTTGGGCGGCGAACTCCCTGACGGCATCTTTGTCAAAATCATCCGCGAATAGCGTCGCTATCAAGATTTTTCGTTTGAATCAAAAAAGATGTCGGAAACCGAAATCGAAGAACTCTATCGCTCATGCCTTGGGAAAGATCCGTTTCCATATAAGATTTGTCCAGCGAAGCGGATCTTCGGAAAACTTCATGAGCCAAGGCCTTTCTGTTTCTTGGGCTTCGCCGCGGCGCCGCCTGTGGTGGGGCCAACTTTTTCTGGGACGTGGCGTGCGCTGTTTCGGCGCTGGCGGAAGGCTTCATAGAGCACCACCGCTCCGGCAGCCGAGACGTTGAGCGAGCTGACGCCGCCGCTCATCGGAATGCGCAGCATATGGTCGCAGGTGCGGCGGACCAGATCGTGCAAGCCCGCGCCCTCCCGGCCCAGAACCAGTACGCAGTCGCCGGTCATGTCGAATTGATCGTAGTCCGAAGAGCCGCGTTCGTCCAGCCCGATGATCCACAGGTTGCGGCGCTTGAGCTCTTCCAGCGCGCGCACCAAATTGACAACGCGGGCAATGCGCAGATGCTCCGCCGCCCCGGCGCTGGCTTTGACGGCCACCGGGCTGAGCGGCGCCGAACGCCGCTCAGTCAGCAGCACGCCGTCCACCCCTGCGCCATCAGCCACGCGCAACAGAGCGCCCAGGTTCTGCGGGTCTTCCACGCCGTCCAGCGCCAGCAGAAGCCGCGCCGCCCCGGGTTTCGTTGGCTCGAAGAGATCTTCGATGGTGAGAAACTCCTGCGGGCGGACCAGCGCCACCACGCCCTGATGCGCGGGAGTCTGGGCCATCTGCGTCAACTGCTCGCGCGCCTCGGTCCGTACGCGGACACCGCTCTCGCGGCAGAGGGCTACCAGCTTCTCCAGCCGTAAATCGTCGCGCTCGCGGGCCACCAGAACGTGATCAAAGCGCCGCCGCCCAGCCCTGAGCGCCTCCTCCACCGAATGCACTCCATATAAAACTTCCATAGAAGATAGTGTAGAAGATACGATCTTCGTATGCGCCTGTTTGTGGGGATTCCCTTGGCGGAAACGGTCAGCGGCGAACTGACGGCGCTCACCGCGCGACTCAGATCCCGGAATGACGGGCTGCGCTGGACAGCGCCGGAATCCTGGCACATCACGCTGGATTTTCTCGGCTATACCGGCCCGGAGCAGTACGAATGCGTGGCCGCGCGGCTCGGCGAAGTGCATCAGCCGCCGGTTCCGATTGCTCTGGAGAAGGTGGACCTTTTCGACCGCTCCGGAGTCTTGATCGTCACAATCAGGCCCACGCCGCAGTTGCTCCAGCTTCAGCAGCGGGTCAGCGCGGCGGCAGCGCTCTGCGGCTTCATCCCGGAAGCGCGCCCCTACCAGCCGCACATCACCCTGGCGCGCAGCAAAGGCCGTGGCCGGAACCTCGCAGCGCTGAAGGCCAAGATTCACCGCCAGCCGGCCTTCACCAGCTTTCTCGCCGCGGAGTTTCTCCTCTACGAGAGCTTTCCGGAAGCCGGCGGCTCGCGCTACGAAATCCGTCGGCGCTATCCGCTTATCACCAGGAACGACGCGTAGCTCCGACCACCGTCAAAGTCGCGCCAGAAACCGTTAAGATTACATCCGTGAACCGGCTAACATCATATTGCAGACACCCACTATCTTGTGGCAGGCAGCCTTTGTGCAGAGTAGTTCCTAGCCATGTGCCGCCAATAGCCATCACGGGAACGCCGATGAATGTCATGATCTTTCCGCCCTTGGTCCAATAGCGCCGCGGATATTTTTGTGTTGTGGAGGTGGTTTGTCCATCAAAATCCGCGTGTGCATCCGCAAAGCTGAAGGAGGAACTCGACTCGCGCGCCAGTTCCTTGAAAGGAATGGTGTCCTGAGCCGTACAGGGTAGCGTTGAGGCCAACATGGCCATTGCTAATAGGATGACAACAAAACCTTTCATGCGTATCCCTTACAGAGTTTAATTTTTACCAAAACAGACCTGAGTGTTTCTGACGCAGGCTAGCAGGCAGATTCAATCTCTGTCAATTTCCATTCCAACCATGCGGCAAGATCGCCAATGGCCTTCTACACCGTAAGAGCATGGCAGAAATCCGCCAGCGCTTTCCGCTTTCTCACTTGATTGCTAGCTGGAGCAGCCGCATACTGGAGTTCCAAGATGCCAAAAAAACAATTCGCTCTCCAAACCTTTACCGCCCTGCTGGAGCCGGACCGCACTCGGCTCAAATGGGTGATTGCGCGGATTCCCTTTGATCCAGCCGAGGTCTGGCCAGAGCATAGGGGGGTGCGGGTGCGCGGGGAAATCTCCTCGGCGAACAGCAAAGACGGCGGCTTCGCCTTTCGCACATCGCTCTTTTCCGGTCCCGGGAAAGGCCGCATGCTCATGGTGAACAAACAGATGCTGGCCGGAGCGCAAGCCGCCGTCGGCTCCCAGGTAAGAATCTCCCTTGAGCCTGATCTGGAAGAGCGGGTTGCCCCGCTGCCCCCGGAACTGGCTCGCGCCCTGAAAGGCGACCGCCGTCTACCCAAGTGGTTCGCCGGGTTAAGCTACTCCAATCGCAAAGAGGTTGCCGGCTGGATCACCCAGCCGAAGAGCAAAGAAGCCCGCCAGCAGCGCGCGGAGCGGATGGCCGAACGGCTGCTGCTGACCCTGGAGGGCGAGATCGAAACGCCGCCAATTCTGCAAGCGGCCTTTCAGCCGCAGCCGCTGGCGCGCAAGGGCTGGGAGGCAATGACGGTTCACCAGCGGCGCGGGCATCTACTGGGTATTTTTGGCTATCAGAGCGTCGAGTCCCGTGAGCGCCGTGCGGCCAAGGCCGTCGAGGAGGCGCTGCGCGTGGCGCGGAGAGGCTGAAGTGTTGCTGAATGGCTCCAGCGCATCCCAATTACCATTGGAAATTTATTTTCATTAGAAATTCAGATTGATGCGGCTCAAAGGGAAATTTTGTCGTCTAATAAAGTGAGATGAGTACAGCCGCGTTCGTTCGCCCATTTTTCGGTACAGCTTCGGCCTCCGCGGCTGACGAACAGGCGCGCCAAGAGAGCTTGGCCGTCTCCGAGGGACTCAAGCGCCAGGATATCGGGCTGCTGGATGAGCTGATTGTGCGCCACCAGCACCGCCTGATGCGCTATCTGCTCTATCTGTGCGGCAACCGCGAGATCG
Organism: uncultured Occallatibacter sp.; assembly: GCA_964450895.1. Taxonomy (GTDB): domain Bacteria; phylum Acidobacteriota; class Terriglobia; order Terriglobales; family Acidobacteriaceae; genus Telmatobacter. The sequence goes on along the minus strand of CAYVGW010000156.1, from coordinate 6,013 downwards.
CCGAAGACCTCTTCCAGGAGGTTTGGATGCGGGTTCTGGTGCGCGGATCGCAGTTCAACGGCAAGGCGCGCTTTGACACCTGGCTCTTTACCATCGCCCGCAATCTGCTCATTGATCTGCGCCGCAAGAAGACCATGTCCAGTCTGGACGAACTCTTCGAGGGCGGCAGCGACGATGACCGGCCGATGAGCTTCGAGATCGCTGGCGACGAGCCGACACCCTTCGACTGCTTCTCCCACCTGGAAGACCGGGAGAGGATTGCGGGAGCGCTGATGCAACTGGACACGCTCTACCGCGAGGTGCTGGTGCTGCGCTTCCATGAGGATCTCTCACTGGAGGAGATTTCCAAGGTTACGCGCGCGCCGCTTTCCACCGTGAAATCAAGGCTCTATCGCGGATTGGCCGCCATTAAGCCCAAGCTGGCCACCTGCGGTGGGGCCAGTGGCGCCTTCAGCGCGGCATCTACGGCGAATCTGGCTCCGAGGGCGATATGAAGTCTGCGGAGAGCACCGAAACTGACCGCGATCTGCTCTCGGCCCTTTGTGGAAAGCAGGCCGACCGGGAGTGCGCCGTGGCATATCGCACGCGCCGCGTGGTTCTCGCCTCCCAGGGCGTGATGCAGGAGCAGAAGGCCGGACGCAAGCGCTGCCGCTCGGTGGCGCTGGCGGCTACGCTGATTCTGGCGTTTGTGCTGGGTCCGCTGGTTTGGTGGATCGCTCAGACCTTCGTGGAAGAAGAGCATCTGAGCGGCATGATGGGCCAGTTGAGCGTGCTGATCCTCTTCCTGGGCACGGCGCTGCTGGCATCGACAGTGCTGGCCGGATGGCTGCGCCGCCGATCCTGAGCTTCTTTTCTTTCGCGCAAGTTCGCGCAACTTCCCGATTCCCTCACCCGTCCAATGAGAAAAGGGGATAGGTTCTGCCTAAATTCCTGAAAAGCCCTCTGAGGAGAGGGGCCGTTTATGCGCGACCCACAATCCATTACCGTTGACGATGACGCACGGCTGATTCCCGTCTGGTCCATCGTTGCCGCCGTCGTGGCCTTTGCGCTGGTGGAGTACTACTTCTGGTTTGTCTTTCCGCAATCGCAGCATCATCTGCCGCCGCTCGGCCTGCGCACCTACCTCAATCTCTCCTGCGGCCTGCTGGTCTCGATTTACTTCCTGATGGTGGGCTACGTCAGCAAGGACGCGCCGCGCCGGGCGATGAGCGCGCGCTTCTGGATGGTCATCTGCCTGGTGATGCCCGGAGGCATCGGCGCAGTCTTGTACTTCCTGCTGCGCCAGCCGGAGGTTTCGCGCTGCCCGGCCTGCTCCACGCATGTGCAGAGCGACTTCCACTTCTGCCCGCAGTGCGACTACCGGCTCGCCGCCAACTGCGGCCACTGCTTCCGCACCGTCCGCGCCACGGATCAATTCTGCACCCGCTGCGGCCATGAACTGGCTACCGACCACATGCCGGCCCGGCTTCGGGTGATTGGCGAATAAAGCAGGGAATAGGGACTGAGGGACTGAGGGACTAAGGGACTTGGAAGTCAAGGAAACTTCGTCGATTCCGTGTTTTGAAAGGGCACGACTTCAGTCGTGCCGAAGTGGATGCGAAATCAGTCTGGGCTTTAGCCCCTGAGGGACGCTGTTTAGCCGTTTTCGATAAAGATCTCTTGCGTGTAAAGCAAGATCACACGAGATGCAATAAATGTGGTATTTTGATGTGGTAGATCAAATTGAATTGGAGAATTCAAATGAAACGGTTCAACATTTCCGTTATATTGTTCCTTCTCTGTTTGGTTCTTCCATCGTCTCTCATGGCTAGAAACCAACCGCACAAGGAAACGGCTACAGATATGAGAGATATGAACAGAATCTTCATCGGCTGGGTCGATTTGAACCCTGATGCATGGGTTCTCTACCAACATGATAGTTCGGGTGGTTTGTTTGGCGGAGGGAGTAATCCTCAATGGACAAAAGCTGATTGGATCGAAGCAATAAACAGTTTGAATTCACTTTTTCAACAAAACTGTAAATCGCAATACTTGTTTGGTCATACAATAACCGCGGCCAAAGCCAGTGGGGACGAAAATGCTGCCGGGAACGATCTCTTTATTAAGTTTTCAGACGTTAAAATTGATTATGTCAACTACCAATTGATTTTATCCATTCATTTTATCGACCCAAAAACCAACACCGAAATTGAGTCGATTCCGGCACGGCCCTATTATGGCAACGCTTCAGGCATTACAGAAGTCCTGAATGCGGCTTTGGAAGAAGTTGGAAAGAAGTTGCAGGCGGAAGTTACTCTTGAAAGCAAAAAGAAGAAGTAACGAATGCGCGTCATTGAAACTGTAGTTACACAGTAAGCAATGAATTGATTCGCATTCGCTTCTAAGATCACTTTTTCATTTTATGCCTCTCACCGCGCTCATCATCGACGACGAACAACTGGCCCGCGAGGAGCTTGCCTATCTGCTTGAGCAGGTGGGCGGCGTGGAGGTTTTGGCCCAGGGAGCAAACGGCATCGAAGCCGTTGATCTGATCGAGGAGCACCACCCGGACATGGTCTTTCTCGACGTGCAGATGCCGGGGCTGGACGGCTTTGCAGTGATCGAGAAGCTGATCGAGCGCAGAGCTAAGGCACAGTTGGCCGCACCGCAGGTGCCGCTGCCGCAGATCATCTTTGCCACGGCTTACGACCAATACGCCGTGCGCGCCTTTGACGTGAACGCCGTCGATTACCTGCTCAAGCCCTTTGACCGCGCGCGCATCGAGCAGGCCGTCGAGCGGGTGCGCGGGCGGCTGGCGGGCGCTTCCACCAATGGCGCGGCCAGCCCGCTGCCGGAATCGCAAATCGAGTCCCTGCTGCGCCTGCTCAACCGTTCGCAAGCCGCGCCGCAGCCGGCCAAACTGATCGTCCAGGCGCAGAACCGGCTGCTGCTCGTCGATCAGGCGGAGATCTGCTACGCGGCCATCGACGAGGGCGTAATTCGCGTGGTGACGCAGAGCTTTGAAGGCTCCTCCAAGTGCCGCACGCTGGAGGAGTTGCTCGACCTGCTCGACCCGGCGCTCTTCTGGCGCGCCCATCGCGGCTTTGTGGTGAATATCAATCACATCCGCGAAGTGGTTCCGTGGTTCAAATCCAGCTACCAGCTCCGCATGAACGACAAAAAGCAGACCGAAATCCCTGTCAGCCGCGCCCAAACCCGGCGGCTGCGGGAGCTGTTCAATCTGTAACTATTGGCGATGTCGGAACTATTTTAGCTTGACATATTCACTCTGTAAGCTTACGCTGGGTACAGTATTTGGAGTTCAAGCGTAAACGTTCCACCCCGGTTGGCTGCCAATCGGGGTGGTCGCATTTTGGATGCAAGTTGCCAACACTGCATATACATACGGACGAGTCCGGGAATTTTGACTTTTCCCCGAAAGGTTCACGCTACTACGTCTTCGCAGCCGCATGGACCTATCACCCAGCCGCGCTGGCCGCGAATCTTACCGCGTTGCGCTTCGAGTTGATCAAAGCAGGACATGGTGGAGAATCTTTGAGCTCATTTCATGCCTGTGAGAATCCGCCCAAAGTTCGTGATCGTGTCATTTCGACTCTTCTGAACCATGCTTCTTGGAATTTTGCTAGTCGTAGAAAAATCCAAAGTCAACCCAGCAATCTACGATCCCCAGGATTTTTATCCCAAGTTTCTGACGATGGTTTTGCGATTCATTCTTCGTGGCCGCGTCCGCCCTGACACCTCACAGATTCTGATCTATACAGACACGCTGCCGATGATCCAGAAGAAGCAAGCAGCTTCGGTTCAAGCAGCAATCAAAAAGTCCTGCCAGAGCGAACAGCCTCATATTCCCTTTCAAGTGTTGAATCACCGTCGTGAGAGCAATGCGTGGCTTCAAGTTGCCGATTATTGTTGCTGGAGTGTTTGCCGCAAGTGGGAACACGGGAATAGCGACGCATATGATCTCTTGAAAGCCAGGATCGCGGCCACAGAAATTGATCCGATGTCTCGCGGAGACGGACGAAAGTACTATTGAGCTTCACCACGCCGCTGGCGCGAGCTGTTCAATCTGTAGCTGCTTTCTGCTGCTTGGGCTGTCGCGCCCAAGCAACAGCAGCAAATCCACCCATGATGAAGATGGAAACCAGCGCCGAGGCGCGGGCAATCTCCGCATAACTCCATTGCTTGCCTGTGGGATCAAGAACAAGGTCGGGAGCTTGCGTTGAAAGCACCTGCAAGACGTTGCCCGCCGCGCAGAGAAGATAGAAGATCACCGCTGGACGCAAGCTGGGCTGCGGCAGGGAAGTTTCCGCAACCGGCCAGCGGCGCAGGTAGAGCGCAAAGAATAGATAGATAGTGAAGACGGTTCCGTACCAGCCCAGGTAATTCGAGAGCGGCACGCCGAACCAGGCTCCGCCGTCGCGCCAGACCCAGCCATGCAGCACAGTCGCCCAGACCGGGTCTTGCGCCAGATCCCAGGCGACCATTACAAAGCTGGCCACGGCGGGCAGCGCCACGATCCGCCAGCCCGCGACAGGCGCATCCGACTGGCCAACGATCAGCCGGGCCAGCGTCCAAGAGACGTAGGACATTCCGATATACGCCAGGCCCAGCAGCACGGGAACCTGGAAGAGCTTGGGGCCCATCAACTCGACGAAATAGTAATGGCCGAAGGGAAAGCCGGTAGAGATGCTGAGATTTTCCGTCAGGTTGCCCACCAGAAGGCAGATGCCGGCGAAGACCAGAATGCCGCGTAGTTTGTAGTGGCGCGCTCCATCCAGCAGCGCAAAGCTCATCGCCGAGAGTACGTCCAGAGCTACGATGGCCGTGCGCGGAATCAACGTGGGCGTGACTTCGAGGATGCGCGCCAGGAGGTAGCACGCCAGAATCAGCGCCAAGGCGGGAGTGATTGCCGGTTTTGGGGAAGCGGGCAGCGGGCGCCGAAGAGTCCTCATTGCATCTCATTTTATCTCTTACCGGCATTGCCGGTCCGTGGGCCATGAAACTGTAGCGCCGGTCTCCAGACCGGCTGTCGTGTGGGTCTCCAGACCCACACTTTTCACTGATGCAATACACTTCTCTTTCGCTACATACGAGTTTATTTCTTGCTAGTTCCCCACCGAAGTTGCTGACCTGCGCGGGCCAGGAAACAGGTGCGGGCGAGGACGCCCGCACGACAGCCAGTCTGGAGACCGGCGCTACTCTATTTGGTTTCCCACACCCGCACCGCATTTCCGCCTCGTGCAGGATCGGGTACGCCCGCGCTGCTCCAAGCGCTTTTCAACAGCGCTGCCGTGCTAGCCTTGGGCTTGAGGCTTCTTTTTCACGCGAAGATGATGCCGTTCCTGAGGTCTGATTCACTTGGAAGTTCATCCCATCGAGCCGTATGAGCCGCGCGGCCTAGGCCGGAGCTACCGGCTTGAGCCGGAGCCGTCGCCTCACAGGCGCAAGCTGGCCGGCAAGTTCACGCTGGCCGCGCTGCTGCTGCTGGCGGTGATTACCGGTTCGCTGGCGGGCCTGACGCTGGTCTACTCCGCCGATCTGCCGCAGATTCACGACCTGGAACGCTATCGGCCCTCCACCACCACCGATCTCTACGACCGCAAGGGCCGCATCATCGGCTCCTTTGCGCTGGAGCGCCGCGAGGTGGTCAACTACGAGGACTTTGCCCCGATCCTGCGCCAGGCCGTCATCTCGATTGAAGACAAGAGCTTCGAGTCGCACTGGGGCATCAACGTCTTTCGCATCGCCGGCTCGGCCTGGCACGATGTGCGCAGCCACGGGCGCGCGCAGGGCGCCTCCACGCTGACCATGCAACTGGCGCGCAACCTCTTTCTCTCCTCCGAGCGCACCGCCTCGCGCAAGATTCAGGAAGCCTATCTGGCCATCCAGATCGAGCGCTCCTTCACCAAGCAGCAGATTTTCACCCTCTACGGCAACCAAATCTATCTGGGCAGCGGAATGTACGGCTTCGAGGCCGCCTCGGAGTTTTACTTCAGCAAGCACGCCAAGGATC
>CAYVGW010000155.1:0-9615 GCA_964450895.1 uncultured Occallatibacter sp. | reverse complement strand
GCTGGATTCTCAAGCGCCCCGCCGATCTGGCCAAGGACCAGACCTACTTCCTCTTTGGCCTGACCCAGGAGCAGCTTGCACACACGCTCTTTCCGCTCGGACGCCTGACCAAGCCGGAGGTGCGCGAGGTCGCCCGCCGGCACGGACTCGCTCTCGCCGAAAAGCCCGACTCGCAGGAGATCTGCTTCATCCCCGGCGGCGACTACAAGCAGTTCCTCACCGCCTACCTCGAAGAGCAGGGCCAACAGCTTCCCGAAACCGCCGGCGAGCTGACCGACTCCGGCGGCCACGTGCTGGGCCGCCACGAGGGCATTTTTAACTTCACCGTCGGCCAGCGCAAGGGCCTGGGCGTCAGCTCGCCCACGCCGCTGTACGTGCTGCAAATCGACCCGGCCACGCATCGCGTCACCGTCGGCGCGGACGAGGAGTTGGCCACGCGCACTCTGCGTGCCCGCAACCTGAACTGGATTTCGATCCCCGCGCTCACCGCGCCAATGCGCGTGCGCATCAAGATTCGCCACCGCCACGAACCCGCCTGGGCTACGCTCGAACCGAATCCCACCTCGGCAGGCGCGGAGGAGGTTCTGGCCACCTTCGACGAGCCGCAGCGCGCTGTTACGCCGGGGCAGTCGGCGGTCTTTTATGATGGGGATGAAGTCGTTGGCGGCGGCTGGATTGTGTAGAAAATTCGCCCGATGGTATAGAGTAGCGCCGACCTCCTGGTCGGCTGTGGCGTGGACCTCCTGGTCCACGCTGCAACTGCACCACAGGAAAAATGCTCGAATAATTTGAGCCAAATTTGCATGGAATTACCATCCAACAGCGCACAATCGAAGGATGAGCAAGAACCCAAACCGGCCTCTGTTCCTTGTTCCCTATTCCCTATTCCGAAAAAGCACCCCCTCCCCCCCCCTATTTACCGTGAAACTGTGAAACTGTGAACTCTATTGCATTTCAAAAATTCCATAAAAAATCCCAGGCCAGAACCTCCTGACCTGGGATTTCTATTGTTGAATCGCCGATTTCCACTTACTCCGGCAGCGCCTGCGTATTCCCAACCTCAAAGTTCTTCGAGATCACCTGAGCGCTAGTGTGGGGCTGGCCGCCGCCGATCGAAAGCGTGTACTTGCCCTCGGCGACAATCGGATCGCCGGCTTCGGTGACCATGCTCAGATCGCGCGGTTGAAGCTCGAAGCGCAGCTTCTGGCTGGCGCCCGCCTCCAGATGAACCCGCTGGAAGCCGCGTAGCGCAAGATTTGGCGCGCCCGCCACCTTGGGAAATTCCAGGTAAAGCTGCGCCACTTCATCGCCGGCGCGCTTGCCGGTGTTGGTGACGGTGACCTCGGCGACGACCGGGCTGCCCGCCGCCACCGGAGCCGACGGCACGGACAATCCGCTGTAGCTGAAGCTGGTGTAGCTGAGGCCGTAGCCGAAGGGATAGAGCGGCTCACCGGTGAAGTAGCGATAGGTGCGGCCCTTCATGGTGTAGTCCTCGAAGTGGGGCAACTGATCGACACCCTTGTAGAAGGTGACGGGCAGGCGTCCGGCGGGGTTGTTCTTGCCGCTGAGAGTTTCAGCGACGGCCGTACCGCCTTCTTCGCCCGGATACCAGGCTTCCAGAATGGCGTTGGCGTGCTCATTGGCCCAATTGACGGCCAGGGCCGAACCGTTGGTGAGGACCACCACCAGCGGCTTGCCGGTGGCGCCGAGGGCTTCAATCAACTCTTCCTCGGGCTTGGGAAGGTCGAGGGAGGTGCGGTCGCCGCCTTGGAAGCCATCCTCGTGGACCGGCATCTCCTCGCCTTCCAGGTCGCTGGTGATGCCGACAACAGCCACAACCACGTCGGCAGCCTTGGCGGCCTCAATGGCGGCGGGCTGCGGTTTCAGATCGAGCTTGGACCAGACCAGCTTGGCGATGGGTCCATTGACGGCGTTGGTGTCATAGCCGCTTTCGCCGGGCATATAGTCCACTTCCAGCTTGGCGGGCTTGCCGGCTTCCAGATGGACGCGTCCGACGCGAGCTTCCTTGCCGTCCGACCCCCACGATGAGGTTACGTCCTTGCCGTCCAGGCGCATACGGAAGAAGCCGTTGGCGAGCATGCCGAGGTTGTATTCGCCGGTTTCGGGGGCGGTCAGGTCGGCGGTCCACTGAATGGAGACGCGGTCGGCAGTCTTGGCCTTCTCCGGGAAGGGCGCAACGGCAATGTCCAGCACCGGATCAACGCGCGAGGCCAGAGAATTCTTCCGGCTCGGATGGTTCATGTCGCTCATGTCCAGTTGGGCATAATCGATCTTGACGCCGGGCTTGCCGTCGGTGGAGAGCGCGGAGGCGGGCACGGGAGAGGCATCGTGGCCGAGGAACTGAGTGCCGGAGACGTACTTGATGGTGGCGCCGGCGAACTCCTTGCGCAGGCCATCGAGGATGGAGACGGTGTGCGTGGGCTGACCGGCGTAGTTGCCCACCAGGAACTTGGTTTGTTCGGCCAGCGGGCCGATGACGGCGATCTTGGTTCCCTGGCTCTTCAAGGGAAGGATGCCGTCGTTTTTGAGCAGAACCATGGCCTCGCCGGCGATCTTGCGGGCCAGCTCGCGGTGGGCCGGCGAGTCAAGCTCCTTCTCGTCGATCTTGGAGTAGGGGTTCAGCTCCGGCGGATCGAACATCCCCAGCTTGATGCGCGCGGTATAAAGGCGCACCAGCGTGACGTCGATGTCGCTCTCCTTCAGATAGCCCTGCTTGACGGCGTCGAGGTAGGGCTGGAAGTCGTGTTCGTCGGGGATGGGGCCGCCGCCCTCGGCGCATTCGTTGTCCATGCCGCGCAGCAGGCTGATGGCCGAGGCTTCGGGCTGCGAGGGCTTGAAGTGGTGTCCGTTAAAGACATCGACGACGGCGCCGCAGTCGGAGACGACGTAGCCTTTGAAGCCCCACTTGCCGCGAAGCTGATCGACGAGCAGGAAGTTGCTGGCGCAGGCCGGTTCGCCGTTGACGGCGTTATAGGCGCACATCACGGAGCCGGCGCGGCCCTCGGTGACCGCGGCGCGGAAGCCGGGCAGATAGGTGTCCAGCTCGTCGTGCTTGCTGATGTCGATGTCGGCAAAGTGGCGTGTCGGCTCTGGGCCGGAGTGGACGGCGAAGTGCTTGGGAGTGGAGATCACGCGATAGTACTTGGGATCATCGCCCTGCATTCCGGTGACAAAGGCCACGCCCATGCGCGCGGTGAGGAAGGGGTCTTCGCCGTAGGTTTCCTGGCCGCGGCCCCAGCGGGGATCGCGGAAGATGTTCAGGTTGGGCGCCCAGAAGTCGAGGCCCTTGAGGAAGAGGTTCTTCTCGCCGGCGCGCTGCGCCTGCACATACTTGATGCGTCCTTCGGTGCCGATGGCCTCTCCCATGGTGTGGATGGCGGGCGCATCAAAGGTGGCGGCCAGCCCCACAGGCTCGGGGAACTCGGTGACGCCGTTGTTGATGACGCCGTGCAGCGCCTCGCTCCACCAGTCGTAGTAGGGGATGTTGAGGTGGGGAATGGCGCGGGCCTGATTGACCAACTGGCTGGCCTTGTCGTGCAGCGACATACGCTTGACCAAGTCGGCCGCACGCTGCTCGGCGGGTAAGGTCGTGTCCAAATAGGCGGGCTTGGGAGCGTCCTGCGCCCCAACCGTCCACGCCGCCGCGCAACACACCAGCGCCGCAGCCATCCTTCGCAATCCAAAGTTTTTCATCGTTTGCCTCATTCAGGGGTCAGAGATCGGAGATCAGGAATTAAAAATGCCGCACCAAACCTAATATATTCCTTGACGTTCCAAATTACTCTTCGGTTTCCAACGCGACAGTATTTTGAAACGGTATTGTTCGAAATTCTATCGGCGGCTCTTCCCGCGCGGCTCGATTGAAAACTCGTTCAGAGCGTCCAGTCCTCGGTATGGAGTCCATCAACAAAGGAAAACGCCCCGTCATGCGTCACCAGCGTCAAGCCCAGCGAGAGCGCGTGCGCGGCGATCATCAGGTCTTCGCTGCTGAGCGACTTTCCTTTGCGCTCTTGTTTGGCTCTCAAAAGTCCATAGATTCGGGCAACCGCAGAGTCCCAGGCCAGAATCGCCGCATTGGATAGATATGTTTCCACCGAAATGCGCTGCCGGATCGCGCCTGGATTTTTGGCCAGCCCATAGCGCAACTCGGCTTCGGTAATGACCGAGATTGCTGTTGCGTCCAGCCCGTAACGGAAGATGTGGCTGCGTACTTCTGGAGGCTTATTGTCCAGAAAATAACTGACCACGTTGGTGTCGAGCAGGTAGTGAATAGCCATTTAGAACAAGTCCAATTCCCGCGGCGTATGAACCTCGCGCTGGAAAAAGCCTTCAGGAAATTCGGCCCAATCGAAGAGAAGAAACAACTCCTGCAACGTCAGCTTTCCTAACTTGCGGACTTCGCATTCAAAATCTTCCATGGAAAGATTGCGCGAGTTGAAAAGGTCGAGCAGTTCCTGCAAACTCTTCACGGGGGAAGAAGGCGCCAGCGCCGGGGTAAGCAGCACTTCGCCCGTCGCCGCATCGCGGCGAATCTCCACATCAGCGCTTTGGACGCGGGATTTCTTGGGCAGGCGCACGGCCTGACTGCGGCCATTCTTGAAGAGCTTGGCGGTCTTTACCGGAGCCGCCGGCTGCGCGACAGTATCTGCGGTTGCCATGGCGCACCTCCTGGCCGTGGTATAGACCAAGTATAATCCAATCCCAAATCGGCGGCTGCCCTACTCGATGGCGAAGACGGCGTAGACGGTGGCCGTGCGGCTCACCTTGCGCGGCTCGATGGCAAGCTCAGATTTTTCAGCCACCTTTTTATCGAAAATTCCGGCAGACATTGCGACAGAATTATTGGTATACATCCGTTGCCTGTAGTCCTGAATCGGTGTGGTGATCTGGTTGGTCGTATAAATCAACGCTCCCAGATGAACGCCCATCCCCTTGGCCAGCACGGCTGCATTGGAGCGCGCGCGTCCAGCGGCACGTTCCAGAACTTGATCTTCCAACGTCTGCTCGTTCTGTACAGCCCATTCGATCTCGCCGCTCTCAAACGCACCCGCTGTGACGGCCACATCCAGAATCTCTGCAGCCCGCTCTGGCGGTGCCTTCACCGTCCACTGCTGCACCAATTTGAACTTGTGCGAGTCACCGTAAAAGCGATCCAGATGCTGGTTTTCACTGCGAATCGCTGTCTCCGCAATTCCTGCCTGCTTGATGGCGGCAATAATCTCGTTGGAGGTCTTCGCGCCAGCGGCGTAGGCGGATTTTGCATCCATCGGCTTGGTCTCGAAGCCAATGTGCAGAATCGCCAAATCGGGATCAGCAGTAACCCGCTCCTCCGCGCTTACGGCGAGCGTGCGATTCCGGGCGTCGATGTTCAAAGAAGGGTTGCCGGGTTGTTGCGCGATGGCTGCTGCGCAACTCGCGACAAGTGCGAAGGTTGCAAGAAATTGCTTGACATACATAGTGGTTTCCTTTCACCCCTTGGACGCAAAGCATATAAGATCGGCGCGAAGAAAGTAAAAGAAAATCCAATTCAACTTTACAGTTGGGTGCCCCAACGTTAAATAACGATGCATGGGTGCCCCACCCTCGCCGCGTCTTTGTTTTTGCGGCTAGGGTGGGAAGCAACGAAACTCAATCAGCCTTCTCCTCAAGCCCCGTATTTCGCCCCGAAGGCCCGCAGCTTGGCCAGCGTAGCCGCGGCCTCTCCGGAGTCAATCGCCTCCGCCCCTAGCCGCACGCCTTCCTTCAAATCCCCAGCCAGCCCCGCCGCAATCAGGCCCGCCGCAGCATTCAGCAGCACAATCTCCCGCCGCGCGCCGGGCAAGCCGGTCAGCACATCGTAGAGCAGCGACGCGTTGGTCTTCACATCGCCGCCGGTAAACTCTTCCAGAGAGCGGCGCGGCAGGCCAGCCATCTCCGGCGTCACGCGCGCGGCCTTCATTGTCGGCTTGCCGCCTTCCGGAGCCTCTTCGATGCGCGCCACAATCGACTCGCCGGTGGTGGTCAGTTCGTCGATACCGTCCGTCCCATGCACCACAAAAGCGCGCTTGGCTCCCAGCTCCACCAGCGCGCGGCCCACCAGCAGCACGCGGCTCGGCGCCAGCACGCCAATCACCTGCGTCCGCGCTCCGGCAGGATTGGTCAGCGGCCCGCAGAGATTGAAGATCGTCCGGAAGCCCAGCGCCCGCCGCAGCGGCCCCACGGCCTTCATCGCGGGGTGGTAGAGCGGCGCATAGAGAAACATGAAGCCCGTCTCGCGCAGGCACGCGGCGGCCAGCTCCGGCTTCAGATCAATCGGCACGCCCAGCGCCTCCAGCACATCGGCCGCGCCGCACAGCGAGGTCACCGCGCGGTTGCCGTGCTTGGCCACCTTGGCCCCGGCAGCCGCCGCCACCAGTGCCGCCCCCGACGAAATGTTGAAAGTCAGCGGCCCGCCGCCGCCCGTGCCCACCACGTCCACCAGCGCGCCGCGCTCGGCCTCGGTCAGCGGCAGCGGCGTCACCCGCTCGCGCATCACCTGCACAAACCCCGCCAGCTCCGCCGCCTGTTCGCCGCGCGTGGCCATCACCGTCAGCAGCGCCGCCGTCTCCACTTCAGGAACCGCGCCCGACAAAATCTCCTTGAGCGCCCCAGCCGCCTGTTCCCGCGTCATCGCCGCGCCGTCTTCGGCCAGCGGCTTCAATAGCTCTTTTACAAGTCCCATACACTCAATGATAACCACTCGCCACTTGCGATTGCGGGCTCGCTAGCAGCCTAATCAGAAACAACCCTTCGGTTATGCGGCCGTTTCATCCGTGGCAGGCCGGAAACGCCGGTGGGGGATTGTAGTGAAAGTCGAAAATCCCGAAAACCTTCCCTCAGGGGCTAAAGCCCAAACTTTTTTATCAGCATTTTGCGGCACGACTGAAGTCGTGCCCTGGTTACAAAACATTCCAAGATTGAGATTTTCCGCAGCCTCTGAAGTCGTGTCCTTTCAAAACCTGACTTTTACCACAGGCTGCTAGGCTTGAATTTGTAGCGCTGGCCCCCCGGACCGGCTGTCGCGTGGAGCTCCCGGTCCACGCTTGCTACTTCTTCGGTTCAGAAACATGGCCGCTAGCAGCTATCTTGCCCAGAGCATGACAGAGTCCGAGGCGCTCTTCCAGCGCACCACGCGGTTATTGCTGAAATAGACGATCGAGCGGTCGTACTCGAACTGATCCTCGGTGAAGGCCGTCGGAGTTCCCTGCACCTTCAGAACCTCGTCCTTGCTGGAGCCGACGGTAAAGAAATCAAGATAGGGATCGACATAAACACGGGGCCAGAGCTTGACCGGAAGCGGCGAGGCGGCGCGATCGATCCGCCAACGGAGGACCGCGCCGTCTTTGAGAATCAACTCCGATCTTCCGTAGACGAGTTTGTCTTCCGATGAGGCGGTGGGAGCCCCTTCAAGAGCGATGACTTCCGCGCGGGTGGAACCTACGGTGATGTAGCGCTTGAGCTTGAGTCCTTCGAGTTGAGCGCCATGGGCGGTGGCGGTTTGAGCATTACGGGATGCGGCGGGTTGAGCTCCATGGGGAGCGGCGGGTTGAGCGCCATGGGCGGTGGCGCGGTTATCTCCCGTGTTCTTCGCGTCCGCGGGCGCGAGCTGTTCGGAGGGCGGATTGGCTTCCGGGGCAGAAGTTTGCGGGGGCAACGTCGAGCTTTGCGGGGCCGGAGCAGAGGGTTGCGGGTCGATGGCGTTCAATACCTGCGCCAGCAGCGCAATCAAGGGGTTCATGGGCTTTTTTCTGACAGCTTGGTCGCCGGAGGAATCGTGCGCGCTTGTCGCGGTCCAAATCAACAGCAGGAATGCCAGGGCGACAACCCCGGCCAAGGCAATTATGGGAATTTTGTACTTTTGCCAGAGATTTTCCGGCGTTTGGTGCGTCTGCGAAGGTTGCGGAGGAGGAGTGGCTGCCGATGCAGGGGCAGGCGCTGCTTGGGGAGGCGCGGGCGACGGATTGCCGCTGGAGGCCGCCTGCGCATCGGAGACGGGATTCGCCGCTGTTGCCGCGGTGGCCGGCTTGGCGGAGAGATAAACGGGCCGATGGACATGGCCGCGATCGGTCGAGGTCATGGTCAGAAACTCATAGGCGGATTGGATGTCTTTGAGCTTGGCTTCGGCGGAGTCTTTCAGATTGGCGTCATCCGCAAAGTTCTCCGGCTGCCAAGCCTTGGATTGCAGGCGATAGGCGCTCCGGACATCGTTGTCCAATGCCTCCACGCCCAGACCAAGGAGATGCAGAGCCTCGCAGCGGGGGCAGAGTGTAGTCCCCTCCTCCGTAAATTGACCGCACGAACAGAGAACCATTTCGCTTGCCAGCCCTCGACTTTCAATCATTTTTGGGGACGGGATCATTATAAGGGACCAAGGGGACCAAGGGACTAAGGGACTAAGGGACCAAGGGGACCACGGGACCAAGGGGACCAAGGGACTGAGGGAATGGGGAATACGCCTCCAGCGGCTTCGCTGGCTTGCGGGCATGAAATTGTAGCGTTGGCCTTCCGGTTGGCTGGTGCGTGGACCTCCCTATCCACGCTCTTTTCTTCCAGCAAGCGCGGTCGTCCGATGCGTGGACGGCAGAGAGTCCGTAGAATAGCCTTGTTGGCGTTTTTGCGGAGCTGAATGGCCTTTACCGAACAATACGACGTGGTGGTGGTGGGCGCGGGGCACGCGGGGTGCGAGGCGGCGATGGCGGCGGCGCGCATGGGCATGAGGACTGCGCTCGTCACCATGAATCTGGACCTGATCGCGCAGATGAGCTGCAATCCGGCGATCGGCGGCGTGGCCAAGGGGCACTTGGTGCGCGAGGTGGACGCGTTGGGCGGCGTGATGGGCGAAGTGGCCGACGCGGTGGGGATTCAGTTCCGGCTGCTGAATGCCTCGCGCGGCCCGGCGGTGTGGAGTCCGCGGGCGCAGTGCGACAAGCAACTCTACCGCGTGAAGATGCGCGAGGTGCTGGAGTCGCAGCCGGGACTGCATATTCGCCAGGCGGAGGTCGCCGATCTGGTGATCGACGACAGGGAACAGGGAACAGGGAACAGGGATCAGGGATCAGTAGCGCCGGCCTCCCGGTCCACGCTTGATTCAGATCAAGATGACAGTCGATTTGCTCGTCGGCGCATTCTCGGCCTCAAGCTGCGCGATGGCCGCCAGATGCTCGCCGGAGCCACTATCATCACCACCGGCACGTTTTTGAATGGGTTGATCCACTGCGGCGAGGAGCAGTATCCCGCCGGACGCAGCGGGGAGCCAGCCAGCGTGCTGCTGGGCGAGGCGCTGCGCGCGCTGGGCCTCAGAACCTGCCGCCTGAAGACCGGCACTCCGCCCAGGCTCGATGGGCGGACGATCCGCTGGGAGGCCTTCGAGGAGCAGGCGGGCGACGCCGAGCCGACCCCCTTCAGCTTCCGGACCAAGAGAATTGAGCAGCCGCAGATCTCCTGCCACATCGCCTTCACCACGCCGGAGACGCTCCGCATTATCCGCGAAAATGTCCACCGCTCGGCGATGTATTCCGGGCAGATCGAGGGGATCGGGCCGCGCTATTGCCCGTCGATCGAGGACAAGATCGTCAA
>CAYVGW010000154.1:0-9630 GCA_964450895.1 uncultured Occallatibacter sp. | reverse complement strand
CGCTTCGCCGTCGGCTATCATCGCCAGCGCCGCGCCATGCGCGACCGCGAGTCGGAGATATTGGAGATTCCCGGCGTAGGCCCGCAGACCCGCCAGCGCCTGCTCACTCACTTCGGCAGCCTCCGCGAAGTGCGGGAAGCCACCGCCGAATCTCTCGCCGCCGTCGTCCCGCGCAAAACCGCGGAAACCATCTGGCGGCATTTTCATGAAGCGCAATCAATAGATTAGGCTATTTGGTCACTGCCTTTTAGCCGTTTGATATTGCTCAGAATCTAAATTTCTCTTCTACCTCTTCGTCTGAGAGGACCAGGCGGAAGTTTTGTTTTCTTTGGCTTCTTAAGTCGTGGATTCCGTGTTTTCTGGATAAATCGCATGGCATCACCTCACCGTAACTATCGCACAACCTGGGAAAAATGCGGTCAACTTGAGTCCCCATTCTTGAAAAATAATCTGTTGTGAATTATAGTTAACGCATGATCGAGGTTCGCCAGACCGAGGTCTTTTCTCGATGGCTCGCCAAGTTGCGGGATGATGAGGCGTTTGCGCGGGTACACGCACGCATCAGGCGTCTGATTCTTGGCAGCTTCGGAGACGTGAAGCCTGTCGGTAAAAGCGTCTGGGAGATGCGGATCGACTATGGACCGGGTTATCGCGTCTATTACACGCAAGTTGGCTCAATCGTCGTTCTGCTTTTGGTAGGCGGAACGAAAAAGACACAGCAATCCGACATCGACCACGCCATCGCAATGGCCAAGGAGGAAGCTCATGGCACTTAAAACCACCCTATATGATCCAGCCGAGTATCTCGACACCCCCGGCCGCATTGCCGCCTATCTCCGTGTCGCATTCGAAGATGGCGATCCGGCTCTGATCACCGCCGCGCTGGGCGATGTGGCGCGTGCCAAAGGCATGACGCAGCTTGCCTCTGAGGCCGGGGTTACACGCGAGGCGCTCTACAAGGCTCTCTCCGCCACCGGCGATCCCCGGCTCTCCACCTTTCTCGGCGTAATGAAGGCGCTGGGCATCAAGCTCGCGCCCCGCGCCGCCTGAATTCCTTACCGCTACAATCGCGGGCCGGAAATATAGTCGATGTTGTATAATCTGCAAAGCGGGGGCAAGACGAGCAAGCCGCTGGCTGAAATCGCGTGGGAAGGCGCATTCTAGGAAAGACTCGATGACCACCAAGCCAAGCCATATCACTCAAGGCGATGTATTCGACGACCTGGGCTTCACGCGCGCGGAGGCGTCGGCGCTGAAGATCAAGGCTGATCTGCTGGATTCCATTCTGCGCGAGATCGACAAGCGCGGCTGCACGCAGCGTCAGCTTGTGGATTTGCTTGACGAGTATCAGCCCTCGGTCAGCAATCTGCTGCAAGGCAAGATCGCCAAGGTGAGCATTGAAAAGCTGCTCTATTATTCGGACCGGCTCAACTTGCAGGTCAGCCTCTCCACTGCGTCCCGCGCGATTTCGAGAAGCGCCCCTCACCTTCCGCATGCTGGTAGGAAACTTGCCGCATCCGCAGTTTGAGGAGTCTCAATATAGCGTCTTCCACGGTGAAGACTGGCTGCTTTCCAGACGCCGCGCCACCCGTCCAACAGCACATGATCCGACCTTGCAATGATTCTGATTTTCAAAAGATCTGGGCCGTCATCAATGAGGCCGCGCTGGCCTACAAAGGCATCATTCCCGCTGATCGATGGACGGAACCCTATATGTCCGCCGAAAAGCTGCGCCATGAGATGAACGACGGAGTGGTCTTCTCGGGTTGGGAGGAAGACGGCGAACTGACGGGCGTAATGGGCCTGCAAGATGTTCAGGATGTGACCCTCATCCGCCACGCCTATGTTCTCGGCAACCGCCAGCGGCGCGGAATCGGTGGGCGTCTGCTCGCTCAGTTGCTCAAGGGCGCGCACTCCCCGGTGCTGATTGGCGCCTGGGCGGATGCGCATTGGGCGATCCGGTTTTATGAGAAGAACGGCTTCCAGGCGGTCACGCCGCGGGAGAAGGAGCGGCTGCTGCGCCGCTACTGGAATGTGCCGGAGCGGCAGATCGAGACCTCCGTGGTTCTGGCCGATGCGGCGTGGCGGGAACGAGCGCGCTAATAGTCGATCCGGTTCGGCGCGGCGATCCAGGCGGCGAAGCTGGCCCAGGCTTCGTCGCGCAGCAATTGCATGGCGGGGAGCTGGCGCTCGGCTTGCGGCTTGCGCAGCTCGTCATACAACAGCGCGTCGTCAAAGCCGGCGCGGGCGGCGTCCGGGGCGCTGGCGCCGTAATAAATAGCATCCACGCGCGCCCACCAGGCCGCGGCCAGGCACATGGGGCAGGGCTGGCAACTGGTGTAGAGCACGCAGCCTGCCAGCGAAAAGGCGCCCAGCGCCGCTGCCGCCGTGCGGATGGCGTTCACCTCGGCGTGGGCCGTGGGGTCGTTGGAGGCGGTGACGGTGTTGACGGCCTCGGCGATGATCCGGCCGTCGCGCACGATCAGCGCGCCAAATGGCCCCCCTGCGCCGCTGAGGACGTTTTCCGTGGCCAGTTGAATGGCGCGGCGCAGAAGGGCGGGATCGGGCGAAAGCTGCATGGGTTCATGGTAATACAGGGATCAGGGATCAGGGATCAGGGACTGATGCTTTGGCCACATGAATGGTAATTTATCACGGACAAGCGCGGACGAGGACGTCCGCGCTACAGCCGGCCAGGAGGCCGGCGCTACAAGACGACTGAGAACTATGAACTGTGAACTGTAAACTGATTTCGTACCGCATTTTGCACCATTTCAACAATCCGGAGAGACCATGAATCTCATCTTTAGACAAAACTTAGGGGATTTTGCGTTAATCTGGAAGTACCCCCGCAGTTAGGCTGAACCCTCCAACGATCAAAAAAGACTCGTAAACGGTTTCACCTTTCCATCTTTTCGGTAGAAAATTTCAGGACTGATCGTCAGAAGGGTGTTTTTTGGAACACCGCTGAGAAGCGGCGGGGAGACACATTTTTCCGAGGCCTGCATTTTGAATCCAATTCTGCGCAAGCTCACTTCCCTGCTTCGTTGGCTGCCTGTAGTCGTGGCGGCCGTAGCGCTGTGCCCATCGCTCGTGGCGCAGCAGACTCTGGGCGGCATCACCGGCGAGGTGACGGACCCGCAAGGAGGCGCGATTCCCGACGTGCAGGTGACGGCGGTGGGCGAGCAGACCGCCCTCTCGCGTTCGGTGAAGAGCAACGCGACCGGCGTCTACGCCTTTGTGAATCTGCCCATCGGCACCTACACGCTGACCTTTACGGCCCAGGGCTTTGAGGCGCAAAAGACGCCGCACATCACGGTGCAGGCCGACCGCACGGCCACCGTGGGCGCGCAACTCAAGATCGGCAAGGCGAGCGAGACGGTCGAGGTGCAGGCCACGCCGCTGCTGAATGCCGTGGACACGACGAACGGCTACGTGATGGACCGGCAGCAGATCGACATGGCCCCCTTGGCCACGGGCAGCTTTACCGGCCTGGCGATCCAATCGACCGGAGTGAGCGCGGAGCTGAACGGCGGCACCGGCGTCAACGCCGGCCTGGGCAATGCGCCCATCTGGGCCAACGGGCAGCGCGATACCTCCAACACTTTTTTGCTGAACGGCGTGGACGCCTCGAACCTCTTCAATGGCAAGACCACCAGCCAGGTGGCTAGCTTCCGCGTGGTCAACAACACGGGCAGCGGCAACTCGACGGCGGGGGGCATCATCCAGAGCAGCGCGTCGATTTATCTCTCGGTGGGCAACTCGATCCCCAGCCCGGCCCCGGAGACCATCGAAGAGGTGCGGGTGAACGCCAGCATGTATGACGCGCAGCAAGGCTCGACCGCCGGCGCGCACCTGGACCTGAGCACCAAGTCGGGCAGCAACGAGCTGCACGGCAGCGCCTACTGGCATCGCGGAACAAGCTGGCTGAACGCCGCGCCGTTTTTCTTCAAGAATGATGATGACATTCCGGCCAACCAGAAGGTGCCGGAGCTGCACCGCGAGATCATGGGCGGCACGGTGGGCGGCGCGCTCATCAAGGACAAGCTCTTCGGCTACCTCGGCTATCAGCACCTGCACGTCTCCGACCAGGAGCTGGGCTACTCGCGCTTCTCGGTGCCGGTGGGCTTGAGCGATAGCCGCGGCGAGGCTGACCTGGCCGCGGTGGCCAATGCGGGCTGGTGCCCTCAGCCGGATCCAACGCAGCCCAATTATGACTGCCCCATGGGCGCGCAGCTTTCCGGAAGCCAGCTCAACAACAATACGGTGAATCCCGGCAGCAGTGTAGCTTTCCAGTTGCTTACGAAGAAAAATGCCGACGGCAGTTGGCTGATTCCCAACCCGACCGGCGTGGCCTCGGTCAGCCATCCCTACAACGTTTCGCTGCCCGGCACTGCGTACTTCTTCGCCGATCAACTGGTGGGCGACCTGGACTGGAACGCCAGCGCCAAGGATACGCTGGCCGTGAAGTACTACTACCAGCACGATCCGTTGATCGCGCCCTACGCCTATTCCAACGTTCCCGGCTGGGCGCAGCACATGGACGCGGGCAGCCAGGTCTTTTCCGTCAATAACGTAAATATCGTGCGGCCCAATCTGAGCGTCACCGAGACGCTGGGCTTTATCCGCGAGAAGATTTACTCGACCAACGAGCAGCCCTTCTCCGCCGACAGCATTGGCGTAAATAACCTTGGCTCAAACTATTATTCCGGCGTGACCATCGTGGACATTCTGGGCGCGAACACGCCCACCAGCCTGCAAACGCTGAACATCGGCCCCGGCTCGAATCAAGGCTCGCTGACCGGCGTCTTCCAGAATCGCTGGATGCCCTCGGCCAACGCCATCTGGACGCTGGGCAAGCACTCTATCGCCGTGGGTGGAAGCTGGTCGCACACCCAGTTGAATCCCCGCGACCGGCGTCCCGGCACGGCGGGCACCACCTCTTCGGCGGACTTCGGCCAGTTTGTGCAGGGCCTGGTCACCACCAATGACGACTTCAACACCACCACCTTCCTGCAAGGCAACGGCGACCGCTACTTCCGCACCAACCAGACCGGCATCTACCTGCAAGACAAGTTTCAGATCCGGCCCAATCTCAGCCTGACCGCCGGCGTGCGCTTTGACAATAACGGCGCATTCAGCGAGAAGTACGGCCACCTGTACAACTTCGATCCCAAGCTCTTCGATCCCGGCACGGCGGACGATCCGACGAACGCCGCGGGCGCATTCAACAACAACGGCTACGTGGTGGCGCAGAACGCGAACGACACCACGCTGACCGGCCGCCAGTGGGGCATCGGGCCGCGCGTGGGCTTTGCCTGGTCGCCGGAGCGCTTCAAGAACAAGGTCGTGGTGCGCGGCGGCACGGGCTTCTACTACGACCGCGGCGAACTCTTCACTTATCTCTCTCCCGGCTACGCGGCGGGCGAGGTGCATGGCGGTCCCTTCGGCGTCAGCCAGACGCAGCCCTTCGTCAACTCGCAGATCTGCAATCAGGCCGACGTGAGCTACTACCAGGGCTACATTCCCACCTGCGATCCGGCGGACGCCAACCTCTCCATGCCTTGGGGTTCGTCGCTGGGCGCGCCGCCCACCGGCAAGGCCTCGGACATCACGCAGTACCTGCCCAATGCCTACTCCATGGCCAACGGCGCGGCTCCTTTCACGATGGGCGCGTATGACCGCAAGAACAAGCTGCCCTACTCGATCAACTACACGCTCGACGTGCAGTGGCAGCCGGTCAGCACGATCGCCATCGAAATCGGCTACGTAGGCAATCTGGGCCGTCATCAGGTGATCCCCACGCCCTTCAACCAGGCGCAGATCGCCAGCCCCGGCTCGCCCATCCGCGGCCAGAGTTACTCCTACGGCTACACGCTGGTGGACTCGAACTTCAACTACCAGCAACTGCCCGACGGCAGCACCTACATGGCCAACTCCGAGGGCGGCAACGTCGATCTGCGCGTGCCCTACATCGGCTACTCGTCGGAGTCCATCGACTATCGCGCCGCCGGCATCTCGCAGTACAACGCGGCGCAGTTGCACGTGGACAAGCGGCTCAGCCACGGCTTCCAGGCCGGCGCCTCCTACACCTTCTCCCACGCCACCGACGAGCAGAGCGCCCTGGGCCTCTTCTACAACGGCGACAACCCCAACAATCTGCGCTCTGGCTACGGCCTCGCCGACTTCGACCGCAAGCATGTGCTGGACTTCACCTACTCCTATGCGCTGCCCAGCTTTGCACCGGAAGGCTCGCTGAAGGGCGACTTCACCAACGGCTGGAGCCTGACCGGAACCACCGTCCTGCAAAGCGGCCAGCCCTTCAGCGTCATCGACTACTCGGGCGCGGTGGGCAGCGTCTACTACAGCACCTTTGACGGCATCAACAACCCCATCGTCCCGCTGGCCAACGGCTGCACGGCCAAAACCGCGCTCACCGGAAAATCCGGCGCTTACGGCGCCGCCGACGCCTTCTTCAAGCCGCAGTGCTTCACCATTCCGCTGCTCAACCCCGGCGACCTGAACGGCGCAATTCCCGCCAACGATCCCTACGAGACCACCTTCATCGACCACGGCCAGCGCAACATCTTCCGCCAAGCCTCGCAGAAGAGCGCCAACATCTCGCTGAAGAAGGAAACGCCCTTCGGCGAGCGCTTCAAGCTGCGCTACACGCTGGATGTCTTCAACCTGACCAACACCACCAGCCTCGACGTGACCGGCGACAACGTCACGCAGAATATGGATTACAACAACTATCCCACCCTCGGAACTGTCGTCGCGCCCACCGGCTGCGACGCCAGCGGCCAGCCGGCTGACCCGACGATTAAAACGTTCTACAACTGCCCGTCGGGCCTGGGCATCACCACCCACACCATCGGCAGCCCCCGCCAGGTGCAGATGTCCCTGCGCCTGGATTTCTGAGGCCAGCGGGCAGGAGATGAATCTGTAGCGCCGGCCTCCCGGCCGGCTGTAGCGTGGACCTCCGGGTCCACGCTTTTTTTTAGCCCGGACTATTGCAAAATCCTGTCTATCAGGCAGGACAAACGCATTTGGATTTGGAATCTTGAGAATGATTGGTTTTGAAAGGGCACGGCTTCAGCCGTGCCGATTTCGAGGCTTTGGCTGCGTCGGCTTTAGCCGCCGAGGGAAGTTTTTAGCTTCACAAACCATCCCTCAGGGGCTAAAGCCCAGAATTTTCTGCCTACTTTGCGGCACGGCTAAAGCCGTGCCCTTTCAAAGCGACAGCTTTCAATCCAAATGCGTTTGCCCTGGTCTATCAACGCCGCCCTTGCCGTAGCTATGGGATGCTATGAGAAACTACCCCTGTTCCCCGGTGGACAGAAAGCCAGGCCAGTCCGCGAGGGCTGGCTTTCTTATTTCTGAATGGAAAGGGTAAACCTCATGCACCCCATCATCGACTTGCGTTCCGACACAGTGACCCGGCCCTCGGCTGAGATGCGCGCCGCAATGGCCGCGGCTGAGGTGGGCGACGACGTCTACGGCGAAGACCCTACCGTCAACCTGCTGGAGCGGCGCGCGGCGGAGCGCTTTGGCCGCGAGGCGGCGCTCTTCGTGCCCTCGGGCACCATGGGCAACCAGATCGCCATCCGCCTGCACACGCAGCCCGGTGAGGAGGTGATCGCCGAGGCGCGTTCGCACATCATGGACTGGGAGATGGCCACCGCGGCGGTCTTCTCCGGCTGCCTGATTCGCGCCGTGCAGGCCGAGCACGGCACGCTCACCTGGGGGCAGATTGAGCCGGTGATCTGCGGGCGCGGGGCCTTTCGCGCGGCCACCGGGCTGATCGAGATTGAAAACACCGCCAACCTGGCCGGCGGGCGCTGCACGCGGCTCGATGCGCTCAGCGAAATCTGGGCCGGGGCCAAGGAGCGCAAGCTCCCGGTGCATCTGGACGGGGCGCGCATTTTTAACGCGGCAACCGCGCTGGGCGTGGATGTGACGGAGCTGACCAGCGGCTTTGACACCATCATGTTCTGCCTCTCCAAGGGGCTGGGCGCGCCTGTCGGCTCCATGCTGGTCGGCTCGGCCGAGCAGATGGCCCGGGCGCGCATCTTCCGCAAGGCCCTGGGCGGCGGAATGCGTCAGGCCGGCGTGCTGGCGGCGGCCGGACTGATGGCGCTGGAGCAAGGGCCGAAGCGCCTCCACGAGGATCACGCCAACGCGCGCCTGCTGGCCGAGGCGCTGGCCACAATCGAGCGTGTCAAGATCGACCTCCAGGCCGTCGAGACGAATATCGTGATCTTCCGTCTGACGGGCGGGCTGAAGGCGGCGCAGCTATCGGCGCGGCTCAAGGCGCGCGGCGTGCTGGCCAACGCCGTCGGCCCGGACGCCATGCGCCTGGTGACGCATCTCGACGTGGACCGCGCGGCCTGCGTGGCGGCGGCCGAGGCGCTCACCGAGGAGATTGCCGCGGCGTGAGGCTGCGCTAAAAGAAATCCGCAAAGAAGAATCCCTCCCGCTCGACCACCTCGCCGGCTTCGAGCGGAATTGGCGCGGAAAACATCGGTCCGGCATAGACGCAGGTGTGGAACTCGCCGCGCTCGCCGCAGGGATCGATCTCCGGCGGCAGATCGCGCAAAAGCTGCTCGTCAAACTCGCGCCCCGCAAAGCAGCCGTCCAGCTTGCGCGGGTCCACGCAAACCAGTTTGGCGCGCAGCCCCGCGGCGATCATCTGCCGCGCCAACTGATCGGTCGGAATCTCCCACAGCGGAAAGAGCAGCTCCAGCCCGGTAGGCTGCAACTGCCGCTCACGATAGGCGCGAATATCCGGCAGAAAGAGATCGCCGAAGGCCACCGCGTCCACCTTCTCGCGGATGGCGCGCGCGCAGACCTCGCTCATCAACTGCTCGTAGACCTCATTCGAGCAGGGCCAGGGCAGCGGCACAATCCACAGCGGCAGGCCCGCCGCGGCGGCCTGCGCCTCCAGAATCGTGCGCCGCGAGCTGTGCATCGCCACGCGGTCAAATTCGCTGTTCACGGTGGTCAGCAGGCCCACCAGCTCAATCTCCGGCTGCTGCTGCAGCAGGTGCAGCGCCCAGGCGCTATCCTTGCCGCTGCTCCAAGACAATAAAACTCGCTTCATCTGTTCATCATAACCGCCGGTCTCCGTTCCCAAAGCGGAGGGTTTGCCGGCGGCAAGAATGCAATGAGCAATTGAGCGCAACTATTTTCCCGGCGACGCGTTCATACTACTGTCAGTTCGGTAGGCTTTCGAGCTTCCGAAGACAGTTCAACCCAGGAGGTAGTTTCATCATGAAGAAGATTGCACTGGCGCTGTTGCTTGCTTTAACTCTTTTCCCTGCGGCCTCTTTTGCTCAGGTTGTGATTCGCATCGGACCACCGCCTGTTGTCGTTGAGGAGCGGGGCCGTCCGCCGGAGCGGGGTTTTGTGTGGATCGACGGCTACCATCGCTGGGAAGGCGGCCGCTACGTCTGGACCCCTGGCCGCTGGGAGCGTCCGCCTCATCCGGGCGCGCGCTGGGTGGCTCACAAGTGGGTTCATCGCGGCGATCACTGGGAGCTGCGGGAGGGCCACTGGCGGTAGATGGCCGCTTCAACCTACGCAGAGAGGCAGGGCGCAGTCCCTGCCTCTCTGCGTTCTGTAGCGCCG
>CAYVGW010000153.1:0-9729 GCA_964450895.1 uncultured Occallatibacter sp. | reverse complement strand
GCGACTTCGGCGTGGATGTAATGCACTTGAATTTGCATAAGACCTTTTCGACGCCGCACGGCGGGGGCGGCCCCGGCTCCGGGCCGGTGGCTTGCAAGGCGTTTTTGGAACCGTTTTTGCCTGTTCCTGTGCTGGTGCGGAGTTTCAGCGGAACCGCAGGTCCTTCGACTGCGTTGGCCGCAAAGAACGCGTCCAGCTCCGCTCAGGATGACAGATTTAGCAGAGATAAGACGAGTTCGGAAGGAACACTTGGTTGGAGTTATGACCGGCCTAACTCCGTAGGCCGGGTGCGGGCGTTTTATGGAAACGTGGGAGTATTTATCCGCGCGCTGGCTTATATCTTGGCCAACGGACCGGATGGGTTGCGGCAGACGACCGAAGACGCCGTGCTGAACGCGAACTACCTCCGCAAAAAGCTGGAAGATTTGTATGAGTTGCCTTATAAGACGGCCTCGATGCACGAGGTGGTCTTCAGCGATAAGCGGCAGGCGGCGAGGGGCGTGACGACCGGCGCGATTGCCAAGCGACTGATCGATTACGGCTTTCATCCTTACACGGTGAGCTTTCCGATGATCGTGCATGGCGCGCTGATGATTGAGCCGACGGAGAGCGAGTCGCTGGAGGAGCTGGATTCATTGATTGCCGCGATGCGCGCGATTGCCCGTGAGGTGGAGGAGACGCCGGAGTTAGTCAAGACAGCGCCGCACTCCACGCGTGTTTCCAAGCTGGATGAGGTGCAGGCGGCGCGCAAGCCGATTCTGCGCTGGGCAGCACCTGCGGTGCGGCCAGAGGCTCGCTAATCGCTCGCACGAGGTTCGTGGACTCCCCCACCCTAGGCGCAAAAACAAAGACGCGCCGAGGGTGGGGCACCCGGCCAACTGACGCTAGCGCCCCTTGAGATTCATCGTTCCCAGGTCCGAAAATCCGGACCTGGGGCACCCAGATGATGTTGAATTATTTGGATTTTCTATATAACTCTTCCAGCGCGTCGCAGGCGGTGCGGACGCCGTTCTCGCCGGCTAACTGCTGCGCCACGCTGCTGGAGCGCTGGGCCAGGAGCGGCGCGGCGAGCATCTGCTTCAACTTGCGCGCCACTCGCCAGGGCGTATACTTTCCGCGCTGGATGACGCGACCCACCTTGAGGCGCAACATGCGGCGGGCGTTGTCCGGCTGGTCGTGGCTGAAGGGCATGATGAGCATGGGCTTGCCGGCGCGCAGGCATTGCGCGGTGGTCCCGACGCCGCCCTGGTGGACGACCATCGCCGAGCGGTTGAATAGCTCCGAGTAAGGCGCGTACTCGGCGACGCAGATGGACTCCGGCAGCGCGGTCTTCATTTGGTTGCGCGGGTCGGTGCCGATCAGCAGCACGGCGCGGATGCCCAAGCGGAGAGCGGCCTGCGCGGAGACCTCGTAGAAGTCGCCCGCGGCCAGCACGGCAGCCGAGCCGAGCGTGAAGACGACGGGCGGCTCGCCGGCGGAGACAAATTTCTCCAGATTGGGCGGCAGCGCCTGGTTGCCGGCGTCGGCGTCATAGTAGCAGAAGCCGGTGATGAGCGTGTGCGCCGGCCAGTCTTTCTGCTCGACGCCCAGCACGCGTGAAAACAGCGCCAGCACCAGCGACGGCGAGTGCTTGGCGTCAAAGAGCGGGTTTGCGCCCTTGGGCAGGCCCAGTTCGCGGCGCAGTTCGTAGATCGGCTCCGGCCACTTGCGGCTGATGAAGCGGGCGACGCGCTTGATGACGCGCCCGAAACCGGGAACAAAGCGGTCGGCGCGGGCCAGGCGTGGGTAGGGCGGCAGCACCGGCGGATCGAAGGCGGAGAAGAACGAGAGCGGCGCGAGGACGTAGCTGGCCCAGGGAATGCCGGTGACCTCGGCGACGATCGGCCCGGCGTAGTTCAGTTCGCCCAGCAGCAGCAGGTCGGCGCGCGCCGGCTTGGTGGCGGCGTCGAGCAGGTCGTCGTAGGTCTGGCGCAGCGCGGGAAAGAGGAAGTCGCGCAGGCCGCGTTCGGTGCCGTTCTTGATGTCGTAGATCATTTCGACGAGGATGGTATTCGTCGGGTCGATGTCCGGGCGGACGGCGTGGAACTCCAGCCCCAGCGGCCGAATCCTGGACTCGTAGACGGCGGGCAGCGCCATCACCGGCGTGTGGCCGCGGCGTTTGAGTTCCAGAGCGAGGGCGATCAGGGGATTGGTATCGCCAAGGGTGCCGATATTCGAGAGAACGATGCGCAAAGTGAAGTCCTTTGGGCCGGTGTTGGCCCCATGTATGAGGGTAATCTATTGGGGCAGAAACTGACCCACGACGGCATTTGGCGTAAACTTTATCTTCCCTGCCCCCGTCCCATTCACAGAGCGGGTTTCATGTTGCTGTCATCTATTGATGGTATTCTGCCCGTGTTGTGCCAGGAGATACTCATGTCCATGCAGCGCGCATTTGTCCAGTCTTTCGCAGCCGCGGCTTTGCTCTGCGGCCTGCTTGCCTCTCCGGCTTTCATCGCCGCGCAGCAGCCCTACAAGGTGATTGACCGCTGGAAGATCGGCGGCGAGGGCGGCTGGGATTATCTTCTGGCCGATTCGCCGGCGCACCGGCTCTATCTGACGCGGGGCGCGCGTGTGGATGTTGTGGATACACAGAGCGGCAAGCTGATCGGCTCCATCAATGGCCTGCATGGTACGCATGGTGTGGCGCTGGACGGTGCAGGAAAGTTTGGTTATATCTCGGACGGCGGCGGCAACGCGGTGGTGGTCTTTGACCGCGCCACGCTGGCCACGGTGGCCACCATCCCCGCCGGAACCGGTCCCGACGGCATCATCTTCGAGCCGGTCACGCAGACCGTCTGGGCCTTCAACGGACACAGCAAGGATGTGACGGTGATCTCCGCCGCGACGAATAAAGTAGTCGCGACGATTCCGCTGCCCGGCAAGCCGGAGTTCGCCGCCGTGGACGGCAAGGGCCTCGTCTTCGACAATATCGAGGACAAGAGCGAGATCGTCCGCCTGGATGCGCGCGCGCTTAAGCTCACCGCGGAATGGCCTCTCGTTGGCTGCGAAGGTCCGAGCGGCCTTGGCTTGGATGCAGCCGGCGGGCGGCTCTTCCCGGTCTGCGACGGCAAGAAGATGGGCGTGGTGGACGCCAATACCGGCAAGACGCTGGCCACTTCCGCCATCGGCGACCGCCCCGATGGCGCGGGCTTTTCGGCGGCGCACAAGCTGGCCTTTGCCTCCTGCGGCGAGGGCGTTCTCTCGGTGATTGACGCCAGCGCTCCCGGATATCCCACCATCGAGACGCTGCCTACGCAGGCCAGTGCGCGGACCATGACCTACGACGCGGCGACAGACCGCATCTATCTCCCGGCTGCCGAATTAGGCTCGCGGCCCGCGCCGACGGCGGACAATCCCCGGCCACGGCCTACGATCACTCCCGGCAGCTTCACCATTCTGGTGGTGGGACGATAGTGTGTTCAAGGTTTCCCAGGTCCGAGAATCAAATCCGGACCTTGGCACCCGCAGTGAGTCCTATTATCAAAAGGTAGAATTCGAAAAAAATCCGCCAAAATCTCTATTGACATCCGACACGTGGCGCGTTACGCTTAGGCGTGATTCGATCCATTCGTCACAAAGGGCTAAAACGGCTTTTTGAGGAGGACGACCCGCGGGGCGTTAATCCTGAGCATGCTGAGGAACTGCGGGATATTTTGGCGACGCTTCACTCCGCTCCAACGATTGACCACATGAATCAGCCAAAATTGCGGTTGCATCCGCTCAAAGGTCAGATGAAAGGCTATTGGTCTGTGACTGTTCGGGCCAACTGGCGAGTGATCTTTCGTTTTGATGGGGACGCAGAGGACGTTGACTACATCGATTACCACTGAAAGGAACCAAGCCATGATCATGAAAAACCCACCGCATCCCGGAGGCGTTGTATTGCGGCATTGCATCGAGCCTTTGGGCTTGACGATCACGGACGCCGCCGCTGTCCTAGGGGTAACGCGCAACACGCTTTCTGAACTCGTCAACGGGAAACGCGGCATATCTCCCGAGATGGCGGTCAGAATCTCTCTGGTCTTTGGAGGGACGGAAGAAGGCTGGCTGGCGCAGCAGGCCCAGTACGACCTCGCCCAAGTCCGCCGCGATCGCCTGACGCTCAAGCGATTGGCTGTTGCTTGAGACAGTCTGCTACAAGATTCGCTGCCCCAGCGGGCCGAGTTCAATCGCCCAGATTTTGCCAGGTCTCACGGACGATCAAGGATGGCGTAGAATTTCAATACGCGCCGAACTCACCAGATGACGGCCATCCATGGGAGACTGGGCATGGAATGTAATCAGGTCGTTTTTTCCGCCATGCGGTTGAGCGAATGTTTCAGCGAGGGATTTCGCCTGAAATGATTTCTGGATTACTCCAGTCGGGAGAGGTCGTCGCCAGCTATCCTGAAGACAAACCTTATCCCAGCGTCCTGCTGCTGGGATTTGCGCAACAGCAACCCGTTCATGCCGTGGTGGCGCGCGATCCCGTATCGGGCGCATGTTATTTGGTGACCGTGTACCGGCCGGACCCTCTGCTGTGGGGGGCTGACTTCAAAACCAGGAGTTGACTATGGAGGCAAGCATGACATGCGTTCTTTGCAAAACGGGTCATCCACAACCCGGCACGGCGACCGTTACGCTGGAACGAAATCATACGGTGGTCGTTTTCAAGGATGTTCCTGCGGAGGTATGCCAGAACTGCGGTGAGTACTATCTCTCCCAAGCTGTCACCGAGCGAATCTACCAGCAAGCCGAAAAGGCCGTCCAAAGCAATGCCGAGGTTGAACTCCTGCGCTATGCGGCATAAACCCTCTCCCGGACGGATGATTGCGTGATGCCAGCAAAATTGGCGTAGAATTTCAATATGCAGCGGACACACCAAATGACGGCCATCCTCTCACGCGAAGAGGATGGCTTTGTCGCCTTGTGCCCCGATTTGGACATCGCCAGCCAAGGTGCCACGATTGAGGAGGCGCGCGCCAACCTCGTCGAAGCCTTGACGCTCTTCTTCGAGACTGCCTCTTCCTCCGAAGTTACGCGTCGGCTGCACAGCGAGGTCTTTTTCACGCAAGTTGAGGTGCCCGTTGGGTAGGCTGAGAGTCCTCTCCGGCTCCGAAGCCTGCAAGATTCTTGAAGGATGCGGATTTATCGCCGTGCGCCAACGTGGCAGTCACCGCATCATGCAGTTGCAAACGGAGGAAACCACCATCACCGTCCCCGTTCCACTCCACAATCCCCTCATGCGCGGAACCCTCCAAAGCATCATTCGCCAATCCGGCCTCGACAGGTCGTTGTTCGAGTGCGAATAATCTGAGTCTTTCGCGAAATTGAGCAAATACGCTGGCGCGGCTGGACTGGTAAGAGGCGGGGTGGGAAGACTAGAGCTTCCAGTTGGCGGAAACTGCGGCACCATTCTCGAATGTGAGGCCAAATACTTCATCAAGTAAAGCGGTTCGAACCGTGTTCCTTAATACCAATTCAAGCTTCTCATAGAGCGGATTATGTTCTGTTCTCGGCAATATCTCATCTAAACCGAACAGGAAACTCTGCGCATGGTCGAGTTTTGATCGCATGTCGTAGGCATTCTGTAGGTCGTTCCGTGTTAAAGAAACGTTAAAATGTTCAGCAAGTTTCTGGGTGCGTACACAAAATTGATGTCGGTTATTGTTTTTGTCGACGTTTATCAACGCCTCAAGTCCCGCAACGACAAACATCCATCGAATGTCGATATAGTTTGTTCGCATCGCGTATTCGTGATTCCAATACGCGCGATGAACGCGGGGATGCATCTGTTTCTCCTTTGAAGTCCACGGCATCAGTTTTCGAAGCGTTTCGCCATTCTCTCGCGAGAGCCAGTCTCGATCTTTTGGTCCAAGTGTCACGTCAAGACTGGCTCCCCTATATTCGATAGCAAGGATCGCCGAATCTTTTAGGCCAAAGTGCATAATTTGCGCGCAATACCGGTCACCAGTGCTGGTTGGATTCACCAATCTGGACAGCGAAATTACAGCGTGAAGTATATCCAACCCATCGTATCGCGTTTGTTGTCGATCAGGAACTTGCATGACGAATGCGTATAGGTGTCGGTCCCACATTTCCTTATTGATCTTGTACTGGGCTGGTTCGCACGCTTGCTGGATGTTTCTGGCTGTTGCATCATCTAGTCTTTCAATCCAAATATCCTCGCGCAATTGGAAGCGCTCATCTTCATGAACGACAAGCATGGAATAGTCCGTCTCCTGTGTCCGGGATGGGCCCATACCAATGTGCAAAATGACGTAGCAGGGTTTGTGAGACCCTATAAGGTTGACCGTGTTTCTCTCGTTCAATGCCTCTCCCTCCTGATATATATTGCTCCCAATTCTGGCCTCATCCGGCGAAAAAAATCGATTTTTTGTCCCAACAAGAAAGAATCGCCTTTGTTTACAACTGCAAAAATTTTATCTGGCACTCATCCTAAAATCTTGCACGTCCTGTAAAATCGGTGCATACTTGAAGTATGAGAACCAACGTCAACATCGCCGACGACGCTCGCCAGTTCGCCATGGTCTATGCCAACGCCAGTGGGCTGACCCTGGGCGATGCAATCACGGAATTGATCCGAAAATGCCAGCGTGCCGCTACCGTCGCTCCGGAACTCACCGAGTGTCCTCTCGGTCCCTCCGGTTTCCCCATCTTCCCGCCCAAGGGCCGCATCCTTACCACGGAAATGGTCCGCCATGCCGAGCTTGATGAGATTGACTGAGCGCAGCTACCTGCCGGATGTGAATATCCTGATCGCTCTCACCGATCCGGAGCATATTGGCCACGCCAGAACCATCGCATGGCACCGCCAGATCGGGGCAGCCCGTTTGCTACTCTGCCCCATCACCGAGTCCGGTTTTGTCCGCCTTACTACGATGCCCAGTGTTGGTGGGCGTCAGATGAGCGAAGCACTGGTACGGTTGCGCAGGATCGCCACTCTTCCCAACTGCAAAAACCTGCCCATCGATTGCTCCTGGCTGGAACTCATTCAGCCCTTCACGCCTCAACTGCACGGCTATCGCCAGGTTACCGACGCCCTGTTGCTAGGCCTCGCCATCCGCCACAATGCGATTTTCGTCACCCTCGACCGCGGAATCCAAGCCCTGGCTGGCGAGGCCTACGCAGCCAACGTGCTGACATTGGTCTGAGTAGCGCCGACCTCCTGGTCGGCTGTTTCGTGGACCTCCTGGTCCACGCCATGTTCTATATCCATTGAAAAAACGCCACTAACCCGCTCCCATATAGACAAAGCGCGCCAGGAAGAGCGCGGCCAGCAGATAGAGCAGCCAGTCCTGTTTGCGGAGCTTGCCGGTGGCCAGGTGCAGCGCGGCCCAACTGATGATGCCGAAGCCGAGGCCGTTGGCGATCGAGTACGTAAAGGGAATCATCACCATCGTCAGGAAGGCGGGGACGGCGACCAGCGGGTCGTGCCAGCGGATTTCGCCGATGGTGGAGAGCATCATGGAGCCAACCAGGATCAGCGCCGGAGCGGTGGCCGCGGCTGGCACGATGCCGACGAAGGGCGCAGCGCCGATGGCCGCCAGAAAGAGCAGGCCGGTGACGATAGCGGTGACGCCCGTGCGGCCTCCCGCAGCGACGCCGGCGGTGGACTCGACGTAGCTGGTGACGGTCGAGGTTCCGGTGAGCGAGCCGAAGACGGTGGCCGTGGCATCGGTAAAGAGAATGCGATTGAGGCGCGGAATCGAGTGGTCGGCCTCAATCAGCCCTGCGCGCTTGGTGACCGCAACCAGCGTGCCAAGATTGTCAAAAAGATCCACAAAGAAGAAGACAAAGACAATCTCCAGCAGGCCCTTGTTGAGCGCGCCGCGCAGGTCGAGTTGCAGCGCCGTCGAGGCCAGCGAGCCAAGGCCTCCGCTGGCGTGCGTCCAGTGCGTCAGGCCCATCCACCAGGCGAGGCCAGTGATGGTGAGGACGCCGATCAGGATGGCGCCGCGCACCTTTTTCACTTCCAGAGCCACCATCAGCAGCAGGCCCAGCAAGGCCAGCGCGGCGGTGGGATTGCGGATATTGCCCAGGCCGACAAGCGTATCCGCGTCGCCCACCACCAGGCCCGCGTTGCGAAAGCCGATCAGCGCAATGAAGAGGCCGATGCCGCTGGCCACGGCAGCGTAAAGCTCGTGCGGAATCGCGTACAAAATCGACTGGCGGATGCCGGTGGCGGTAAGCGCGAGAAAGATCACTCCGGAAAAAAAGACCGCGCCCAGGGCCGTCTGCCAGGGGATGTGCATCCTCATGCAGACAACGTAAGCAAAGTAAGCGTTGAGGCCCATGCCCGGAGCGAGCGCAATCGGATAGCGCGCCACCACGCCCATCATGATCGAAGCAAAACCGGCAGACAGGCACGTTGCTGCGGTGACGGCCCCCAGCGGCATTCCGGCGGCAGCCAGGATCGCCGGGTTGACCAGCACAATATAGGCCATCGTCAGAAAGGTGGTGACGCCGGCCAGAATCTCGGTGCGCCAGTTGGTGCCGAGGCGCGTGAATTCAAAGTAGGATTCGATTTGCTTGAGCATAGGCGGATGCTTCTAGTGTAGTGCGTGAAGCAGAGAGGCGTTTGTGTTTTGTAACAGGGCTCGGCTTCAGCCCTGCCGAAAGACACTGAATCAATGAATGGGCTTCAGCCTCTGAGGGAAAGTGACCGGATTTTTCGATTTTCATCGCAGGCGACTAGCCAAGCCAGAGCGCCCGGTTGGTCCACTCCCAGCTCTCCGTCATCTGATGCATCCAGCTCAAAGCGGAGGTCAGCATGGCGGTCTCCGCCAGCGGAATGCTCTTTTCATCCACAAAGATGACGCCGCCGTGCAGGCATTCCTCCTCGCCCCAACTCTTGAGCGTGGGTGGAACCTTCAGCCGGTCATAGGTGACCAGCGTCCACTCCTGATCGGCTGCCTCGCGTAGGATTTCAGCGGTATCTTTGCCCACAAAGTTGCCGCCCTCCCACTCGGTCAGCGCGGCGACAACGATCCCGCCCTCACGGCGGCGCAGGCTGGCGGCCACACATGGTGCAATCTCTTCGTTGAGCAGAAGTTTCAGCATGATTAGCGGCTCGCGGATTTCTTGGGAAGAAACTCGACGGTCTGCGGCAGCATATTTTTCAACGCTGCTAGATCCGTCGCCTGGTTGTCGGCGATGGCTTCGTTGATCTCGCTGGAAAAGGCCTCCGCGTAGTGGACCGCGGCCTGCACCTTGACCTGCGACCAGCCCAGATGCTTGGCCGCGGCGGCCGTATCACCTTTGTACCCGCGCACAATCTGGATCACTTCCCACACCGCCAGCGAACTGGCCTGGATGCAGGCTTGCCGCCCAGCCGGGGTATCGCGGAAGTCGATGAAGGCAAACTCGGAGCGGCGCAACCCCTCCTCCACCAGCCGCGCGCTGGCGTCGCTGGGCGTCCATCCATAGCGGTTCGCCAACCGCCTGAGGCGCTTGGCGGTCTCCGTCGGCAGGCGCATGCTGATGACCATCGAAGAAGCTGCTTTTGCCATTTCACCCTCGCTTTGTCACTGTTGTAAACATTGTATCGCGGATCTTCCGTTCTCCACTACTGAAGAACCGCTGCAATGGTTGAAAACGGGCTTCCGCTTCCATCCCCTGACTGGCATTACAGGCTGCGGAAAAAGGACTGAATATGGGCAAATACATTGAAAAACATCCCGCAGG
>CAYVGW010000152.1:0-9781 GCA_964450895.1 uncultured Occallatibacter sp. | reverse complement strand
AGCGTGCCCTGGAAGACGCGGCAGATGGCGATGCGGCCAAAGTAATCCGAATAATCGAGATTGGTGACCAGAATCTGCAGGGCGGCTTCGGCGTCGCCGGTGGCCACAGGGATCGTCGAGACGATGGACTCAAAGAGCGGCTGCAAGTTCACGCCGGGGACGGCTGGATCGAGCGAGGCCGTGCCGGCCTTGGCCACCGCGTAGAGCACCGGGAAGTCAAGCTGGCTCTCTTCGGCGTCCAGATCGATGAAAAGATCGTAAATTTCGTTCAGAACTTCCTGGGGGCGCGCGTCGGGGCGGTCGATCTTGTTGATGACGACGATGGGCTTGAGCTTGGCCTCGAGAGCCTTGGCCAGCACATAGCGGGTCTGCGGCAGCGGCCCTTCCGCAGCATCCACCAGCAGCATCACGCCATCCACCATCTTGAGCGCGCGCTCGACTTCGCCGCCGAAATCGGCGTGGCCGGGGGTGTCCACAATGTTGATCTTGCCGCCCTCGAAGACGATGGCGGTGTTCTTGGCCAGGATGGTGATGCCCCGCTCCCGCTCCAGTTCATTCGAGTCCATCACCCGGTCGGCCACCTGCTCATTGGCGCGGAAGGTTCCTGATTGCCGCAGCATGGCGTCTACGAGGGTTGTCTTGCCGTGGTCCACATGGGCAATGATGGCGATATTACGAATCGTCTGGGTCACAGGGGGCTTTTCCTTTTCAGTTGTAAGTTGTCAGTATCAGGGGTCGGGGATCAAATGGTCCTGAGGCCGCTCTTAGCATAGAGAGCTTTGCCGCGCACTACGGCAGTCTCTATTCTAACAGGAGTCGAGAAAACTGAATGATAGCGGTAAATTACCATCTACAGCCGTTTCAGATCGGCCTCGACGCGGCAGCCGTTCCCATTGGAGAAGTTGAGGCTTCCGCCTAGTTGATGGGCGAGGCTGGCGGCCAGCTTCAGCCCCATCGAGGGAGAGGAGGCCGCGTCGAAGTGCGCGGGCAAGCCAACGCCGTCGTCGGTGACCACCAGGCGCACAACTCCATCCACGCGATGAATGGAAATCCCGATCGTGCCCGGGCGGTTCTCCGGAAAACCATGCTTGAAGCTGTTGGAGATCAATTCATTGACCAGCAAACCGAAGGGAATGGCGAGGTCCAGGGTGAGAGGGATCTCCTCTGTGTCGAGGCGCAGTTGAATCTGGCCGGGCGGCGCTGAGTTCGACGCGACGACCCCCTTGAAGAGATCGCGAAGATAGTTGGAGAGCGAGAGGCTGGCCATATCCTGCGCCCGGTAAAGCCGCTCATGGACCAGGGCCATGGCGTTGATGCGCTGAATGGTGGCTTCGGCCGCCGTGCGGGCCTTGCC
Organism: uncultured Occallatibacter sp.; assembly: GCA_964450895.1. GTDB lineage: Bacteria > Acidobacteriota > Terriglobia > Terriglobales > Acidobacteriaceae > Telmatobacter. Next base: position 8,427 of record CAYVGW010000152.1, on the reverse strand, counting down.
CGGAGGCAACAGGCGCGCGCTCATGCGCAGCAGGCTTTGCACCACTTGCAGATTATTTTTGACGCGATGATGGATTTCGCCCAGCAGCACCTCCTTTTCCTTAAGCGAGGCCTCCATCCTCTCCTCGTGCTCGCGCTGCGCGGTTACATCGTGCAGGGTGAGCACGACCATGGGCTGGGCCGAAGTTGCGGTCTTGAGCTTGGCCGCGCGGGCCTCCACCCAGGCAATTGACCCTTCCTTGTGGCAGCAGCGCAAGGTGGCAGGATGAAAATCGCTTTCCTCCAGCGAGGCCAGCATCTTCAGCAGATGCTCTACATCCTCCGGGACCACGATCTCCATCCACGAACGCCCAATCAGTTCATCGGGCTGCATGCCCAGCAGGGTGAGGCAGACCGGCGAAACATACACCAGCTTGCCGTCGCCGTCATAAACCGCGACCAGGTCCGAGGAGTGCTCGACGATGGCGCTCATCAACGCGCTGGTCTCATCCAGCCGTCCCTTGAGGCGGCCTAGCCGCGCCACCCGCTCCAACACCAGCGGCAATTCATTCCAAAAGCCGTCGGTTTTCTTCACGTAGTCGGCAAAACCGCGGCGCAAGGCCTCGATGACCACCTTCTCGTCGCTGACGGCGGTGACAAAGACGACGGGAAGTTCGGGGACGCGCGTCTGCGCCGCGTCGGCGACCTGCCAGGGTTCACCGTCGGGCAGGCGGTAGTCCAGCAGCAGCGCCATGAACTCGCCGGAATCCTCGCGGCCGAGAGCCTTCAGTCCGGCTGCAACGCCGGGTGCAATCTCGACCGAATAGCCGGAGCGCTGGAGCGTTCTCCGGACCAGTTCGGCATTCCCCGGGTCATCTTCCACCAGGAGAATCCGCCGGGCCTTGGTTGCCTCGGTGACAGGAATGCTGCTCATGGTTCGGGAACCGCCTCAGTTCCGCAATCGTTCTCGGGTAAACGGATCACTTGCAGAAAGAGTCCCAGCCGCTTGATGGCTTCAATAAATTGAAGCGGCTCGACCGGCTTGGTGATGTAGACCGAACAGCCCAACTCATAACAGAGGGCGACCTCGCGCGGATCGTCGGTGGTGCTCAGCATGATGACCGGAGTCTTGCACGTCCGCGGATCGGCCTTGATCTGGCGCAGCACATCAATGCCATTGATGCTGCCGGGCATATTAATGTCCAGCAGGATCAGAAGGGTCGCGCTGGAACGATGCACATACTCGCGCCGGCGGAAGATATAGTCCAATGCGCGTTCGCCATCGTTCAAGGCGCAGATCGGATTGCCCAGCGCGATGCGGCTCAGGTTACGGCGCACCAATTCAACATGCCCGTCGTCGTCATCGACGATCAGAATGGTAAAGGTCGATTCATACGATTTCATCAGCGGTCGTCCTCGGTCCTCCATCATGCGTTCCTTTGTGGCGCAACGGGGTTCGCGGGCAAGGAGAAATGAAAGGTTGTTCCCTCTCCTTCTTGACTCTCCGCCCAAATCTTCCCCCCCAGCCGCTCGACGATGCGATACGCAATGGCCAATCCCATTCCTTCCCCTTCCGACTGTTCGCGATGGAAGCGCTGAAAGACCTGAAAGAGTTTGCTCATTCCGTATTCGGGGATCCCCAGACCATTGTCCTGGATCCAGTAGTGAACCATCTCCTCTTCCACCTTGCCGTCGATCTCGATCCGGAGCCGGCGATCAGGACTGCGGTACTTGATCGCATTGCCAATCAGATTGGAAAAGATCTGCCCCAGGGCAGTCGCATCGGCGGTCGCGGAAGGCAAGGCTCGCACCACGACCTCCGCACCGGCCTCGACAATCATCTGCTGGAAGGTGGCCACTGCGTTGGTCACCAGCTCCCAGACATTCACCCGCGTCAGTTGATAGACTTGGCGGCCCTGGCGCGAGAGTCCCAGCAGGGCGTTGATCAGCCGCTCGAACTTGGTGGTGGAGGCGGAGATATAGTGCAGAGCGCCGCCAATCTCATCCTCCAGGACCGGCCGGATGCCCGGCCAGCAGACCTCCCAGCGCGGGCAGTCTCGAATAATCGCCCGCAGAGTTTTGCTGCTCTCCTCCAGCTCGCGCACAAAGCCCTGCACATTCACCAGCGGCGCCCGCAGATCATGGGAAACGATATGGACAAAGGCCTCGACCTCCTGATTCTTGCGCTGCAACTCCGCAACCGTCTCTTCCAGTTCGCGGGTCCTCTCCGCAACCCGCTTTTCCATATCCATCGCCACCCGCGCCAACGACTCTTCAAGCCGTTTTTGAAGTGTCATGTCACGCGCCACGCGGATGTAGCCGGTCAGCGTTCCCTCCTGATTGCGAAGAGCCGTCAGTACGCCGCTTGACCAGAAGATTGATCCATCGCGGCGCTTCCGCCATCCTTCCGTCGCGCAATGCCCGTTGCGCGACGCCTCCTCCAGTTGCCGCTGCGGCTCGCCCGCCTCAGCCTCCTCGGGAAGAAAATTCATGGCATACTCCAGGCCTACCACCTCTTCGGGCGGATATCCCAGTATCCTCTGCGCACTGGGATTCCAACTCTCGATCCGCCCCTCGGCATCCAGGGTATAGATCAGATGGTCGGTGACATTTTCGACGATAATCCGGTAGCGCTCCAATTGGGCGTTGAGGCTTTTCAACGCCACTTCGGCAGCCTTCTGCGCGCTCATGTCCCGCGTCACTTTGGCAAAGCCGCGCAGCTCTCCGTTGGGACCGCGAATGGCGGTCAGCGTCACCAGCGCCCAGAACTTTGTTCCGTCCTTGCGCTGCCGCCATGCCTCGCTCTCATAGCGCTCCAGGCGCACGGTTGTCGCCAATTCCTCCGCCGGCACTCCCGCCTGCGCGTCTTCGGGCAAGAAGAAGAGTGAAAAGTGCTTTCCAAGAACTTCTCTGGCCGTATACCCTGTGCTTCGCTCCGCACCGATATTCCAGGTGGCCACCCGACCCTCGGGGTCGAGCATATAAATGGCATAATCGGTAACGCCGTTTACCAGTGCGTGAATTTGTGCCTGACTGCGCGCCAACTGCTCGTCCAGGCGCCGGCAGACGACAATCACATACGGACTGTCCCCGCAGGAAAAGGGCCGCAGCATTACGTCGACGGGAAACTCGTTTCCGTGGGCGTCGCGGGCTTTCAGGTCCAGTCCCGCGCCCATTGCGCGGATCGAGGGATGCTCCATGAACTGCCGCAGGTGGCCGGTGTGGCGCTCCCGCAGGTTCTCGGGCAGAAGCATTTCGATCCGTTGTCCGTCCAACTCATCGCGACGGTAGCCTAGTCCTGCGAGGGCACCCGCGTTGGCGCCAACAATCCGACCACGATCGTCGGTCAGCAGAACCATCTCCGGATGCCCTTCAAAGAGCACACGCAACAACTCGGGAAAGTTCTTTCCTGCTTGAAATTCACACGGAAGCCAGCCGGCCGCTGAGTTTTGAACGGGTTGCGCGTCGTCGATGAACGGCATCGATGCCTCCAGGGCTTCAGTTTCAGCGTTTCGAGCCAGTCCCTGGGTTTCTTCCATCCAGCAAGCGGGGAGCATAGGCTCCCCTGCGTCTACAGTATCGCTCTGAGTCAGCAAGAATGGCGAAGATAATTAGGCAAGCCAAAATTAGTCCCAACTAAGAACGTCAAAATGAAGAAATCCTGAAGCGGGAAACTCCGGCAGAGAGCACCAATGCTCTCCGCCAAGCCTTCAACACAATCGCATTTCTCAATCCGCGACCGAATGATATGTCTGTAGCGCCGGCCTCCGGGCTGGCTGTTGCGCGGACCTACCGGTCCACGCCGCACTCTACACCGGTAAAGAAATCCCTACTGCATAGACCGCATGAATCTGCAATGAACCATGGACAAGCGCGGGCGAGGACGCCCGCGTTACAGACGACCCGAAGGCCGGCGCAGCATTCCGGTCATGACAGATTCATGCGGAGACGAAACTAATTCACCATGCGCGGCCGCGGCGTGGCCATAAAGGTGCCCCCTTGCAGCAGCGTATGCATCAAATCCTTGGCAATGCGCGGGTCCGGGTCCATGCTCAGCCCGGTCAGCGACCGGCCAATCAGGCTCTCCGCCGGCACTCCCGACTCGCGCTGCAACGCCTGGTTCACCCGCACAATGCAGCCGTTTCCATCCAACTGCACCATCGCCGTGGGCGCCTCATCAAAGGAGTGCGCCTCGTCGAGCGTCTCATCAATGGCCTGGGAACGCATCCGTTCCGAGGCGTTGCGGATGGTGAGCACATAGCCCTTGCGCTGACCGGATGAAGAAGCCAGCGGCGCGATGCTCAAATCCACGCGCAGCGCGGCGCCGCCGGGTTGCATCAGGCTCCAGCCAAACTCTTCAATGGAGATCGCATCCTCCTGTTTGTTCAGCCCTTCCAGCGGGTCGGCAGTGCGCTGGCTGGCATCCGACAGGTTCATGACATCGCTCAGTTGCCGGCCTTTGGCGCGGGACAGCGACCAGCCGGAAAGCGTCTCCGCGGCGGGGTTCATGAACTCCACCCGCCCCTCGCTGGAAAGCATCAGCACCCCCTCGCGCATGCCGCCAACCGTGGCTTCCAGCTTGCGATGGGATGCCACCAGCCGCGCATCCTCCTTGGCTTTATGCAGGGCCACCTGCAGCGTCGCCTTCAGTTCGCCGCTCTGAAAGGGCTTGGTCAGATAGCCATACGGCATTTCTTTTGCCGCGCGCGAGATCGTGCTTTCATCGCTGTAAGAGGTTAGAAAGATCACAGGAATGTGGTAGGCCGCGCGCAGCAACCCGGCCGTCTGAATCCCATCCACGCTGCCCACAATGCGCACGTCCATCAGCGCCAGGTCGGGCCGGTGAACCCCAGCCGCCACCAGCGCTTCGTCGGCGCTCTCCGCCACGCCCAGCACTTCACAGCCCAGTTGCTCGACCTCCTGCTTCAGGTCCAAAGCTACAATCGGTTCGTCTTCAACAATCAGCAGTCTTCCCTTCATGGCTAACCTCCTATGGTGTATGACCTCAGCGGGAGTAGCCGATCGCGCTCCGCAGGCGCCACAATCACACTTTCATGCATACGCTATCGTCAATTCATTCAGGAACAATAGGTGCAAAACGAGGGCCGAAAAATCCTCTTGTCATTAAATTCTTCAAAATATGTGAAACCGCATGGACAACCGCGCGATAGGCGGCGCGGGCCTCCAGGCCGGCTTTCGTGTGGGCCTCCCCGCCCACGTACGTCCATGAAGAATTACCATTGCCTGCGCTCTGAACACGAGAAGCTTTATGGTGGGCGCTTTCCCGATTGTAATAAGATAACTATCGAGTCCTTGCTCTCCTGCCGATGAGCCGCGCCTCCCACTCTCGCCGCGCAAAACCGCTCCAGCCGCGTTCCGGCCGGCTGCTTCTGGCGTGCGTTGTCGCCTTTGCCATTCTATTGTTGCTAGGGAGGCTTTTGGCCTTTGTTCATCATCACGGAGTGAGATATTCCCGATGAAATACGTTAGTTTTCCCGCGGTCGAGTCGGCCGAGGCGCGCGTGCTGATTCTGGGCACGCTGCCTAGCGTGAAGTCGCTCGCGGCGGGTGAATACTATGCGCATCCCCGAAATTGTTTTTGGTGGATCATGGGCGAGTTGATCGGCGCCGCGCCGGACTTGCCGTACGCACAACGGCTGGAGCGGATGCGCCAGAGCGGCCTGGCTTTGTGGGACGTTTGTAAGGCAGCCGAGCGCGCCGGAAGCAGCGACGCGAAGATCGCGCTGGAAAGCGTCGAGCCGAATGATTTCCGGAGCTTTCTCGGCCATCATCCGCAGATCGAGATGATTTGCTTCAACGGTCAGCCCGCGGAGAAACTATTTCGCCGCAAGGCGTTGCCTCTTCTTGCGGGAGTTCGACAGATTCCGTTTCAGGTTCTGGCCTCGACTAGCCCAGCCTGCGCGCGGATGACGCGGGAAGAGAAACTGGCGCGCTGGCGAAGCAGCCTGATTTTGCACATCGACACGCTTCATGCACCATGATCAGGCACTAAAAATAGAGGATCGTAAAGAGCAGATTCACCGTTCCGCAAAGAAAAGTTCCGGGGTGTTCGAACCGGTTCCGCCGGCTTTTGCAAGCGGCTCAACTGTTTCAGGTTGAGGGTTCACTCCGCTTTGAAGGCCGTCAGTTTGTCTTGTCCTCTTGGATCTTTGGCTGAGGCAGGAAGGGCTGCACAAATTGGCCTGCCAGGTCGGGAGCCATGGGCGTGGAAACGCCGTACTTGGGCGGCCACTTTTTTTTGGGCATATACCAGGAGCCGAAGAGAATATCCATAATCGGCAGCATGGATGCGTAATTTTTATCCACATGTTCGTCGTTGGTGTGGTGCCAATGATGAAAGGCGGGCGTCGAGACCAGCACCGACAGCCAGCCGAAGCGCCAGCGCAGATTGGCGTGGATGAAAAATCCCCAGAGCATACCGAGTACCAGGAAAAGCATCAAGACTGTATCGGGCGTGTGTCCCACCATCGGTTGCGCCAGCCCCAGCGCAAACATGGGGACGAATGCACCCAGGCGGCCAAAAGCGACGTCCAGCGGATGCGCGTGGGTATTGACCAGCCAGTCGATCTGCTCCGGGCCATGATGTATTGAATGGAAGCGCCACAGGAAAGGGATCTCGTGCGCCCAGCGATGCGCCCAATAGTATCCGAATTCTCCTGCCACCAGGGCCGCGGTCAGGCGCGCCCAGAGCGGCAGCCCTGCCGGCCAGGCGCGCAATTCCGCGGGAATCACGTGCCCCAGCGACCAGGCGATGGCCGCCATAGGCATGGCCAGAAGCGATTGCAGCAGCAGATTGTTGAGAAAGTAATAGCCCAGATCGCTGAGAAAGGATTTGCGGAAGATCTTCAGCGGATGCAGAGCGAAGAGCTTTTCCAGAGGCGCAAAGACCGCCATCAGCAGGAAGAAGCATACGCTCAGGCGAACCATATCCAGTACCGGAGCTGGTAGATTCTGCTTGAGCGCTTCCAGAATATCCAAGGGTTTCCACTCCACGCTTGCTGGCAGCCATGCCGACGGAGAAAATCGAGGCGGAGCGGAGAGCGCCGCCTCGTCTAGGAAAAGTATCGGCTAGAGAGTGCCTTTGCGCCAGTTCCTTGCGCGGAAAACTCCAAGAATGCCAATCAGGCCGGTCAGCAGCAGAGGTAGAGTGCTGGGTTCCGGGGTAACCACCTGTTCCAGCGAGACGCCGTCGAGCAGAGCGAAGGGCGGAGCGCCGGTTCCTACCGATAAAAACGAGAGAACCTCGGTGCTGCTGGTGGCCGTGTAATCGAAGGATGCAGATTCCCAGCCGGTAAATCCATGGCTGGGGTCGGTCAACACGGCTGTGTCAAAGGTCTGCGTGCCCAGGCTTACCTGCCACTGGTCGGTGGTTACCCCGGTAAACGCGGAGCCATACTGCTGCGCGCCGGCCCAATAGAATGTGAGCTGATAGGTGTCGCCGGCGGTCAGACCGGTGATGGTCTGCGTGATTGCACCCACCCCCTTATTGCCATCCGCGGCGATGAAATTGCCGCCGGCAGGGCTGGCCGTAAGCGTGGGACTGCTGCCGGCATCCAAGGCCACAATGCCATATTGACCCTCCGCGCCAGAGGTGGCGGCGGCGGCTGAAGTATAGAGAAAGTTATAGCCGCTCGTCGTCCAATCTGTCGCATTGAGGTTATAGCCCATCTCGCCGCCGTTCGAGTTGCTGGCGTTGGTGGCGGATTTGACCGTAGTCGTCTGGAAGCCGCCGTTCAGGACCAGATTGTCGGCCTGCGCGGGAAGGGCAAGCGCCAAAAGGACAATGGCCGAGAGGCCAATCTCGATGGCCTTGTGTGCCATCCGGGGCGACGCTGTGTGTTTCTCGAATGCGAAGTTCATGGAATTCTCCCTGTAGAATCATTGGCCAGATTCACACGATGGAGGCACGCCAGGTGAGTGGGGAAAAACACCAAGAGCGTGAACTCACGTGAAACTCAGACAAATTATCGTGAAAATGCGGACGCAGAACACCGAATGAGCCAGAACCAATGAATTCCGGGAATCAGGATGCTAATGGTCCAAATATAACACGCAAACACTGAAAAAACATGATTACGGAGGTTTAAGCCGATGACTCTGCAAGTCTCGTTTTCGGACACCGTGCGAGTCAATATCACTGCTCTTATGGTTACACAGCTTCACATTACCGGGATCTATCAGAATCGAAAGCCGGGGCTACGCACAGGCATTTCGCTGACAAAAAACCAGCAATTCACGCCCTAACGGTGTATCTCTCAAATCTGATGCTCCGCATCTCTTCGAGTAATTTCACTCCAGTTACTTTGGAGTCAAAGATGCGCGGGAAGGATAAGGTACGGAGGGACAGGGAATCATGAACAAAAAGCCCGTGGCTAGGAAGAAACAAACGTGGACCAGGAGGTCCACGTTACAGCCGACCGGGAGGTTGA
>CAYVGW010000151.1:0-9809 GCA_964450895.1 uncultured Occallatibacter sp. | reverse complement strand
CGACGGGCGAGGCGGTCAGCGTGGAGCCGGGGGCGGGGGTGAGGAGGGCGGCGGGAATGGGGGGGACCGTCTCGCTCGCCACCAGGTCGCTTGCGCCGGTCATCGAGACTGTATAGGTATATCCGCCGAGAACGGTCAATGTTGCAGAAGAGAGGTTGAAGGAGGCCACGCCACTCGACGCGTTGGTCTGGTAACTCTTGGAGTAGCCCGAAGGTCCGGTAACTACCAGGCTGATCAGATCCGAGGAAGAGGTCACCACGTCTCCGCTGCCGTCCTCCACCTGTACTGTCACCGTGCCGGCATTGCCTCCCGCGGCCACTGTGCTCGGGGGAGCCGTGCCGAAGATCAGCACGGGAGCCACCACGTTAAATGCGGCGCTGACAGACTGAACCGACGGGATCGGGGTCACGAAACTATTGAGCGCCAAATTCGCGGTCAGCGTATCCCCGCTGCCTGCCTGGTTGACGGTCAGGCTCGAATACCCGCTCGTTCCTTGCAGATAGGCCGCCACGCCGGCCGTCGTATCGTCGATGACCGCATCCGTCGCCGCCGAGTTGCCGCTCAGCGTGCCGGCTCCGGATAGCGTCAGAGGAATCGTGATCGCATCCTGGCCGTCGGCAAAGACGAACCCGCTCTCAAAGAGCGTAACCGCCGGAACAGGGTTGAAGAAAGGTTCATTGACCACTTGCGGCGAGGAGGGTTCAGAACTGCTGATCGCCGCGAAGCTGACCGAGTAGTTGGTCTGCGTCGCGCCCGCATCCACGCAAGCCGTGCTGCCGGTGTAGTTGGTGTAGCTGGTGTTGGTGTTGGGATACCCCCGCTGCTCGGTGGTTGCTGCCGCGGTGGCCGGCGGCACGGTGGGGATGTTGGCCAACGTGCCCGCGCAGATGGCCGGTGAACCGGGCAGCGGGAGCATCGTTTGCGTCAGCCCGCCGTAGAAGGCCAGCGGCGAAATCCTGATGGCCGGAGAAGGCGCGCTGGCCGATTGGCTGTTGTAGACGCCTACCACGTTCCCGCCCAGGTTGCCGCTATCGCTGCTGAAGCTGGAGGATGCCGTGCTTCCGGAGCCGTCGTTGAGGTCGTCGTACAGGCTGGCGGTCGAGGCTGTGCCGATCCAGTTGCCGTCAACTATGCTGTTGGAGAGTTCATTGGAGCCTTCCGCGGCGTCCGTGTGGATGCCCGCGCCACTCCCGCTGGCGCCGCTGATATAGTTGCCGCTGACCGTGCTGCTGAACAGCTTGAGCATGCCGGAACTGTCGTTCGAGATTCCGCCCCCATCTCCGCCCGCGGAGACGGAGTTGCCGCTGACGGTGGTGTAATAAAGATCGGCTTCCGCGCGTTGCCCAATGTTGATTCCGCCGCCTTTGGCCGCCGTGTTGCCGCTGATGGTGCTGTAACTGATGGTGATCCAACTGCCGCTGTAGACATCGATGCCGCCGCCGTCCGTGCCGGAGTTTCCCTTGACAATGCAGTGGTCGATGGAAAAACCGGTGTCCGTGTTGAGTACAATGCCCCCGCCTTTTCCGCCGCTGATGGTCAGTCCCGAAATGTTGACGGTCCCATACCAGCCTACCGAGAAGACAGAGGATTTGCCCGCGCCGTCGATGCTCAACACGCCTTCGCCCGGCCCGGCGATGTTGATGGAAACGCCCTCCTGACTGAAGGTCAGAGGACTCCCGCTGAGGGTATACGTGCCGGGATTGACGGTGCTGATCGTCGCCCCGTTGTACTGCAAGAATGGCGAGAAGTTTATCGTGGGCGTGAGCTGGGTGTTCGCCTTCCAGGCCGCCGTGCCTGCCGCGATGGCGTCGCGCAGGCTGCATGAAAGATCCAGCGTGGCGCTTGCCAGATTTTGATTCGTGCAGTTGCCGGCGATTCCCGTCGCGTCATCGGTCAGCGTGGTCACGGTAAAGACCGGCTCCGTTGCCGTCGCGATGGTGTAGCTGACTTCCAAATCAGCCGGTTTGAACATCCCGCTCGCAAGCGCCGAGGCATGGAGTTTGCAGATGCCGGTACTCGACAGCGAGACTTTATAACCGCCGTCGCAGGGATCCACGGCCACTGTGCAGACTCCTGTTGAATCGGAGGTGAACGAAACAGGAATGCCTGTGTCCTCTTCCGTACCCTTGGCCGTCTCGTAGAGTGCCGTCCCGAAAATACTCAACGACTGATTGGCCGGATAGTAAATCGTGCTGCCGCTCAGGGGGGATACGCTGAGGGATTGCGCGACTGTATCTGCGCCGGATTCGCCGGCCGAAGAGGAACTTGCGACGTTGTGTACCACATTCCAACCCAATGTTACGCATTCGGTAGCGCCCCCGCCCCCATGATTGAGCAGCGGCTTCTGGCATCTTCCCGGCGCGGTCCACAGGCAGACCAGTGCGAGTCCAACCGCGACGGCGAAAGCCGTTCCACGCCGCGGCTTCAGCGGGGCGTTCGCACTCCACGGCGTGGTCAATGCCGGACTGAACGTCACAAACCGTCGAGCGACGCCTGAAGAAACTTTGAAAAGTAAAGAAAAAAACGACTTCAGAATGGAATTGTCCTTGCGTCCGTTCATCGTAGATCCTTTCTTGTCAACATATTAGGATCGGAGCGCCGGGGCGGTCACGCTGCGGTGCTTGCGTGCCAGTGAGGTGCGCCCCATCGCCGCTTGCCGCGTTCAAATCCAAAGAATCGGCAACCGGAATCCGCGGGAATTATACAGATTCAGGAGGGCAATCAACAATAAAATTCAGCTTTTCCGGCAGGGCAATCGCATTTGAAATCATCCGGAGGGAGCAGGGGCATTTATGCCCCTGAATTCATCTCTGAAACGACAGGGCTTTAGCCCCGGGCCTAAAGGCCAGCCTGCCCAAGTCTCGCTTCAGGGGCATAAATGCCCCTGCTCCCTCCGAAAAGCCGCCCGCATGAGTATCGCGAGAATGATGGGCGTTTGGCGAAGTTCAAATGCGATTACCCTGGCTTTTTCGGTTTTGTTCGACTGGGCTCTATCGATCTCAGCCGCGCAGACGCGCCAGCCCCATCCGCGCCAGCCCGGTAGCCAGAATGGCCATCTTTTGCGCCATCGGCACGCTCGCCCGCCGCGAAAAGACATCATAGTCCGCTTCCTCGATGCGCTTCAGAAGCCCATGATAGATCGTCACCAGCACCCACAGCGCGGGACGGCTCTCGCGGTCGATCAACGGCAGCAACTCCTGCGCCGATTGATAAAATTCCTCCGCTCGCCCGCCAATCGCTGCCAGCAACGCCCGCTCGCTCGAGGTGGGCGGAGCGCCGTGCGCTCTCTGGATCAGCGAGTCAAGTGAAACTCCGTGCGCCGCCAAATCCTCCAGCGGCAGATAGACGCGTTTGCGCTCCGCATCCTCGGCCACGTCGCGCAGAATGTTGGTCAACTGAAACGCAATGCCTGTCTCCTCGGCCAGCTTTTCGGCGCGCGGGTCCGTGTAGCCGAAGATGCGAATGCAGACCAAGCCGACCACCGAGGCCACCAGATAGCAATAGCGATATAAGTCGGCAAAGGTGGCGTAAGAATCCGGCGCGCCGGAGTTAGCATGATCCAGGTCCATGGTCACGCCGGCGACTAACTCATCCAGCAGAGTGAGCGGAATGTGATAGCGCTCGACCGCATCGCGCATGGCCAGAAAGACAAGATCAGTGGAATTGCCGCCCGGTCTGGCAGAGCGCCATTCGGCCATCCAGGCATCCAGGCGTCTGCGGCGTTCCTCGCGCGGCAGGCTCTCGTCGTCGGCCAGATCATCTGCGTGGCGCATGAAGGCGTAGATGGCGCAAATGGCGTTGCGGCGCGGCTCCGGCAGAGCAACAAAAGAGTAATAAAAATTCTTCGCCTCGCGCTTGGCGATGGCGCGGCAGGCAGCATAGGCCGCATTCAATTGTGCATCGTGCGTCAAGCTGTCTTCCTTCAACTTCGTGGTCCGAGGCGCAGAAAGGGCAGCATCTTGCCGCTGACGGCGCGCAGCATCAGCTTCAACTTCCTGTTCTTGGAGATGGCCGGCCGCGCGCTCAGCACGTCGTAGCCAGCTTCTTCAATGGCCCGCAGAATCTCCAGGCCGCCGCGGCTGAACAGGTCCAGATCGATGGCCAGATCGCGGTTGACCCGGCCAATCAGCGGCATGCCTTCCTCAAAGAGCAAACGCGCATCGGCCACCTCGGAACGCAGCAGATCGCAAAATGCCTGCGTGGCATTGCCCTCGGCTATCTCTTCTTCGCTCACGTTAAAGAACGCCATATCCTTCTGAGGAATGTAGATGCGGCTTCGTTCCGTGTAATCCGAGCGAACATCCTGCCAGAAGTTGGCCAGTTGCAGCGCCGTGCAGGTCGCGTCCGAGAGGCGGAAGTTCTCCTCATTCGCCTCGCCGCTGGCATACAGCACCAGCCGCCCCACCGGATTCGCCGAGTAGCGGCAGTAGCCCAGCACCTCCTCCATCGTCTCGTAGCGGCTGACAACCTGATCCTGGCGAAAGGCCTTCAGCAGATCGGCGAACGGCTCCTTGGGAATCGAGCACTGCTGGATCGTCTCGGCCAGCGCCACAAAGACCGGATGGCGCGCGCGGCCTTCGTAACAGGCATCCAGCTCGCGGCCCCAAAGCCCCAGCAAAGCCAGCGCCGCCTCCGGCGAACCCACCTCGTCGCCTAGATCGTCGGAGACCCGGCAGTAGGCATAGATCGAATGAAAGTGCGGACGCAGCTCCTTGGGCAGAAACCACGACGCCACATGAAAGTTCTCGTAATGCGTCTCGGCCAATTGCCGGCACCAGGCCCGCGCCTCGTCCAGCGTGGGCGCGCTCTCGGGAATGCGATAGCTTGCCGGCAGCGCCGCCCAGCCGCGCTTCAGCAGCTCCCGGTTCTTCTCTTCCACGGCTTCCATCGTCATCTCTTCACCTCGGGGACAATGGCGGTCTTGATCTCGCTCGATCGATTCATCAGTGTCGCAAAGACGCGGTTGAGTTCGGCAAGGGGGGCGCGTCCGGTGATGAAGGCATCCGCCTGGAAGCGTCCGCTGCCGATCAGCTCCAGCGCCTTGCGGCAGATGGCCGGCGTGTGATGGAAGGTGGCGCGCAGCGTAATGTCGGAGTAGTGCAGCCGGTTGGTGTCCAGCTTGACCTCCGTGCCTAGAGCGCAGCCGCCAAAAAAGTTCACCGTGCCGCCCTTGCGCACCAGCTCGACCGCCTCCTGCCACGCCTCCGGCAGGCCCACGGCCTCAATGGCAATGTCCACGCCCCGCCCTTCCGTCAGCGCGCGCGTCTCGTTGATCGCCGTGAGGATGCTGCTCGTCTGCACCACATGCGCCGCGCCCAACTGCCGCGCCGCTTCCGCCTGCCCATCGTGCTTGACCAGGGCAATCACCCGGCAGCCGTAGAGCGCGGCCACATGCAGAATCATCAGCCCCAGCGGCCCTCCGCCGATCACCGCCACCGTGTCGCCGGGATGCGGGCCAGAGTCTTCAAAGCCATGCACCGCGCAGGCCAATGGCTCCGTCAGCGCCGCGTGCTCCAGCGGCACCTGCGCCGGAATGCGCAGCGTGTTCTTGGCCACAATCCGCGCCGGAACGCGGATGTACTCGGCATACGCGCCGTTGTTGAACAGCAGATCGTCGCAGAGATTCTCCTGTTCCCGCTTGCAGTAATAGCACTCCCCGCACGGGGCGGAGTTGAGCACCACGACACGGTCGCCGGCGGCAAACTCCGCCACCCCTTCGCCCACCTGCACCACGGTTCCGGCCAGCTCGTGGCCAAACAGCGCCGGCGGCACAATCATGCGCGCGTGATAGCCTCGCCGGAAGACCTTCAAGTCCGTGCCGCAGGTCAGCGCGGCGCCCACCTCGACCACCAGCTCGCCGGCTTCGGCATTGGGTACGGGAACCTGCTCGATGCGCACATCTTCGCGGCCGTGCAAAACGGCGGCCTGCATCGTGCCGCGGTCGTGAAAGAGCGCCTGCTCCACCGTCTTGCGGCCCAGGCTGACGGCCGTTTCAATCTTCTTGCGGCCTTTCACCACCACCGTCTCGACGGTGTTGAAACCAACCTCAACTACCGTATCGACGGTATTGAGGCCATCCTCGACGACCTTCTCGGCTTTCTTGCGGCCCTCTTCGACCACCGTCTCGACGGTCTTGCGGCCCCGGAGGATCGCGGCCTTTACTGTCCCGGGCATCTCTCTCCCCCTCGTTCCGCGCCCGCTCCCGGCGCAGCTTCAATCATAATCTTCATCGAGTCGCCCTGGGGATTTGACGCAACCTCAATCGCCCTCACTGCCTCTTCCAGCAAAAAGCGGTGGGAGATCAGCCGCGTCAGATCGAAGCCGTTGCCATAGCCGCCCAGCACCAGCTCCTCCACCTCCGGCTGAATCGCCGTCGAAGCCGAGTACGAACCCAGCAGCGTCTTCTCGTCCATGCACACCGCGCCGGGATCGAAGCTGGCCACCTCGTGCTGCGTCTGCGCAAAGAGCATCACCTTGCCGCCATGCCGCGCCGCCGCCATCGCCGTAGAAATCAGCTTCGTTCCGCCCACCGCCAGAATCACCGCATCCGCCCCGCGCCCTTCCGTCACTTCATGGGCGCGCTCGACGACTTTGTTCGCGTCAATCGGCTCATGCAGCCCGAAGCCGGCGGCAATCGCGTGGCGCTCCGGGTACAAATCCGAGGTCAGCACGCGCGCCCCGGTCCGGAGAGCCAGCGCCGCCAGCAAGATCCCAATCGGCCCCTGCCCAATCACCAGCACCGTCTCGTCCGCGGCCAGATTCAGCAGCTTCACGCCCTTCAGAACCGTGTTCACCGGCTCCATGAAGGCCGCCTGCTCAAACGGCACGCCATCGGGAATCTTGACCACTCCGCCCATCCCGACGATCCACTCCATCACCCGGATATACTCGGCAAAGCCGCCGCCCGATGGCTCCATCCCCGCCGTCGCGCCCACCTTCTTGTACGTCGAACACTGCGCAAAGGTCTGCTTGCGACAGTAGTAGCAATGCCCGCACGGAATGTGATGATAGACCATCACGCGGTCGCCCAGGGCAAACTGGGTCACGCCCGCGCCCACGGCAACCACGCTCCCGGCCATCTCGTGCCCAAAGATGCGCGGCGCGGAGTGCGAGCCGGTATGAATCTTCTTGAGGTCCGTGCCGCAAACGCCGCAGGTGGCAATCTTGACCAGCAACTCGCCCGGCCCAATCTCCGGCACCGGCGCACTCTCCAGCCGCAGATCATTCACGCCGCGATAGACCACGGCCTTCATCGTTGCGGGTATTTTTTCTGCTTGCTGAATCACAAAACTCCTTCACCGGCGTTACCGACTCGCGGCGCATGAAACTGTAGCGCCAACCACAAACTGTAGCGCCGACCTTCAAAAATGTAGCGCCGACCAAAAAATGTAGCGTCAACCCCAGAACTGTAGCTTCGACCCAAAAAATGTAGCGTCAACCCCAAAACTGTAGCGCCGACTCCAAAACTGTAGCGCCGACCTCCTGGTCGGCTGTAGCGTGGACCTCCCGGTCCACGCATATTTCTTTATAGCCCCCACCGCCGTTGCCGGCCCGTGGAAGATGAAACGGGTTCCATTGCCTTCTTTCCACCATCTTGCCAAGTAGCCGTTTGTCGCCCGCGCCGTAGGCGCAATGGTGATTAGCCCCGCGTTTCAACGCGGGGTGAGCGCCCCCCGCCATTTAGCCGGAGTCCCGTAGGGACGGCGCGAATTCCGTCCAATATGCTAGTTTCCTTTGTCGTTTGAATCGCCATTCAGCTCGCCGAAACCTCGCTCAGCCAACAAATCATGCACCGAGACCGCAATCGCGCGCGCGGCCCTCTTGCTATTTTCGCCCATCCGGATGAGGGCGGGCCAGTACCACGGCCTCAGCAGCGCGAAAAAGACGAATCGAGCCAGAAGAAACTGCCCGTCTTCCGAGATAAACCGATTGAAATCAGGAATTTTATCGTTGTATCCATCGCTGATTCCCTTGATGCAATAAAACGGAATCCCGCGCATCCGCGCCAGGCGCGCAATCCCCGCAGCCTCCATCTCCACCAACCCCGCCTCGTAGGTAGCCGCAAGCCGCTTCTTCTCGGTCTCATCCGCAACCTTCGCCGCCGTCACCAGCCAAAGCTCACTCTGAAGTTCGTGAATAGACTCGTTTTGGATTTTGTTGTGAAAGGGCACGACTTCAGTCGTGCCGCATGATGGCTCATTTGAAGCGATGGGCTTTAGCCCCTGAGGAAAGGTTCGTTGGTCCGCGTGCATTCCCTCGGCGGCTAAAGCCGCGACTTGGTGCGCTGCTTCTGCGGCACGACTGAAGTCGTGCCCTTTCAAAGCCTTGTCCTCCCAACGCTCTGCCATCCTGAGCGGAGCGCCCCCACCCTCTGTCATCCTGAGCGGAGCGCCCCCACCCTCTGTCATCCTGAGCGGAGCGCCCCCACACTCTGTCATCCTGAGCGGAGCGCAGCGCAGTCGAAGGACCTGCGTCTCGTTAGGAAGTTCCCCCACCAAAACCCCTGCGATTTGCGTCAAAAACCGCTCCCCGGTCCGCGCATCAATGACACAAGAAACATCGTAGGCGCACCCCGGCAAAAGCTCTTCGCGCAAAGCCCCCGCCCAGCCAACGGAGATCACCCGATCAACCTCCCCGCACTTCTCGACCTCCGCAAAAGCCCGCGCCGCCCGCTCCACGCCCGCCCCGGCGCAAGCGGCAATCCACTCCCCGCCCTCAAAACTCCACCGCCAGAGATCAACGCCGTTCGAGCGCGAGTGCTTCCAGCCGCGCACGAGCGGCTTCAGTTCGTCAGGCATCGCGGCGATAATGGCGGTGCGGGTCATGCGGATGAATGCTCCCCGGAAGAAGTTTTGCCAGCAGATATGGAACGAGGTTTAACCAAATACAAAATTAGAGTCGTAGCAAAAATAACCGATACAGACAATAACCAATCCCTGAGATGGGTTTGATAGAAAAATAATAGTGGTTGCGGAAGGATCAATAATGCCCAGAATAGACTGCGCCGTAAAAACCGTAGCCGAAATAGTGTAAGTAATGCCCACGCCAGGGTGAAAATAACAACGCAAAATATTGTAAATATAGATTCAAAATTCATGCTTTTCAATTGAACATGATGAAGATCGACAATACGTCCCAACATTAGAAGCAAAAAAAATAAATAAAAAAATCCATCCCCAATCTCAGGAAGTTCTGATTGCTCATCCCAATAAATCCATCGAAATTCACCGCGGTTGGATTTTGATTTGGTCGAGCTGGCCTTCATATTCAACCTTCTTTCGTTTCCTCAGGGGCTAAAGACCATGCTTCATTTTGCTGTCTTTCGGCACGACTAAAGTCGTCCCCTGATACAAAACTTCTCTTATTGAACAAACTATAACACCAAAAGAATCAAATACCGATTGCATCACGCCGCATACCCATGCGCCCGGAACCACTCAATCGCCGCCTGCATCGCCGGGTTGACGGGCAGGATGCGGAAGCCCAGCTCCTGCTGCGCGCGGGCGCTCGAGGCGTACATCTTCTTGCGCCCCATGCGCACCTCTTCCAGCGTGGCGCGCGGCTCCTTGCCGCGGATGCGCCCGGTGATCCACTCCTCGAAAAACGCATACGTCGCCGCAACCACGAACGGAATCTCCACCGTCGGCGAAGGAATCCCGGTGAGCGCCGACATCTTGTCGAGGATCTGCTTGAGGGTCAGGTTTTCTCCGCCCAGAATATAGCGCCGGCCCGGCTTGCCCTTGGTGAGCGCGGAGACGTGCGTGCGGGCAATCTCGGCCACATCCACCAGATTCAGCCCGGTATCCATG
>CAYVGW010000150.1:0-9819 GCA_964450895.1 uncultured Occallatibacter sp. | reverse complement strand
GACCGCCCCTCCAGCCCCCGCTACGCCATCGAGTACCTGCTCTACCACGAGATGCTCCACCTCAAGCACCCCGTTAAGCTGCGCGGAACCCGCCGCTGCGTCCATTCCCGCGAGTTCAAGGCCGAGGAAAAGCTCTTTCCGCAGTACAAAGAAGCCATCTCCTTCCTCAAGCGGCTGTGACAGAGTAGCGCCGGTCTACAGAGTAGCGCCGGTCTCCAGACCGGCTGTCTCGCGGGCGTCCTCGCCCGCGCTTGTCCAGGAATCACACACTCTCAACACCAGCCTTGCCAGTTGCAACCGATCAGCAGGAAAACGAATCTAAAGAATACGTTGCGCACCAAGCGCTAAAATTGAAACGAGGAACGTCCATGTCCGAGATTCGTTCGACTGTAATTCTTGGCTCCGGCTGCGCCGGACTCACCGCCGCCATCTACTCCGGCCGCGCCGGCCTCAATCCGCTGGTACTGGAGGGCCACGAACCCGGCGGGCAGCTCTCGATGACCACCCTGGTGGAGAACTTTCCCGGCTGGCCGGAGGGCATTCAAGGGCCGGAGCTGATCGACAACATGAAGAAGCAGGCGGCCCGCTTCGGCGCCACCTTCCAGTTGGCTCATCTGAACAAAGTGGACCTCAGCGCGAATCCCATCCGGCTGGAGACCACTACCGGCGAAATTCTCACCCGCACGTTGATCGTTGCCTCCGGCGCCAGCGCGCGCTGGCTAGGGCTGCCCAGCGAACAGGCGCTGATCGGCCACGGCGTCTCCAGTTGCGCCACCTGCGACGGCTTCTTCTTCCGCGGACGCGAGATTGCCGTCGTCGGCGGCGGCGACTCGGCGATGGAAGAGGCCATCTTCCTCACCCGCTTCGCCTCCAAAGTCACCCTGCTCCATCGCCGCGAGGTCTTCCGCGCCTCCAAGATCATGCTCGACCGCGTCCATGAAAATCCCAAGATCGAGTTGCGCGCCAACGTCATCATCGAAGAGGTGCTGGGCGTCGAAGAGAAGGAATTGAAGGGCGTGCGGCTGCGCGATGTGAAGACCGGCGAGGTCTCCACCCTGCCCATCGACGGACTCTTCCTGGGCATCGGCCACGAACCAAACGCCAAGTTCTTCGCCGGCCAGATTGATCTGGATGGCGACGGATACATCCGCACCAAGGACAACGTGCTGGTCACCAAGGGCGGCGTGCCCGTCCCCGGCGTCTTCGCCTGCGGCGACGTGCAGGACCGCCGCTACCGCCAAGCCATCACCGCCGCCGGCTCCGGCTGCATGGCCGCGCTGGAGGCGGAGAAGTTCCTCGACGAGCACGAGTAATAAGCAGTCCTTGGGGAACCTCTGATGAATTTGCAGGCTTTCTGTAGGGGCTTTAGCCCCTACAGAAAGCCTGCAAATTCAAAGAGCTTTACCCTCCGAGGGAATGAGCAATATGAAAATCGCCACTTGTGTAGAGGCTCCTTGGCCCCGCGCCGTAGGCGCAGAGTTTATTAGCCCAGCGCTTCAGCGCTGGGTGGGCGTCCCCACGATTCAGCGGGAGTCCCGTAGGGACGGCTGAGGTCCCGCTCTCGCCACGTTCTTGCTTTTGCGGCTAGGGTGGGAACCTAGGCGCCAATTGGGAGCGATGCTCTGACTTTATGCAAGCGGGGGAAATCGGGTTACATCGCGCAGTTCTCTTCCTGACCAGTCGTATGAATGGCCTTTGCAGATGAATTCCGGCATACTATTAATCTGGAACTTCAAACCCATGCTCACGAATGATCCGATTCGTGAATGAGCTGAAAAGTTCGCTTTTTTGCGTGTCTTAGGAAGATAGGAGCAGCCCACTTGCGGTCGCAAGTTACGGCCGGAATGAACTGCCGCCAGCTTGCTAACTTGCGATTTCCGCGAAGCGGAAGCTAACTCGCTGATTTTGTTTACCAAACGCTTCCGCTAACATTTTTGTTCATGAGGAGGGGCTTGTTATCCCTTCTTGAAATTCCTCTTAGTTTCGCTCGTATGGGAGTACGATGACGCTGCTGGTGGACAATCTCGAAAGGCTGGAAGCGGAGATTGCGCAAGCCTGTCGCCGCGCGGGCCGTCCGCGCAATGAAGTCGAGCTGATGGCCGTCTCCAAAACGTATCCTGCCGCCACGCTGGCCGAGGCAGCCGCGCTGGGACTCACTCTCTTCGGCGAAAATCGCGTGCAGGAGTTTGCCGGCAAAGCGGCTGAGCTTGAGCCGCTGCGGCGCGGCGCGGATCACTCGATCCGCGTCCATCTTATCGGCCATCTGCAATCGAATAAGACCGCGCGCGCCGTGGAGCTATTCGATGCCGTGGATTCGCTGGATTCTTTGCGGCTGGCCGAGCGGTTGAATGAGGCGGCGGGCAAGTTAGGCAAGAAACTGCCCGCTCTGATCGAAGTCAAGCTAAGTCCGGAAGAAAGCAAGGCCGGCTTGCAGCCTGACTCCGCCGAGGCCGCGCAACTGCTGGAAGCTCTGCCTTCGCTTTCTAACTTGGAGATGCGCGGACTGATGACCATTGCGCCCTTCGATGTTCCGGAAGCCGAGACGCGCGCCTGTTTCCGCAGCTTGCGCGAGTGGCGCGAGCGCTGGGCCGCGGCTTATCCGCGACTTGGCTTCGACGTGCTTTCCATGGGCATGAGCGGCGATTTCGCGCTGGCCATCGAAGAGGGCGCAACCCGCATCCGCGTAGGAACCAGCTTGTTTGGCAGCAGGCCTGCGCGGGGGGGAAACTGATGCTGCGCGCCTCTGCTGCCGGAGTTACCCTCGCCGTGCGCGCTCAACCGGGCGCGAAGAAAACGGCCATTACCGGCATTTACGGCGAAGGCGCTGCGGCGCAGTTGAAGATCGCCGTTCATGCGCCGCCTCTGGAGGGCCGCGCCAATCAGGCATTGATCGCCTATCTCGCAGAGCTGTTTTCCCTGCCCAAAAATGCGGTCGAGTTAGTCACTGGAGAGTTATCGCGGAGCAAGGTCTTTCTTCTGCGCGGAGTTACTTTGGAAAGGGCGCAATCGAAGCTCTCCAATTGATTGATCTCAAATTGGCTGCTTTCCAATTGAATAACCCAAAAAATGCTGTCATCCTGAGCGGAGCGTTCTTCAGCGGAGTCGAAGGTCCCGCGGTTGCTCTTCTAACTCATTCTTCCAGGCTGCGAAGCGCAGTCAGCGCCTCTTGCGGCTCCGGGCGGACGCGAAAGTCGGCGTGGGCTTCGGCGAATAGGATGCGGCCATTGCGGCCAATCACAAAAGTTCCCGGCAGCGGCAGTCGCCAGCTTGCGTCGCCATTGACAAAGGGAATGTTGATGAGGATAGAGAGGTAATAATCGCGCAGAAATTCCGGCGCCGTGTAAGCTAGACCGAATTTTTCCGCGAGTTCGCTGCCGGGATCGCTGAGTACGGCAAAGGCCAGCCGGTGCTGATCGACCATGAAGTCATTTTGCCGCGCGGTCTGCGGGCCGATGGCCACGAGCAACGCTCCCCGCTCGCGCAGTTGCGGATAAAGCTCGCGCCATGCTTCTAACTCGGTAACGCAATACGGGCACCACCGCCCGCGAAAGAAGTTTATAACTAAAGGCCCAAGCGCGAGCATATCTTGCGAGCGAACCAGCTTGCCGGAAGCATCCTGCAAAGCAAACTCCGGAGCCAGCGCGCCCACGGAAAGAATTCTTTCTTCGATCCCCGTCGCGAATAACTCCTCAACGGACCGCTCGCTAACCGCCAGCCGCTCCGCCGGCACCAGCTTCCGCGTGTTGGCCGTGATCTCGTCGAGTTGGTCCTGGAGGGTGGTCATGGGCGCTTCCCGATAAAAGTTGGAAAAGAAAATTCGCCGCCATTGTGAGTCGAAACAAGAACGCGAAATCCTCTTTTTTCGAGAACGTCTCTCTTACGCTGGATTCGAGGATTATTGCTTGGATACTCAGAACAGATAATCAGAATGCTGATTACAGCCGAGTTCGGCGGTTTCTTTTGCACGTTCTTGCGCTGTTGTAGAAATTCGACAGTTGCTTCGACCTGTTCGAATGCCTTGCGGAGATCGGTCCCCTTCAATTCAACGATCACGTCTACAACGCTTGGCATCGAGACCAAAAAATCGGCAGCGGTCTGTCCAACTGGAGTTAAGCAGCCATCCACGCGGACGCGCTCAATAGTCCGCTTCTCTAAATTGAGAAATACGGCGCTGACGTTGGTTCCTGGATCGTGAACCTTGATCTTTGAATGGCGTAAGGATTCGATACAGCGAGCTTCATTTTCCGCCATATTGAATCTCCAGAAGCTGGCCGAACTCCTCCGCAATATCGCTGGAAACGTCGTCGAGATAGTCGCCGTTAATCAGGCCGGTTTCCTTGTCCATGATTGACTTCAATATTCTTGTCTTACCGTCAATCGCATAAGCCTTGAAATCGCCTTCTTTTATCCAATACCGTTCTGGAATGATCTTTTCGTCGATCTCTTTTGCCCTTTCTGGTCTGGCTTTGGCGGCTTGATCGGCCTTGATAAGGTTGCCAAACGCAGAAAGGATATAGGGGCTGTGGGTGGTGATGACCCAAGAAGCATTCAGGGCTGGCTCATTTGTCATCCTTGCAAACACTCGCATAAGATCATATTGCGTTGAAGGAAAGATACTAGCTTCCGGTTCCTCTACAAAAAAAAGGCGTCGGTGCGATGCTCCCTGCAAATCGAGTGTTATTGCTACGGCAGCGGATGCAGACACAAATTCACGCAGGCAGGTAACGAGCGGCAAAAGTTCCTGAGTCCCGGATGAAAGATAAGAAAGCGGGATTTCACGCCCATCGGTTGCTAGAAATATCTCTGAGTTTCCTCTCTTTACCACTTCTCCTCGAAGGATACGACTACTCTCGCCATCTATCCATTTTGCGAGCAAACTTTCCAAACCAATTCTTGGAACCCTTTGCTGATAGTCGAAGGAGAAGTCCTGAGCGAAGCGCAAAGTAAATGGATCGCTCCTTTGGCCGGTAGCAAGAATAGCTTTTTGTGCTGTCACATAAAAAGAGCGCGTTGAAGTCATGTACGAGTTTATGTCTTCTTCGCTGCTTTGTAATTTCTTTAGATCTTCTCTAATCTTCTGAGAGTAGTGATTGAAATCTACCACGCCAGATGAATTCTTTTCCTGTTCTAAGCTGTGGAAAACCTTGTTGTAACTATGCTCGATTTCTTTTGAAATCTCAAGTCCAATAGAGCTGCCGCCAGCGCCTCGTCTTCCGAATTCAACTTCGAAAGCGCCCACACTATGGCTACGTCCGATAGATATTTTGTACTGACCATCTTCGTAAATTATCAAGGTGTTTAATTCATTGCCAAATGCAGGAAACCAAGGACTGAATTCCGACAGTAGATTACCATGAAATGTAGCAAAGTCGCGTCCTTCTCTCATCGACTGTTCTGCTTGCTCAACTACAACCTTTTGAAAGAAATACGCCAACTTACACAGGAGGCTCTTGCCGCTAGATTGCGGGCCGATGAGGACGGTGATTTTGCCGAACTCCAGCTCGGCTTCTTTGATGACCGAGAAGTTCTTGACTGTCAGCTTGCGCATTCCGTCCTCCATTGTCTTGAAAACATTCCCGCAGGGGCTAAAGCCCGGACTCATTTTGCGGCTCTTGCGGCACGACTAAAGTCGTGCCCTGTTACAAAGCAAGTTTACAAGACGCCGAAGTACAACCGCAGATCCTTCGACTCCGCTGAAGAACGCTCCGCTCAGGATGACAGATCTGAGAGATTGAAAAAGCTATCTTCCGAAGCGCTGCTTGGCGGCCATGCCCATGGCGCCCATTCCGCCGCGCATCATGTTCTTCATCATGCCGCCTTTGCCCATCTGCTTGAACATCTTGGCCATCTGGGCGTATTGGCGGAGGAGATTGTTGACGTCTTGCACATCGGTGCCGCTGCCTTTGGCGATGCGCTTGCGCCGACTGCCGCTGATGATCTCGTGGTTGCGGCGCTCCTTGGGGGTCATCGAGTTGATGATCGCCTCCAGGCGGGTGAACTGCTTTTCGTCCACGTTCTTGGCAGCCTGCTGCATCCCGGCAAAGGGGCCGACAGAGGGCAGCATCTTGAGGATCGACTCCATGGAGCCGAGCTTGCTGATCTGGCGCAGTTGGTCGCGGAAGTCTTCCAGCGTGAAGCCATCGCCGAGCAAGGCTTTTTTGGCCAAGTCCTCGGATTTCTTGCGGTCGAGGGTGGATTCGGCCTTCTCGATCAGCGAGAGCATGTCGCCCATGCCGAGGATGCGGCCGACGATGCGGTCGGGGTGGAAAGGCTCGAAGGCATCGGGTTTTTCGCCCACGCCGATGAACTTGATGGGCTGGCCGGTCACATGTCTTATGGAGAGGGCCGCGCCGCCCCGGGCGTCGCCGTCCATTTTTGTCAAGATGACGCCGGTCAGTCCGAGGCGCTTGTGGAAGTCCAGCGCCGAGTTGACCGCGTCCTGGCCGGTCATGGCGTCGGCAACGAAGAGGATTTCGCTGGGGTTGAGGAGCTTTTTGAGCTGCTCCATCTCGCCCATCAGCTCTTCATCGACGTGCAGGCGGCCGGCGGTGTCCACGACGAGCACGTCGCAGCCCATGTTGCGGGCCTCGCGGCGGGCCTCCTGGGCGAGGCGGGCGACGAGCGCGGGGCCGGCCTTCTCGCCTTTCTGGTCGCCCTCGTAGAGCTTGGCTTCGATGGATTTGGCGACGACTTTGAGCTGCTCGCGTGCGGCGGGGCGGTAAACGTCAACCGAGACGAGCATGGGGCGGTGACCGCCCTTTTTGAGCCAAGCCGCCAGCTTTCCGCTGGTGGTCGTCTTGCCGGAGCCTTGCAGGCCGGCCATCAAAATCACCGAGGGCGGCTGGGAGGCGAATTTGAACCTCGCCGTGTCCTTGCCCAGCAGCGTGATCAGCTCGTCGCGAACGATCTTGATGACCTGCTCGGAGGGCGAGAGCGCGGTGAGGACTTCGGTGCCGACGGCTTTCGCGCGAATCTGCTCGATCAGGTCGCGGACCACGTTGAGGTTGACGTCGGCTTCGAGGAGGGCGACACGAATCTCGCGCAGGGCTTCGCTGATGTTCTCTTCGGTGAGAACGCCCTGGCCGCGAAGGGACTTGAAGGCGCGTTGCAGTTTGTCTGTGAGGTTTTCAAACATAGGTCCATTCCAGTGTATCGCGCGCGGCGGCGCTTGCGAACGCTCGATTGCACCAAGGCGAATCATTGACGCCTCTTCCGATGCCTTTCACCACCATGGCTTTTGAACGCAGCAGCAATGGACAGTTCGATGGCTGCTCGTGCAAGTCGGATAGGGGATTCCGTCTCCCCCTCTTCTGTTCAGCGCCACAAACTCGTGCTCATGATTGTGACGCGCCACAGTTTCCCGGAAATTCAGGGGGATAGGGCACAGGGGAGAATTTGCGGAGCCCGGCATACGGTTGTCCAATTTCTTTATCTGATTGGAGTGCGCTCCGCGTAGAGCACATGATCGGCAATCAATCGGGAAGAGATGTGAATATTCTGACGCCAACTAGCGTAAAGTTGATGTGAAGGCCAGTCCTCTGACGAGGCGGCCTTCTCTCGCCATTCATGCTTACACGGGTCTCTATGCGCCTCATCCATCTCGCGGCTCTTGCGCTCCTGCTTGGCGGAGCGGTCTATGCGCTTCACGCGCAGCAACCCGCGTCTCCGGCCCCCGCTCAGGCGCCTTCGCTCATCGTGGACCGCGATCCGGTGCGCTCGCCGGAGGGGGATGCGGTTCCGGCCGCGGTCATCCGCAAAGAAGGCGAAGGCTACGTGCTGCACACCGACGTGGAAGAGGTGGTGCTGAACTGCTCGGTGCTGGACGGCAACCGGCTGGTCCCGAACCTGAAGAAGGAGAACTTCCATGTGCAGGAAGACGGTGTTCCGCAGACACTGATCAGCTTTCAGCACACCGACCTGCCAGTTTCGATCGCGCTGGTGGTGGACAACTCCGGGTCAATGAGCCGCAAGCGCCCTTCAGTGAACAAGAGCGCGCTGGATCTGATCGCGGCCTCCAACCCCGAGGACGAGGCTTTCGTGGTCAACTTCAGCGACGAGGCTTTCATCGACCAGGATTTTACCTCCGACGTGAATCTGCTGCGCGAGGGGCTGAGCCACATTGAAGCGCGCGGGGCTACGGCGCTGTATGACGCCGTGGTGGCCTCGGCGGACAAGCTGGTGGCCGACGCCAAGCGCCCCAAGCAGGTGCTGATCCTGATCACCGACGGCGAGGATAACGCCTCGACCGGATACAACCTGGAGCAGACCATCCGGCGCGTGCAACAGCTCTCCGGGCCGGTGATCTATACGATTGGGCTGCTCTTCGGCGACGACATGTCTCATTCCGAGGCGAAGAATGCGCGCAAGGCTCTGGAACTTCTCTCCGGCGAGACCGGCGGCATGGCCTTCTTTCCCAAGAACATCGAGCAGGTGGACCAGATTGCCGCCGAGGTGGCGCGGGACATCCGCAACCAGTACACGCTGGGCTACCACTCGACCAAGCCGACGACCGAACCGGGTTTTCGGCGGGTCGAGGTGGTTGCGGAGGCCAAAGGCCTGGGCAAGCTGGCCGTCCGCACGCGGAACGGATACTACCCCGTGACGCGGGTTGTGAAAAAAGCCGCGCACGCCGACTGAATCTGTTGCTTGAAGGCGCGTTTTTCCCGGGTTCTGAGCTTATGGCCGTGCTTGATGCAGGAAAGCGGCTTTCCTTGCAGCGGCAAGGAGGCGCGATAGAAACCTGTTGCCTGATTGGTCATACCAACTTCCGCGAAAAAATCGTCATAAGCTTTCTTGAAGGCGGCGGCGGAGTCCTCGTTATAGGAGCTTTGCCGCGCGGCGGAGACAGCCGCAATTTCGCTGATTCCCAAGGCGTCGCCAAGCCCCTGCAAGGCGGCCAGAAGCAGCGCGCCGGGGGCAACATCGTGCAGGGTTTTGGTGGCCGCGGCAATCTGGGTATAGGCTCCCTTGACGCCTTGCAGCCGCGTCACCAGCAGAACCTCGTGCGCGGGGGATTGAACCACCGAACCGGGAACGATGGTAAAGGCAAGGACAAAGACAATCTCCCCGTCCACGCGCAGATTCAGCGACAGTTCGCCCTCTTCATCATAGGGCCGGGACAACCCCATCGTCAGAGCAAAGCAGTAGTCGCCCTCCGATATCTCATGGAGGGGAATATCCTCATGCAAAGTCTGACGGAAGAGAGCTTCCGGCAAGGCAGCAACCATCCGCTGGTAATGATGCAGAAAGCAGGAGGCGCGTTCGGCAACGGTCAAGCCGCGCGCCAGATAATCGCGCGTCAGGTACTTGAAAGCAAAACTCGGATGGTTGAAAAAGAACTCCGTCAGCGGCGGACAGCGCAGGAGCCTGGTAAGAACTTCGCGGTGGGTTTTGACGTGCGTGAGTCCGCGCCACAGCACACCGCCCAGCAAGGCCAGCGTCCAGAGCTTCTTCTGCCGCGCCGGAATCGAAAGCCGCGCCGGAAGAACTCTGTCTTCGGGGGCAGCGCGCGATGCGAGATCGGGCAAGCAATTGACGGGAATGGACATCGTGCACGCGGCCTTTCCTGAATCGGGCGGTCACCCAATAGCCACCGGCGCAGCCCAAGGGCTTTCGGACAAGAATGGGATGAAAACCAGATTTATAAAAGAATCTTACCACCATTGGATTCTCCAGGTCTCGCCTCCTCCCACTGAGCACAGGGCAATCGCATTTGAACTTCGCCGAATGCTCATCTTTGTCGCGATACTCATGCAGGATGCTTTTCGGAGGGAGCAGGGGCATTTATGCCCCTGAAGCTCATGCAGGCGGCTTATCGGA
>CAYVGW010000149.1:0-9835 GCA_964450895.1 uncultured Occallatibacter sp. | reverse complement strand
TTCAATGAATGTTGGTTCAACCAGCGTTGATCGCCCACCTGCTTTGCAGGCCGGTATCTATTGCGAATAGTAGAGGGCGCGGCGCGGAATTACAAGTCTTGTATCTGCGCCGGCTTTGTGCTATTTTCTTGACCCGGCATTTTTGGGAGGCCCGCGCCTGGATCGGCGGCCGGCGCGCGGTTCAATCCGGGTTGCCCGCGGATTTGTCCGCTTCCGGCGCGGGCTTGCGGCTGGCCGCTTGCGCAATCAGCTTCTTCAGCTTGCCCTCGATATTCGCATCGCCCACGTGCTGATCTTCCAGCACTCCGTCGGCGTCGATGGTAAAGGTGGCGGGAATCGCGTTCACATTGAATTGCTTGGCCATGCTTCCGTTGAAACCGCCGTCGCGATACTGCATCCAGGTCATGCCGTTCTTCTCAACGAATGCCCTCCATTTGGCTTCGTCGTTATCCAAGCTGATGCTGAGAACAACGAAGGGCTGGCCGTCAAACTTCTTGGCGATCGACTGGATGTGCGGCAGCGCCTCGCGGCAGGGACCGCACCATGTGGCCCAGAAATCGATCAGCACCACCTTGCCAGCCAGTCCATCCATCGAGATGCGCTGGCCATCGAGGGTGGTCAGCGAAAATGGCGGCGCCATGGTAGCCCGCGCCAGATCGATATTTTCCAGGAACCGTTCCGCGCGAGGATGCAGGACCGGATTCTTCCTGTCATGATCGAGAAACGCGGTAAACTCGGCCCGGGCAGCGTCGTCCTGATGAAGGCGCGCCAGCGTAACGCCATAGTTATAGTGTGCCGCCATCAGCTTTGGATTCAGATCAAGCGCAGCTTTGAACTCAAGACTGCTCTCTTGAATGCTCTTTTCCTTTTTGTTGTTGATACCGTCGGTCTGCAAGGCCATGGCCAGCATAAAATGAGAATTCGCCCGTTCCGCATCGTTTGCGGAGATGGACAGCCATTCGCGCGACAGCTCAATCGCATCCTTGCAGGCGCCCAGCTTCACGGCCAGCCGGTAGCCGTGTTCCAGGCACTTCCAGCAACCGGCATCCTGCTTGAAGGCTTTGCGGTAGTCGCTGAGCGCCGCATCATAATCGTGATGCTTCTCCCAGTCACGCGCCGAGGCATAGGTCTTGATTGCCTTGGGGTTGGTTGGCTCGCCGGGCTTGGGCTGATCCGCCTGCGCCGCGACAGCCTCGCCGGGAGCGGTTTTAGCCGCATCGGATTTGGGCGCGTCGGCTTGGGCGGCGCACGATGCGGATCGCGCAATCCCAATAATTGCCAGAACCGCAAGGGCGACAATCCCCTGGCGGATGAAACCGGAAACGCGGAACATTCGTACATCCTCCCGGCTGATGATTGAAACGGGTGCAAATTTCAATTCACGAAATCTACGACCCGGTCTTGCGCTCATCCTCCAGCACTTCATCCAGCAAGCCGCGCAGGCTGGCGGCGCGGGCGCGGGTCTGGCGCGCAGTACCGCCGGGGGCTTTGCGGGCCTCAGCTAGCTCGTCGGCCAGATTCAGCGCCGCCAGCACGGCCACGCGCAGCGAGTCCACTGTCGTGCCATGGGCGGCCACGGCGCGCATCCGCGCATCTACCAGCTCGGCCAAAGCGCGGATGTGCCCTGCGTCCTGCCCGGAGAGATAGTAGGTCTGGTCGTAGATCTCGACGGCGACGTAGCCGACCCGGTCGGGGGAGTGTTCCTGAGCCATGGCGGACCTCACAATTCCAGCGCATCCAGTTGCGAGAGGATGCGCTCGACACGCTGGCGCACCTGAGTGCGTTCTTCGCGCAGGGCGCTGATCTCCTTTTGCAGCTTCTCGGCCAGCGGGGCCTGCTCGCGCAGTTCCAGCTCGGCTTTGGCGGCGCGCTCCTCGGCGGTCGCGCGGGCTTGACGCTCCCACTTCACTAGGTTCACGGTGCGCAGAACCCGTTCTTCCAGCGCGGAAAATTCATCCACGCTCAGCGTCACGGTGTTTGCATCTTCGTTCACTTCGGTAGCCGGCTCCGTGGCCTGCTCGGCAACCGGCTCGGCGGGGGCCTCCGCGGCAGCTTCCGCCGCCGACTCAGCTTCGCGCTCTTCCGGCAGCGCCTCTTCCAAGACATCTGTCTTCCAGAACGATTCGGACATTGAAAAACCTCCAGGGAATAAGGGCATATCGCAGTGAGTATAACGCAGCGCGAGTGGCTTTTTGACCTAACTGCGCAGACGCGCCCCAACTTTGCCAACAGCCTCGACGACCCGCGCCTGGAAGGCTTGCAGCTCTTCCTCGCGCAGCGTGCGGTCGGCGGCCTGGAAGGTTGCGCCCAGCAACAGCGCATACTCGCCCGCGGCCAGCTTCTTGTCGCGGAAGACCTCGCGCGCCCGCCATTCGACTAGTTCGGGGATGCGCAGCGCGGCGACGGCCTGGTCGATGGTTTCCCAGTTGATTTTCTCGTCCAGAATCAGCGAAAAATCGCGGCGCACCGGCTGGAAGCGCGAAATCTCCCGGGAAATCGGCTGGCGCAAGGGCAATTTGTAGAGCCGGTCCAGATAAATTTCGCCGGCCAAAACAGGCTCTTTCAGCTTACGCTCGGCGGCCTGCGCGGGATGCAACTGGCCGAACCAGCCCACGGTCAGGCCGTCCACCACCACCCGCGCGGCGCGATAGGGATGCAGCCAAGGCGGCGTCAGCCCAGCCTCAGTAGAGAAGCGATCGAAGAGGACTGCTCGTGACTGAAAGCGCGCCAAAAGCTGCTCGACCACGCCCTTCAGATCGAGGAATTCAATCGCCCGCGTGGCGTGCTGTGCGCCCAACTCCGGCATTGAACCCACTGCGCCGAAGGAGAGTGCCGGTCGCTCTTCCACCTTATCCGTGCTGCCACTAAAGACCGTACCCAGTTCGAAGAGGCGCACGTCGCTCACGTCGCGGTGCAGATTGCCGGCAATCATCGTGAGCATTCCGGGAATCAGCGACGGCCGCAGCACACCGGCCTCCTCGCTGAGCGGATTGCCCAGCGGAACCGCCAGCCCCGGCTGCGGAGCAGTTAGAGCGGCCTCGGCAGCCGAGCAGAAGGTGCTGCCGATGGCCTCATGGAAGCCGGCAGAGAGCAGCGTCCGGCGCACTTCGGATTCCTTTTCCGCCCACGGCAGCGCGCGCACGCCCTCGCCAAAGGCCGGCAGCGTGTTGGCGAAGCGGTTGTAGCCGTAAACGCGAGCAACCTCTTCGATCAGGTCAATCTCGCGCTCCAGATCAAGCCGCCAACTGGGCAGCGTGACCAGCCAAGCGGCGGCCTCGGCTCCAAAAATCTCCGGATGTTTGCCGAGTTTACAGCCGAGGGCAAGAAGCACATTTTCGACTGTCGCCGCGGTGATTCCCTCCGCGTCAATCGTCGTTCCCAGAATGCGCCGCACCTCGCTCAATTCGAGTGAAACCGGCTTGCGGCTGGCGGTGCGGGCTTCCAGAGCAGGCACGCGCGCGTCCACCAGATCGCCTTCGATCCAGCCGCCGCTAGCCAGCAAAATGCTGCTGACGAGGTCCGAGGCAACCGGCGCGGCGTTGAAGTCCGCGCCGCGTTCAAAGCGATGACTGGCGTCGGTGTGCAACCCGTGCCGCCGCGCCGTTCGCCGCACCGCGACTTGGTCAAACCAGGCTGCCTCGACCAGAACATTCTTCGTCTCCGCGGTAATCATCGAATCCCAGCCGCCCATCACGCCGGCCAGAGCCAGAGGCTTGGCATGATCGGCTACGATCAAATCTTCGGGGTCCAACGTGCGCTCCACGCTGTCCAGCGTCTTGAGCTTCTCGCCCTTCTTCGCGCGCCGCACGATGATGCCGCCTTCCAGCTTGTCCAGATCAAAGACGTGCGTCGGCTGGCCCATCAGGAGCCAAGCAAAGTTGGTGGCGTCCACGGCATTGGAGATTTGTTTCTGCTCCAGCAGGCCAAAGTAAGTAGCTACCTCCGCGCCCGCAAACCAATCGCGCGAGGGAACGATGGAAACGCCGCGCAGCACCCGCGCCGTAAAGCGCCCGCAGGCGTCCTCGGCTTCGATCCGCACGGGATACGGAGCCGCAGCTGGCCGCGCCTCTGGCAGCGCAAACTTCAGCTCCGGCAGCGTGAGTTCATAGATCGCCGCCGCCTCGCGCGCCACGCCGTAGTGGTTCATCGCGTCTACGCGGTTGGTGGTGATGTCCATCTCGTAGAGGGAGCCATTGCCCGCGCCTAAGTTGTAGGTGCCTTCGACGGCAATGCCGCGCAGGGTAAGATCTTCCGCCAGTTGTACATCGTTAACCGGCAATTCCGGCAGATAAGCTCTGAGCCATTTTGTCAGTATCTTCATTGATTCAACTTCTCTTTTCGCAGGTTGGCGCTAATCGCGTCGCGAGTTCGCGGGTTCGCTTTCCGGTTCAAGTACACCTAGAAGTGCATTGATGAGTTTGGCCACGCGCGTGCCCAAGTCCAACACTTCCGCACTCGCGCCTTCGTTGAAGAATCCCAGGCTTGCTGCCAATTCCGTTTGTGTTTGTAGTTCGTTGATCGCCGCGCGTGCCGAACCTAAGCCTTTGCGCATCTCAGCATCGTTGAGCCGCCCATGCGCCTCGGCAATGTGACTGGCCACGTTTACAGCCGAACGGCGCAGTTGCATACGCAGTCCGAAGGTCTCGGATTTCGGAAACTCCTCAGTCTGCGCATAGATCGCACGCGCAAGCTCCATGGCCTTCTGCCATGCAATCAAATCACGATAATGCCTTGTTCGACTCATGCCGCCAACCTGCCAACTTGCCATCGCGCGCAGCGCGCTAACTTGCTAAACAAACTGTCCTAAGAAACGCATATCCCCGGCAAACAGCGACCCAATCTCGCTGATCCCGTACTTCATCATCGCGATGCGCTCCACGCCCATTCCAAACGCAAATCCGGAAATCTTCTTGGGATCATATCCCGGCTGCTTCTCCGCCGCGAAGGCAAAGACCGCCGGGTCCACCATGCCGCAGCCCAGCAGCTCGATCCAGCCGGAGTTCTTGCATTTGCGACAGCCCTTGCCTCCACAAAAGATGCAACTGATCTGCACATCCGCGCTCGGCTCGGTGAAGGGAAAGAACGACGGGAAGAAGCGCGTCTTGACCGCTGAGCCAAACAGCGCCTTCATGGCGTGGTCCAACGTGCCCTTCAGGTCGCTGAAAGTGATATTCGTGTCCACGCACAGCCCCTCGACCTGATGAAAGATCGGCGAGTGCGTGGCGTCCTGCGCGTCATTGCGATGCACCTTGCCGGGAATCACAATCCGCACCGGCGGCGGCTGCGACTCCATCGTCCGCATCTGGACGGGTGAGGTGTGCGTGCGCATCAGCAGGCGGTCGCGCTGCGGGCGGCGGTCTTGAGCTGCCACCACCAGCGTGTCCTGCGTATCGCGCGCCGGATGTCCGGGGGGAAAGTTCATGCTCTCAAAGTTGTAGAAGTCGGTCTCCACCTCCGGCCCCACGCCTACCGAGTAGCCCAGCGCCGCAAAGAC
The DNA here is from genome assembly GCA_964450895.1 of uncultured Occallatibacter sp. Lineage (GTDB taxonomy): Bacteria > Acidobacteriota > Terriglobia > Terriglobales > Acidobacteriaceae > Telmatobacter. The sequence goes on along the minus strand of CAYVGW010000149.1, from coordinate 4,341 downwards.
CGAAACAATCTCATTCAGCGTGCGCGTAATCGGATGCTCGGCGCCCATGAGCCGCCGCGTGCCGGGGAGCGTAATGTCGATGGCCTCGTGGGCCAGCGCCGCATCGGTCGGACCCGCGCCCAGCGCCGCTGCCAGCAGCCCTTCGACCACCGCCTTGAAGGCGTTGAAGCGTATGCCCAGCGCCTTTTTGGCCTCGGCGGGCGCGGCCTTCAGCCAGCGGCCGGAAACCTCGTTGAGCAGACCCTGCTTGCGGCCCAGCCATTGCAGCTTGAAGGCCTCCACAGCCGCCTCATTGCTGATTTCGCCAGCCGCCGCGCGCGCCTGTTGCTCCAGCGCCGCAAAGGCCCGGTCCAGCGCGGCCTCATCAAATGCATCCAGATTGGGAATTTCAATGTTCATAAGCGTATATAAAAGGATAAACCACGGAGTCTGCGGGATGCGGTATGCTCATCTGCATGAAGTCCTTTCGCGTGGTCCTCGCTCTGCTTCTTGCCGCTGTCGCGCTCCCGGCCGCCGCGCAAACCACCGTCTATCCGCAGCAGGAGGGCTATGTCGACGCCCACGGCGTGCTGATCTACTACGTCTCCTTCGGCACAGGTTCGCCGCTGGTGGTGCTGCACGGCGGTCCCGGAGCAAGCCATGACTACTTCCTGCCCTACCTACTGCCCCTGGCGCGCACCCACCGGCTCATCTTCATCGACGAGCGCGGATCGGGCCGTTCCCAGCGCCTGCAAGACACGAGCCTTTACACCGTCGAGGCCAACGTCGAGGACGTGGAAGACGTGCGCGTGGCCCTGCACCTGGGCAAGATCGCCCTGCTCGGCCACAGTTGCGGCGGCGTGCTGGCTCAGGCCTACGCCCTCAAGTACCAGCAAAATCTCACGCACCTGATCCTCAACAGCACCTTTGCCTCCACGCGCGCAATGAACGCCGTGCTGGCCAGCGAGAAGGCCGCCATGCCTGCTGATAAGCTGAATCGCCTGAAAGAATTAGAAGAGGCGGGCCTCTTTGGCAAGGGCGAGGCCTGGGAGCATGGCCGCTACCCGGCGGAGTACGCCAGCCTGGCCTGGGGAACGGGCTACTTTCCGTACCTTTTCGGAGCGCGCCCCGACGCCAACTACGACCCCTCCACCGGCAACGCGCCTACGAACTGGGAGCTTTACCGCGCCATGTGGGGTTCAGACGGCGAGTTTGTCATCGACGGGAATTTGAAGTCTGTCGAGTACGTGGACCGCCTGCCCTCGATCAAGACGCCCACGCTGGTGCTGGTCGGCGACCACGACGAGTGCGCCCCCAGCATGAGCAAAGAGATGCACGAAAAGATTGCTAACTCCAAGCTGGTGATTCTCCCCAACAGCGGCCACATGAACTTCATCGACCAGCCAGAACTGTGGCAAAAAGCAGTCGAAGGGTTTTTGAGCGAAAGATCGTCAGCGTCGAAGTAATCCAATTTGATTGAGAAAAGCCGCCAGTGCCGTATCTGCCGAAGATGCGCGCCGGACGGCTTCCAGGTCGATTTTGTTGGCAAGATGCATGGCCGCCATAGGCTTGTGATATTCAGCCCAGATGCGCTTCAAGGCCTGCGACGCCAGATCACTCGTCTGCGGGTGCATACTTTGTTGATCCTCCAGATGGCGCAGCAAAAAACCTTCATGACAAGGCTCCTGCCAGATTAGATGTAGTCGATTCTTGTTCGCAAGTTGCTTGATCTGCGCATCCCAATCAGGCTTGAGTCCAATCTTGTCTCGGTCCAACAGAATCGCCCGATGAGTAAAGGAGGTGCGTTTGGCTTCTATCACTTTGATGCGCCGGACGGCTAATTGAACAAGCGCAAGCGGATCGCCGCCTCCCGGTTGCAGCACATCGTTATCGAAATATAAGTGCAAACCAGCGGCCTCAGCGATTTCCCCGAGCCGTTTTCCATAGGACTGTTCGCTTGGTCCCTCGCAACCAAGATAGATGCGGGTACGCTGCTGAATCCGCAGCCTACTCATCCAATCCGCGGTACAGCGCCGTACACGCCTCCCAGATACTTCTGGTAAAAGTTATCCACGCGCCGCACGCCTTCAATGTCCTTCAGGCCATAAATATTTGTGCGTCCCAGCTCGTCCTTTTCCGTAAAGAAAATCTCTTCTTTCTTCAGTTCTTCCAGTAGCGATGCACTGTGGCCGCTAAACCACAATTGCGCGTTGCGCGGATTTTCCTTGGGGTCATGAAACCAGCGCAGTATCTCTGGTAGAAGCGCGGGATGAATTGTGGAATCTAATTCGTCAACAACCGCAATCCCTCCAACGATGAGAGATTCTTTGATATACGGGAAAACCTTGACAAAATTCTTTGTCCCTTCGCTTTCAAACTGAAACAATAGAGGCCGATCCAATCCCTTATGGGCAAACATTGCTCCAATACCCGTCGGAAATTGAACTAGGGACATCGAACTTAGTCCGAAGTCTATTTTGTTAATTACCTCATTGAGGCGATTAAGGATATCTGGATGCTCGACATAGTGCTGCACTATCGATGCTTCAAGCAGATCAACCTTATCAAGGAAGATATTCGAAGGAATTCTTTTTGCCCAATCCCAAAAAAGTGATAATGGAAAAATTCCGGAAAATTGCGCGAGCGTTGAGGTCAGACTCGCATTCTTCCGGAGTTTCGCCAAAATTTGACCGTACTTATTCATCGAGTATTTCGGGGAAGTTTGTACTTTTCCGTCTTCGCCTCGTTTGAATATATTCTTCGATTTGCCAAGGATCGGATGCGATCTTAGTTCCTCTGAAAGAACGTTGCCGCCCTGTCCGGGTACGTTGAGCAATCGAACTTCATAGCTGTAATGTGCAAATGGCAACCCCTCCATTTCTTGGAGATTGACATTCGACAAATCGGAAAACCAATCGAAATCCACCTTAATGCGAGTGGCCGAGACTACCCCTGTAGCATCAGCAAACGGCATAAAGGGCAACATTGCATCAGGAGCTTCCTTGACACTTTCGACTAGAAACCAGCGCAAAAATGCCAACGCCTTCAATACATTCGATTTCCCCGACGCATTGGCCCCAAAAAACGCCACGGTCTTTGGCACCCGTCCGCCGCTGCCATCTTTGACCTCGGCAAACCGCCCCTCCTCGTCCGGCACCTTCGCGCCGATGCGCAGGTCGATCACCTGCGTCTCGCGGATGGAATAGAAGTTCTCGATCTCCAAACGATGAATCATGGGTTGCCGCCTATAGCCTAAAAACTGTCTCCTATACTCGCATTATCGACATCATAATGTCAATAACAAAAGTATAGGCGATTTTCAGGCGATTATTCCGGCTGGACAGCCTGGCGAAAATCCTTCCTCGTCCATGACGCTCAAGCCTCTGCGCAGAATGACCTCCTGCTCTTCTTGGGATGGGATCAAAACCGCCCGTCTCCGACAGCCGAGCCACAAAATCCTTGACCATAGCCTAAAAATGCGCTCGCATACTCGACTATTCAGCATTATAATGTCGAAAACGCGAGTATAGCCGATTTTTTCCCATTTATTCTCAAACGCAGAACGGCCCGGAATCCAGTGGACTCCGGGCCGTTTGCTGACTGGCTGGTTCGCTCTTACGCGGCCTTTTTCTCGGCGGCGAGGGCGGCTTTGGCCTGGTTGACGAGGGCGGTGAAGCCGGCGGCGTCCTGGATGGCGATGTCGGAGAGGATCTTGCGGTCCAGCTCGACGCCCGCCTTCTTCAGGCCGTTGATCAACTGCGAGTAGCTGAAGTTGTTCAGCTTGCAGGCGGCCGAGATGCGCACGATCCACAGCGAGCGGAACTGGCGCTTCTTCTGCTTGCGGCCGGTATAGGCGAACTTCAGGCCGCGCTCCACGGCCTCCTGCGCGGCTTGATAGAGCTTGGATTTCGTAAGGAAATATCCACTCGCCCTCTCAAGAATCTTTTTGCGGCGGTCACTCCGCTTGGTACTGCGTTTTACGCGGGGCATAACAATTTCTCCATTTTGCGTTCGGTGATGCGGCTGGAGGCAGGAGGCGCTTTCCCTTGCGGGGCCGCGCGGTACACCTCTTCACTCGCTATACAAGCCTGTATCTCTCGAATCTGCCGGTAGAAGCCTTAAAAAAGGCTGCCGTCCGCAGGACTCGGGGGCCGGGGCAACGCGTTTGCCGGGGCCCGGTAGCGCCTCTCCATGCGGAGGGGCGTCACGATCAGGCGTAAGGAATCATGCGCGCTACCTTTGCGTAGTCGCCGTCGGAAACCATCAGGGTCTTGCCCAGCTTGCGTTTCACTTTCGGCGATTTCGTTGTAAGGATGTGCCGCGTCTTCGTCTGGCCCCGCTTGATCTTGCCGGTGCCAGTCT
>CAYVGW010000148.1:0-9850 GCA_964450895.1 uncultured Occallatibacter sp. | reverse complement strand
ATCATGGTCCCTACTCCGACTGACTCTGGAGATTGTTTGGTGATGGAACTCAGGCCACCCGCAAATTCGATCTTGTTCGCATCCTCGCCTGGCGCGGCCTTTGCGCCATGGCTGCCTTTGAAGCCGGCGGCCAATCCGAGACCCTTCCAGAAAGTGACCGCCGCGCCACCCCGCGCCACCGTCTTCGAGCTGCCGCTAACCCCGCGAGCAATCGTCAGGCTGAGATCCGGCGGCGGAGAGTTACCGCAATGCCTGCCATGCCGCTCAGCAACAGCAAAAGACTGGATGGCTCCGGCACTGGACTCGTGCTGGCTCCGTTTCCAATGGTGATCGTGAAAAACTCATCCCCCAGCAAATCAGAAGCGCCTGTGTTGCTTCCGCCGAACACCTGGAATTCACCCTCGTACGAGCCTGCCGCAGTTCCCAGGGGCGCCGTCACGTCGAACAACGGACCTGCATATCCCCCCCCTGAATCCAATGGATAAGGAATCTTCCAAAATGCAGTGTCGTCCAGGATCAACGGCGCGTCGAGCGAAGCAAGATTGTCGAAGTTCAGGTAAAGTCCGTTGGACGGATCAAGGTTGGTGATGGCGGCATCGAACTCGACAACCTCTCCGGCAACGGCGCTTTGATCCGGATTAACAAAATTGAACGTGTACGAGTCCGCCTTTGTGGCCGGAGCGTTGAGCAAGAGAGCTGATATTGCGAGTGAAAGCAATGAGAAACTTGTCAAACCCTTCATGTATGCCTCCAAGAATTGTTAGATGAATCGGGAATTTTCCGGTCTACGGGAGTGTAGCATGAGCGCTTCCCCCCGCGCTTCCCCCGGCGTACGTGAGCGGAATCTTCTCGACAACCGACGCGCCGTCCGCGCCCGCGCTGCCCGGGAAGTTCACCGTGACGGTGGCCGATCCTCCCCCGGCAGCAAGATTTCCCAGGGACTGCGATGAAGGCGTGCCCGCAGCGGATCCCAGCGTGGGATTGCTCAGAGTCACGTTCGAGGCCGCTCCCGTGCCGTTGTTGATGACCTTGACGGTCGCTTTATACCCCGTGCTGGCCGACCCGCTCAGCGGAGCCGTCCAGGTAAGTACGACGGTGGGCACCGCAACCACGGTGAGCGTTCCATTGACAAGCGTATAGGAGTAGTTTGCATCCGTTATCCCGCCCAGCGCGATCGTGATCGGATACGTTCCCACCGGGCTGGAGGTGAGCGCCGAGGTAGTCAGGGAAGGCGATCCACCCAAAACAGCCGTAGTGTCTCCATTGACGAGGCCGCTGTATGTGGCCGAGAAGGTGGGATTCGCCGTTCCCACAACCTTGCTGAGGCTCACCGTCGTCACCGTCATCGACGCCGGGTTCACGACCAGCACAGTGTAGCCCATCACCGTGTTGTAGTCCGTTTGATTGGAGGGCGTAAAGGTGACCGAGAGGGGCTGCGAACCGGCGTCCAGGACCCTTCCCGCCAACGGCGAGTAGGCAAAGCTGCCCGCCACCGAGGCGGTCGCGTTCAACTGCGTGCTGCTGAGAGCTTGACCATAGGTGATCGCCGCCGGATTCGCCCAGGTAATGATCGGCGCCATCTTTACCGGCACAGCCGCGGGGGCATCGCTGACGTGAATCTGTTCATTGATAGCCAACTGCATTGCTGGCATAACTGAAGTCAGATCGTCGCTTGCATGAATTGTCTCGAAGATATTCAAAATAGTTGGCAGGATCACAGCTTCCGTATCCATCACGTGGATCGTCTCGAGGATCGACAGAAGAATGGGCAGCGGCGGGGTGCCGGTTCCGGTCAGAATTGCGGTTTGCGGGGAAGTCGCCGTGTCGGTGTCATAGACCGCAACCTGCGCCGTGAAGATGGTGGTGGTCAGACCGGACACAACAGGCGGATTGAACGTAATCCCAATCGCGCAACTGGAGTGCGCTTTCAACACCCCACTTACGGGCGGACCGGCGCATAATGCCTTGCCGAGCGTGAATGCTGCCGGATTGACGCCCTGAAGCTGATAATCGGTGATGTTGACAGGGGAGGATCCGGTGTTGGTCAGCGTAAGAAGCTGTTCGTCAGAGGAACTGCCCTGCGGCGCAGTGAAGGAGAGTGAAGCGGGCGTCAGCGTGACCACGGTTCCCGTACCGCTCACGGAGATGCTGGCGGCAGGCCATTGGCTGAAGCCATAGCTGGTTACCGGAATTGCGATCTTGCCGTTATGCGCGCCCTCCGTTGTGGGATCGAAGGTCACCGTAATCTGACAACTTTGGCCCGCTGCGAGAAGGTTTGAGCAAGATAAGCTGCCGGAGGCAGGGGTCGAAATTGAATAGCCGGCTGGCAGCGTCGCGGAGCCGACCGAGAGCTGCGCCGGGTAGTAGTACCCAACGCTGTTGAGGGTGACCATCAGCAAAGCGGTGGTGTTGAGGCCTTGCATACCAAAGTCCAGGCTTGCCGGGGATGCCGTGACGTAGGCGCCGTAGACCTCGCCGTTGAGAGCAACTGTTTGCGTTGTGCTTGAGTTGTTCAACGAGTTGGTGGCGACGGTAACCGTGCCGGTAAACGTGCCGCCGTGAGGCGCGTTCATGGTGACCGGAAACATGCATATCTGGCCGGGGGCAAGCTCGGCTCCAGAGATGCCGCTGCCATTGACTGCGATACAAGTGCTTCCGCCCTGGTAGGAAAAGACCGTGTCGCCGGAATCGAAGTTGATGGATTCGATGATCAACGTCTCGTTGCCGCCGTTGTAAATGTAGAAATCCTTGGTCACGGAAGTCTTGGCGGTCTGCAGGCCAAAGTCGATTACGCCCTGCGAGCGATCGATTTTATCGACAACAAAGTAATCGCCCACATAGAGGGTTCCATCGGCGTCCAGGGAAAAGCCTAGGGGCGCGACACTCTCTCCGGTCACACCTTGATCGAGCCATGCCAGCACATTGTTGTAATCCGAATTCTGCAGTTCGGCGATTCCGTAGCCATTGCCGCCGGGGTAGCGGGTGGAATAGAGGGTGTTGGCCGCATCGACGGCTATGCCTTGTTCGGCGGAGTGGTCCTGATTGTTGACAGTAGTTTGAACGCCGGAGGCAGTGATCTCGTTCACGTCGCCGCCGCTGATGAAGAGGTCTTCCGCGCTGTCAACGGCCAGTACATAGGACTCGGATTGGCCCATGCTGAGCGTGGCCGTCGGGGGATTCGCATTGGATGTGCCCGGTGTGAGCGTATAGACCTTTGTGACGCCCGTGTAGGCGTTTTCGTTGGCTTCGTAAATTTTTCCAGTGTTGCCGACGGCAAGCCAATCCCAGTAGTCCGTAAAGGGCGGAGTTACCGTTCCCTGGATTCCCTGCACCGTATCGTAGGTCACGATGGAAGGGCCATAGACGGCATTGCCGGATGCGGCGCCGATATAAAGGACGCCCGCACCGTCGATGCCGATGGAGCGCGGGTTGTCGTTGGCGGTAAGGAATGAGATGGGAAGAACGGTGGGAACCCCGCCCTTGGGCAAGCTGATGACCGCAGCTCCCGTCTCGGTGATGTAATACTGTGTGCCGTTTCCATCTTCGACCGAGTTGTAAATGTAAGTTCCCGGAGCGGAAAACTGACTGGCCGTATAGGGCGTGATGTTGGTGACGACGCCCGGCTGGATCAGCGACAGCGGCGCCTGGCCCACTCCATAGAGCAGCACCGTCGCCAGGCGCTTGCCGCTGCTGGGGTCATAGAGAAAGAGCGCGTCCTTGCGCCCGCCGGGCAGCGTGGGCAAAAAGACAATCGTGACCGTGCAATTCTCTGAAGTCGCGGTCACCGTGGTACACGTGATGAGCGCGGAACCGGCGAAAAGGAAGTCCGTGCCGTAGTGCAGCTTGGGTACGGGAATATAGCTGCCTGTGTAGCCCGATACGGCGAACGTGAAGGTCTTCTCCTCCCCCGAGCCGGAGGCCGGATTCACCTGTCCGGCATCGAAGGCGAAGACCGGGGGCGTGGCGACGGCCGTCTGCGCGCCGGCCAAGCTGCCCGAATCTCCCAGGAAATAGATCAGCATGGCCAAAAGCGCAAAGCCGCGCGCGATCCTTGAATAACCGATGGTTTTGAAATCCAGTAAAACGCACGCCGGCGCGCCTAACCCACGCGGGGTTGCGCCGGCCCGCCGGCGCACTCCCCATACTCCGTGCAGAAATAAAGCAATACCCATTCGGCTGGTCATAACCTCTCTCCTTCATCCGGTTCAGTTACTTGTGTTGTTTCTGGTGGATTAGGAGAAGCTGATGGTGACGGTGACCTGCACGATCTGGCCTTGGACTACCGGGAGTGGCGTAGGCACACCGCCGCTGGTGACGGCCGTCGAAGTCAGTGTGCCGAAAACAACACCTGCGAAGTTGTTGTCACACCCGGACGATGCGGTCACGCTGCTACGATCATTGGAAGAACCCAAAAGTTGCGGGTCTCTTGGGAAACCGCCAACTGTCGTGGCGGCAAGTATGTTGGATGGTGGCAGGCCAAAGATACATGCCGGCAGAATTGTCTCAACATAGCCGATGGAAGAAAGGCCACTGGGAACCGTGTAGTTACCGGCGAGTACCCAGTCGACAAGCGGGCTATAATTGGTTGTTATTTTGAGTCCGGTTTGGGAACTATACAGTGGATTACCGGCGCACCCTGGAACGACACTGTTGCACGTAGTGTTGGGTAAACTAAAGGTACTCAATAATGGACTTTTGGTAGTCGTAAAACCAAAGCACTCACTCGTGCTCCCGAAATTGGAGCATGGCAGCGTCGGATCGGCCATGCTGACTCCGCTGGGGATGAAGGCGATTCCCGGATCTCCAGGAGAAGCATTGCCGGAGAGCAACAGCGCCAGCACCTGGGCCCCGGAGACACTCTCCCCGTTTGCTCCCCCCACCAGCGAATTGTCGAACTCGCGCCGCTCGCCCAGCGTGCCGTCGGCGTTCTTGACTTGCAAGACCCAGTGGCCGTGAATCTTGATGCCCTGCTGATTGGCTGAGTTTGGCTGGGTGGTTTCATCTTCCGCGACGGGCTTGGCCGCCGGCTTGGCAGCCACGGCGCTCTGGGTTGTGGGGGAAGCCACAGTTTTCGTCGCTGCCGAAGCGGCCTGCTGGGCTACGCTCATCGGCGTCAAGGCAAGTAGGGTGAAAAGGCCGCACGCCCCAGGCAGCAGGCGCATAGGATGCAATTCGAACTGCTTCATCGTCTGTTTCATGGCGTTTCTCTCCGTGAATCCGTTCTGATTAGGTTTTGAATTCTAAAATGAGAAGATTTGCTTGCTTCTGTCCTGCTCCGCTACGGGCGATCTCTGCCTTCGAGCGCCGGCGCAGGCGGCGGTAATCCCAGATACTGGGCTTCCAGCCCGGCCTTTTCCGAGGCCGATTTCTGGGCGTCTTCTTGGGGCTGGCCTCGCACCAGCACGGTGACCGTCTCCCGCTCGACCGTGACCATGATGCGCCGATTCACTGTTGTCTCGGCAAGGCTATTCTCGCCGACTGCTTCCGCTTCTGGAAGGTCACGGCGTACTATGGGGATGCGTTTCTTTTTCATGATTCGGCGCCCTCAAAATCCGCTTCGGTTCCTACTGAAGCACATGCGGGAATCTGGCGTCCTGAATTTGGGCCTGAATTCTTTCTGAAAGATATATGAAGGTTCCCATGCTGCTGATTACGCATTGCTTATACAGATTCGACTGCTTCGAATTGGATCCCGTTGCACGGGTTCTCACACGGGACGGAACTCCTGTTTCGCTTACCCGCAAGGATCTCGATGTGCTGGCTTTCCTGGTTTCCAACGCCCCTCGCGTGGTTACCAAGGAGGAACTTTTGCAGGGCGTTTGGCCGGAGGCCTTCGTCGAGGAGAACAATCTCACCCAGCACATCTCCGCGCTGCGCAAGGCGTTGGGCGACAAGGCCGGCTGCATCGTTACGTTTCCTGCCCGGGGCTATCAGTTCACCGCTAGCGTCCAGGTGGAGCACCCGGTCGATTCGCTTCCCGAGCAGCGTCGCGGCGATATCTATGTTCAGAGAGTCAGGGAACGCACCAATGTGATGATTGAGGACACCTCGCCGATTCCCGCACAGCATGCCCTGCCCGCGGCGGCATCGTTCCGCCGCAAGAGCGTCATCCGGTGGGCCGGCATCTCGGTTCTGGCCACAATACTGATCGCTCTGGCGGCAACTCTGGCATGGAGGCATTTCGCCCCGCAAACGCAGCTTCGCAAGGTGATGGTTGCCGACTTTATCAACACATCGGGCGATGCAACCTTCGACCGCACTCTCAAGCGAGCGCTGGAGATCGGTTTGGAGCAGTCTCCGTATATCGATGTGATGAGTGAGCGCGAGGCGCTCAGCACGCTTGGGCTGATGGGACGAAAGGATAGCCCGGCAATTCCCCCGGATATCGCGAAAGAAGTGTGCGAGCGCAGCAACCGGCAGGTGCTGCTCACTGGAAGCATCGCTGCAGTAGGCGCTGAATATCTGCTCACGGTAGAGGCAACGGATTGCATTTCAGGAAAAAAACTTGCCGGGGCAAAGGCCGAGGCCGGGGCAAAGGAAAAGGTGCTCGCCGCGTTGGACTCCATTACCGACCAGGTGAGGAAGGGCCTGGGCGAATCCTCAAAATCCTTGGAGAGCTACCAGGTGCCCATCATGACGGCAACAACGCCTTCACTGGACGCGCTGGAATCTTACTCCATCGGCCAATACCTGACCGCGCAGGGAAAAAGCGAAACGGAGACTCTACCGTTCTATCAAAAGGCGGCGGAACTAGACCCGCAGTTCGCCATGGCCTATGGGGCGATAGCGTCGGATTACTACAACATGGGTGAATTCAATCTTGCCTCGCAGTACTTCAGCAAGGCCTTCGAACTGAGTGACCGCGTCAGCGCAAAAGAGCGGCTAACGATTCAAGCGCACTACTATGCTGAGGGCCGCAAGGATATGCGGCAAGGCATAAGTACCTACCGGCAATGGACGGCAATCTACCCAAACGACTGGATCCCATGGGTGAATCTGGCCAATGATTACACGCAACTGGGCCAGTACGCGCCGGCCATCGCGGCCGGCGAGCGCGCACTTGAGATTGAACCCAACCGGCCTGTGATCTACAGCGTTCTAGCCCGGGCGTACAACCACGCCAACCGCTTCGCGGAGGCCAAGTCCACCGGCTTGAAAGCCGCTCAACGGGGCAAGGACTCCACCGGGCTGCATTCGACTCTCTTTGAGATTTCATTTGCAGAACAGGATTTGGAAGCCATGCTCCGCGAGACCAAGTGGGCTGCAATCAATTCAGACTCCTGGTATGCCTGGAATCTCATCTACAATCAGGCCAAAGCCGCCGCTGCGGCAGGACATTTGAAGAACGCCCAAGAGCTTTTTCACTCTTCCTACGAGACTGCGCAGCGCGAAAAATTGCCCGAAGTGGCTGACGACATTCTGAAAGACAAGGCGATGGTGGAAATCTTGCTTGGATCGAACGCGGACGCACGCACCACGCTCAGCCATGTCCGAAATCTGGATTCCGGCTCGCCTGACCTTGGTATTCTTTACGCACAACTGGGGGATGCCTCCATGGCGGAAAAGTATCTGGCCGATCACGGCGCTGGAACCGATCCCGGCACAGTGATGAACTATATTAATTTGCCCCGGACGCGCGCTGCGGTAGCCCTGCAGAAGGGAAGGCCCGAGGAAGCGATTGCTGCTCTTGAGCCTGCTCAACCCTACTTGCTGAAAGACTTTTACGTCCTCACACAACGAGCCGAAGCGAGTCTGCAGGCCGGACGTCCAGATCTTGCGATCCGTGATTACAGCACGATCCTTGCCAACCGGGGGGTTGATCCTTGCGCTGCTCAATATCCCTTGGCGCATCTCGGTCTGGCGCGCGCCTATGCACTCCAGAACAACATGACCGGCAGCCGGAACGAGTATGAGAAGTTCTTCACCTTATGGAAGGATGCGGACGCAAACCTGCCCATCCTGAAGCAAGCTCGCGTCGAGAACTCCCGGCTGAAGTAATTTCTTTGCAAATCTCACCCAATAGCCATCCAAGCGGCGAACGGAGGCGTTTCACAGACCACGGCGGCTTTAGCGAGTTTGCCAACGTCGGCCTGCTCTCCGATGTCGTTGACGATCTGGGCAAGCCCGTTGATGCTTGCCGACTTATGGAAGTAGCAGGCGCAATCGAGCAGGGTCCGTTCAACACCAGCGTGCGGCAAAACATAGAGGAGGAATCGACGGATGAATTCCTCTGTGGAAAGTGCCATCGATTTTCGCTGACCGTGGTCTTTAGAATCCTTGTACCGGAAGCTATCTCAATCCTCTTCAATTTCCAGCAGGCGATTGTTGGAGATGGCTACGCGATGGGTGTAGCGGCCGACGTAATCGAGCACTTTTCCGTTCCGCTGTTCCATTCCAGGCGCGACGGCCCGATCAAGAATCCACGCAACTGGTTCGCCACTGCCCTCGAACAAGCGAAGATCAAGGGCGTCACCTGGCACAAGTACAGGCACATATTCGCTAGCCGTTTGGCGATGTATGGGGTAAACTTAAAGACAGTGCAGGAACTGATGGGACACAAGGCGATCGCTATGACCGCCCGGTTTGCCCATCTGGCCCCGACTCACAAGTTGCAGGCGTTGGAGACCTTAGTATGTCCGGGGCCGGTTTCGGTACAAAGTGGCTTCAAATTGGCTGCCGACGCCAAAAAGTCACGCACGGCCAAGAAGATTAATATGCTGCAAACTGTTTAATCAAAACAAGTTGCAGTTGGTGAGAGCTCGTAGCTCAGTAGGTAGAGCAACGCCCTTTTAAGGCGTGGGTCGTGCGTTCGAACCGCACCGAGCTCACCACTCCTTCCGGTCGCTTTTTCGCAATTTTCATCTTCCTCCATGGTTCCGGCTGCTACCTTTGTAGTTTGCCGCCATTTGTGCGTGCCGAGGAGCAAGTCCAATGATCTCAGAACAGATCGCAGCGGATCCCTCAGAAGTGGCAGAGTGTTGGGAGGCCAACGCGGAGACTTGGACGCGGCACGCGCGCGCCGGCTACGACGTTTGCCGTGATGTGCAGAATACTCCCGCGTTTCTCGCCATACTGCCACCGGTGGCCGGTCTGTGCGGCTTGGATGTGGGCTGCGGCGAGGGCGGAAACACGCGGCATCTGGCCCGGCTGGGCGCGCGGATGGAGGCCATCGACATCGCTCCCACTTTCATCCGCCACGCGCAGGCCGCCGAAGTTGCCGAGCCGCTGGGCATAGCCTACCAGGTGGGTGACGGCGCCGAACTTCCTTTCGGCGGCGAGTCGTTCGACTTCGTTACGGCCTTCATGTCGCTGATGGATATGCCCGATCAGGAACGCGCCATGAGCGAAGCCGCTCGGGTTCTGAGGCCGGGAGGATTTCTCCAGTTCTCCATTCTTCATCCCTGCTTCGTGCCGCCGCATCGAAAGGTGCTGCGCGAAGCGGATGGTTCACCACGAGCCATCGAGGTCGGCGGCTACTTCGACGCAACGCCGGGGCAGGTGGAGATTTGGCGGTTCTCGTCGGCGCCAGCCGCGGAGCGCGCCCAAGTCGCGCCCTTCCGCACGCCGCGCTTTCATCGCACACTGAGCGGCTGGGTGGAGATTTTATGTCAGGCTGGACTGGTTATTGAGCAATTTGGCGAACCATGCGCCGGAATCGAATTGGCCAAGGCCGCATCCACCTCACTGGACGGCACGCGCATAGCTCCGCTCTTTCTGCATATCCGGGCAAGAAAGCCCGCTGTCAAGCTGTAATCCGGGAGCATTTTCCTGTAGGTATAGGGTATGGCGCGCTCAAGGAGGTCCACGTTACAGCCGACCGGGAGGTTGATTATATGACAGCGCCGGCTCC
>CAYVGW010000147.1:0-10112 GCA_964450895.1 uncultured Occallatibacter sp. | reverse complement strand
TCGGAGAATGCTCCTCGAAGCTCTTGAGCTCTTGGCGAACGCCATTCTCTTTCACCTCGAAATCGGATTTGGAAAGCCCCTGAACGGGCGCGCCATGCGGGCCGCTCACGTGGACATCCACCAAAACGAGTTGCGTGGTGGCGTGCAGCACTGTCATGCTTTCCTGGATGTTCTGGGGCTGCGGTCCCTCCTTCTTCTCTTTGACTGCTTGCGGGCCCTTTGCCGTGCCGACCTCGCCCGTCTGTGAGCCGCGGCCGGCGATGCGCATCACCTTTTGCAGATCCTGCATTTGAACGGGACCGAGGATCAAGATGATACTCACCTCCCTGGGCGCAACATCCAGGATGAACATACCGCGGGATTCGCCATTTACCAGCTTGAGCATGACATCGCTGGACTCGCCGCTTTTGCGATCCCGGTTGCGCACCATCGGCGACCACTCGCTGCTCTCGTAATAGGCGCGCAGTTGCTCGATCTGCGCGGCGGTGAACTGCCCCTCTTTGTCGAACTCATAGTTGCGGACATACATTCCGTCCAAACTCTCCATCAGCTTGCGCGTAGCTTCTTCGTCCTGAGGATTGTTCGACTGCTTGGAATTCATGAACTGCGTGGCAAACGACAGCATCTTCTTATCGAGCGTAATCTCGTCCACATGAGAAGCACGCGCGGCCAGTTCCTTTTCGATGGGCGAGGGTTTAGGCAACTGCGCGATCTGCGCAAGAGCGGACACGGACTGCAAGAGGGCATAGTCGGTTTGCGCCAGCATGGGCACGGCCAGCGCGGCTGCTGCAAAAATGACAGCGATGATCCGGTTTTTCATGAAGGCGCTCCTTATTCCTGGCCGGCGTGGCCGTGAGCCTCGAGTTGTTTGTTCATGTGCTCAAACGCGTGATTAGTGATGCGCAGCGCGGTCAACACTTGCTGGCGGATGGCCTCGGCTTGACGGCGTTGCTCCGCCTCCCGCTGTTCGTAGCCGCGATAGATCGCCAGCGCGACCAGAATGCAGAGTGAGACGGATACGATGGAAGCCGCCAATCCTCTCCAAATGAACCAAGGGAGGGCCTGCCGCCGCGCAGGCTCGATTCTGCGCGCCATCACCTTGCGCTTCAGGCCCGGCGGAGCCGGCTGGCGCTTGAGGGCCTGGCGCAACTCTCGTTCCAACTCTTCCATCGGTTCAAATTCCACGAATATACTCCTTCAATTGATTTGCAACGCTGGTCCGCAACAGCTTCAGACCCCGCTGCAAATTGCTTTTGACCGTAGCCACAGGCGCATTGAGCGTGGCCGCAATCTCCTCCGGCCTCAGATCCTCCTGATAGCGGAGAACCAGCGCCGCGCGCTGCGCCTCGGGCAACGCCGCCAGCAGTACTTCTATCCGCGCGCCGAGCGGCGAAGGCTTTTCTTCCGCTGGCAGGCCGTGGCTCTCCTCGATTTCGACATAAAACTCCGCGCGCCGCGCCTTGCGCCGCCGGAGCGCATCCGTCGAGCGGCTCATCGCCACGCGCCGCAGCCAGAAGCAGGCGTGCGCGGGGGATTCGATCTTGCGCAGATGGCGGTCGAGTTCCAGAAAGACATCCTGGGCAATCTCCTCGGCCAGCCCGCTGTCTCCGGTCATGCGCAGAGCCAGCGAATAAACCATCGACTGGTGCTCCTCGACGATTTGTTCAAAATCCGGCTGCCAGTCGTGGTTCATAACTTTCGCTTCTATTCTTATATCCGCAGGAGTTGCGGCGCGGGGATGCAAAAGGTGCAAAAAAACCTGAAAAAGGCTGAGGCGGCAGGTCACGTGGATGTGCTGGCGTGGCTGAAGGCGCAGGGCAAGGGCTATCAGTCGCGCATGAACGCTATCCTGCGCCGCGAGATGCTGACCGCGCTCAAAGCCGCGGCGGCGAAGTAAGCCGGGGCCAATCGACACGATCCTGCGCCCGGCAAGCAGCCTACGGACGGTTCGGGAAAAAGGCATCGAAGACCAGGCCCAGAATGCGGCTGATGCCTTCCTCCGTCAGGCCCTCGGATTCGATGTTGCTTTCCAGCATCAGGCCGGAGACGATGGGGCCGAGGGCAAGGAGTGAAAGGTCAACCTCCGCCTTGTGCTCCGAGGTGAGCGGACCAAAGAGCAGATTGTAGCGCGCATCGTCCTTGACCGGGGTGCTCATTTCAAAGGCCTTGCGCAGGCGTTCCTTGGAGTGCGGATGGCGGATGGCGAAGAGCTTGAACTCCAGGTCCAGAACCGGCCAGGTCTTGTTGCTCGCCAGTTGAACGTAAAACTCGCGAAAGGCCGCCAGCCGCTGCTTTTGATCGGAGCATCTTTCAATCTTCCCCAGCAGACGGTTGACGTGCTCCCTGGTTCGTTGCTCGAAGAGGGCCAGGAAGAGATCCTCTTTGTTCTTGAAGTGGGCGTAGACCGCTCCCTTGGTGCGTCCGGCGGAGGCGGCAATCTCCGTCAACTGAGCGCCTTCATAGCCGTCGCGGACAAAGACCTCCTCGGCGGCTTGCAGGAGCCGCGCATGGGTGTCCTCGGTGCGGAGCTGATGTTTGTTCAAGATAGCGTTCGGCATCAACCCTATTAGAACACTGAAATGCCGGGATTTGCAAAATACCTACCAGTAGGTATATAAATTGAGAATGCAGAATTTGACCGGGATACGCCCGCCCTCTCTTCGGTTGATGAGCCGGCCGATATGCGGTTCGATGACACCCACCCTTGCGCCAGAAAACGAGGAAGCAGGTTCTTCGACGCCGCTACGCTCTGCTCCCTATGAACCAGCGAATTTCACAGCGCCCCTCCGGGGCGCAATCCTTCCTGGCGACCATACCCCGTGTTGCGCTTCGCTCCACCCGGGGCTAGTATCGCGCCACCCCTCCGGGGTGAATTTTGAGGCTTCTTGGGTGTATTTTGACGCAGTTCATTCATTTCCGGGGCTACTTGCAGGGGCAAGTTGGGCTGCTCACAATGAACAAGATCACTCAAAACGACTTTACTTAAATAAAATCAGCAAGTTAGCTTCCGCTTCGCGGAAATCGCGAGTTGGCGAGTTAGCGGCCCTCCGCCGTTATCGACCCACGCAGCATGAAACCGGTGTGGGCGAGGACGCCCACACGACAGCCGGTCTGGAGACCGGCGCTACAGGCCGTTTCTTTGCGGCTTCCGCTTCGCGGAAATTGCGCGTTAGCGAGTTGGCGGCGGTTTTTTTAGCGCTGATGCTGGAGGTTGCGCTGCTCCCTACGGGGCTGCTTGCGCAGCAGGGAGCGGGGCCGTCGCGGGCGCAGCTTCTGAACGCTCAAAGTGCTTCCGGGCCGGGATTTGCCGCGATCGTGCAATCGTCGCAGCAGATGAGCGGCAGTTCCCTGCCCTCGTTGATGAACCAGGTGCAGGTGCAGGGTCCGTTCCGCGACAGCGTTCCTCAACCAGACGCGACCGCGCCGGGGCTGCTGACCTTTGATCGCGCTCTGGAGATGGCCTTCCGGGCCAACCTTGGATCAACGGCGGCCTCGCTCGGGGCCGAGCAGGCGCGCGGGGGGCAGTTGGCGGCGCACAGCGCGCTGCTGCCTACGATCACGGGTTCCGTGAGCGAGAGCGTGGACAAGGTGAATATGGCCGCGCAGGGCATGGATGCGCAGTCTCTGGGAACAGTGGGTCAGTACTTTCCGCCGACGATTGGTCCGTTTCACTTTTACACGGCGCAGGCGCAGTTTTCGCAGAATGCCTTTGACCTGGTGGCGCTGAGAAACTACGGCGCGGCGAAAGAGACGGCGCAGGCGGCGCGCCTGGGCAGCCTGGATGCGCGCGAACAACTGACGCTGGCGCTGGCCGGAGTGTATTTGCAAGGCTTGGCGGCCTCTTCGCTGGCCGAGGCGGATCGGGCAGAGGTGAAGTACGGCAAAACGGCCTATGCGCAGGCCAAGGCGCGGGGTGAATCGGGAGCCGCGGCGCAGATTGAGGTCAATCGCAGCCTGGTGGAGTACCAGATGGCCGAGCAGCGGCTGCTGGGGCAGGAGGCGGAGGTCGCCAAGCTGAAGATGACCCTGGCGCGGATGATCGGGCTGCCGGCGGATGCGGAGTTTAGCTTGCAGGAGGGGCTGCCGGAGCAGTCGCTGGACGGCTTGTCGCTGGAGGAGGCCTATCGGCGCTCCGAAAGCCGGCGGGATCTGGCCGCGATGCGCGCGCAACTGCGGGCGGCGGAGTTATCTGCGAAGGCGGCGGCGGCTGAGTACTTGCCCACGGTGGGCGTGAACGGCTCGTATGGAGTGCAGGGGATCGATCCCAACAAAGGGTCGGGGATTTACAGCGGCACGGCCAGCGTTACGTTTCCGATCTTTACCGGCAAGCGGATTCAGGGCGACAAGGCGCAGGCCGGAGCGGCGCTGAAGCTGCGCCAGGCCGAAGTGGCGAGCGCTGTGGAAGAGGCGCGGCTGGAGGTTAGAACTGCCTGGATCGATTTTGATGTGGCGCTCAAGCAAGTGGAGCTGGCGCAGGCCAATCGCAGCCTTGCACGCGAAACGCTGACGCAGTCCATCGATCGCTTCAGCGCCGGGGCGGCGGACTCGGTGGAGGTTGTGCAGTCCGAAGAGAGCTTGGCCGCCGCGGAGCACGACTATGTCGGTAGTAAATTTTCAGCAGCGTTGGCGCGGGTCAGTCTTGCGCGAGCCATGGGCGAGGCGGAGAAGGACGTACCGGCAATTCTGAAAGGGAGCAAAGAATGATTTCTGCGGAGATGAAAAACCAGGGTGCGGCCCTTTCGATGGACGAACCTAAAATCGCATACCGGGAAGCCTCGGAGCTTGATGGCGCGGAGGACGAGAGCTCCCCGACTGCTGCGTTCAAACGCCGCCGCATGATTCTTGGCGGTTTGGCCGCTGTGTTGATCGTCGGCGCAGCCACGGCGTGGTTTCTGTACAGCCGCACTTATGAATCCACCGACGACGCGCAGGTGGACGGGCACCTGAACGTGATCAGCGCCAGGGTCGGCGGCACGGCGGCGGCGGTGTACGTCAGCGATAACCAGACGGTGGAGGCCGGGCAGCCGCTGGTTGATCTTGATCCCAGCGAGCAGAAGGCGGCCTACGCGCAGGCCAAGGCGCAATACGATCAGGCGCTGGCGCAGTTGAATGCGCGGCGTCCGGGGCTGGCCATCATGCAGACCGACAATACGACGGCCTCGGCGACGAGCGAGGCGCAGGTGGCCGAGGCCAAGGCGGGCTTTGCGGCGGCGGCGCGGGATTTGGAGAGCGCCCAGGCAAAGCTGGCGGAAGCGGAGGCCGGGCGCGCGCGGGATGAGGCGCAGTTGCAGCGCTATGAGCAGCTCTTCTCCAAGAATGAAGTCTCGCGGCAGAACTATGAGGGCGTTGTCGCCGCCGCGCGCAGCTCCGCCGCCAACACTATCGCCGCCCAGGCGAATGTGGCCGCCGCGCAGAAGCAGCTCGAGCTGCGTCAGGCGCAGATCGACGTGCAGCAAGCGTTGCGCAACCAAACCATGCACAATGCGCCGCGCCAGATCGAGATTCGCCAAGCTGACGTGGCCACGGCCGAGGCGGACGTGGAGGCGGCGGAGGCGCAGTTGCAGCGCGCGGCTCTCAATTTGAGTTACTGCCACATCGTCTCGCCGGTGCGTGGAATCGTGACGCAGCGCAGCGCGGAGATCGGCAATCGCATCAGCGAAGCGCAGCCGCTGATGATGATCGTCGAGAGCGCGGATAGTTGGATCACCGCCGACTTCAAAGAGACGCAGATGGCGAAGATGCGCGCCGGGCAGAGGGCGACGGTTCACGTGGACGCGCTGAAAAAAGACCTCGAAGGCACGGTCGAAAGCATCCCCGCCATCACCGGCGCGCGCAGCAGCGTTCTGCCGCCGGAGAACGCCACCGGCAACTACATCAAAGTGGTGCAGCGTATGCCGGTGCGCATCCGGCTCAGCGCCAGTGCGGACGAGCTGGAGCGGCTGCGGCCCGGAATGTCCGTCGAGGCTACGGTATGGCTGAGGTAGTCAATCCAACGCAGACAGCGCGCCTGCTCGCCGCCGCGCACGTGAATCCGTGGGTCGTCGCCATGACGGTAACGCTGGCGACGTTCATGGAGGTGCTGGACACCTCCATCGCCAACGTCGCACTGCCGCACATTGCCGGCAATCTGGGCGCGACGCCGGACGAAAGCACCTGGGTGCTGACCAGCTATCTGGTCTCGAACGCGATTATTCTGCCGATGAGCGGATGGCTGGCGAGCCGCGTGGGGCGCAAGCGATTTTACATGGCCTGCGTGGTCATGTTCACGGTCAGCTCGATGCTCTGCGGATTGGCGACGAGCCTGCCGATGCTCATCCTCTTCCGAGTGATGCAGGGCCTCGGCGGCGGCGGCTTGGGGCCGAGCGAACAGGCGATTCTGGCGGACACATTCACGCCCCAGCAGCGCAACATGGGCTTTGCCATTTACGGCATGGCGATTGTGGTTGCGCCGGCGATTGGACCCTCGCTGGGCGGATGGATCACGGATAACTTCAATTGGCATTGGATCTTCTTCATCAATGTTCCCATTGGATTGATCTCGCTCTATCTCACCAATCGAGTGGTGCATGATCCCCCGTACCTGATCGCCGAGCACAAGAGAAGGCGCGGCAACACCGACTTCTTCGGCATTACAACCATCGTGATTGGCGTCGGCCTGCTGCAATATGTGCTGGACAAGGGCGAGGAGCTGGATTGGCTGGACTCGAATTTGATCCGCGTGGCGCTGACGGTTTCGCTGGTCTCGCTGATCGCGCTGGTCTGGCGGGAGTGGACGCACATCAACCCGATCATCGATCTGCGCATGTTGCGGCTGAGAAACTTCGGCACGGCGACGATCTTCAACTTCACGCTGGGCGTGGTGCTGAATGGATCGATGATTCTGATTCCGCAATTTCTGCAACTCCAGCTTGGCTACACGGCGGAGCGGGCCGGCTGGGCGCTTTCGCCGGCGGGCATCGCGCTGGCTCTGCTGATGCCCGTCGCGGGCATCCTGAGCATGAAATTCGATCCGCGCAAAGTCATCGCCGTGGGCTTCCTGCTGACTTCGGTGAGCATGTTTTATATGATGCGCATCTCGCCCGACGTGGATTTCGCGACCGTTGTCTGGATGCGCATCTTCCAAGTGGTAGGCATTCCGCTGATTTTCATCCCCATCAGCACGCTGTCGTATGTTGGCGTGCCGCGGGAGAGCAACAACCAGGTCAGCAGCATCAGCAACTTCGCGCGCAACCTGGGCGGCGCCGTCGGCACATCGTTTCTGATTGCGTTTCTCGCGCGCCAAAGGCAGATCAGCCGCGTCGATCTGGCGGCGCATCTGCATCGCGGCAATATCTTCTATGAGCGCTTCCTGATGGGTTTGCAGCAGGCGGCGCGCGCCAAGGGCAGCAACCCATTAGTGGCCGCGCATCAATCCCTGATGCAGCTTCAGCAGTTGGTTGACTTTCAAGCCACGGCTCTGGCGTTTATCAGCGCATTCTTTGTGCTGGGGGTGATTGTTGCGTGCCTGGTTCCCCTGTCGTTTCTGATGAAAAAGCCCTCGGCGGAAGAGATGGCCGCCGGACCGGCAATGCATTAGGTGTATTTCGAGCCATTGCAAAGACCTGGGCGCCCCGCCCTCGCTGCGTTTTGGTTTTTGCGGCTAGGGTGGGAACCATAAACCTCAACCAGCAGGCTTTATCTGATCCCTGTTCCCTGTTCCCTGTTCCCTGTTAACTTCCTTCCGGCCCTGCCCAAAACCGGCCGTATCGGCGAAAATGAGAATCAATGATCAAGCGGCTGTATTGGGCGGGATGCGGGATGGCGCTGGCGGCTTTGGCGCTGGGCGCGGCAGCGCTGGCGCGGGCGCAGGAGAGTGTGGCCGATGCGCCGCAGCCTGCGCGCCCGGTCAAGATTCCTATCCTGCCCGACCGGCTTCCCGAGAAGCCCTCGCAGGCGCCTGCCGCCACGATTGCCTTGGAGCCGCTGGGGTTTTCCTCGCCCAGCAGCACCTATATGGGCCAGCGATTCAGCTTTGTCTCGCTGGACTTTTTGGACGAAGACCGGCTGCTGTTCACCTTTCGCGTGCCGGGGCTGATGCATCGCAATGCCAGCGAGCGCGAAGCCGCTGAGTATGAGGAGCGGCAGATACGGGCCGTGGTGCTTCAGTTGCCGTCCGGAGCGGTGGAGGCCGAGGCCTTGTGGACGGTGCATGACCGCCAGCGGTACGTGTGGACGCTTCCGGGCGGACGCTTTCTGCTGCGCGACCGGGAGAGTCTTGAGCTGGGCGACGCCAGCCTGGAGTTGAAGCCCTTTCTGCGCTTTCCGGGTCCGCTGCTGGGGCTGGAGATGGACCCGGAGAAGAAGTTCCTGGTGACCAACTCGCGCGAGGCCACGCCAGCGTCCTCGGCGGAGAGCGGGCAGAAGCCGGAGAGCGGCAGCGAGATCGCGGTGCGCATCCTGCGTCGCGATTCCGGCCAAGTCATGCTGGTCAGCCACACCCGCTCCGCCGTACACTTGCCCATCAACTCCGAAGGCTACCTGGAGCTTCTGCGCGCGCAGAGCGACCGTTGGCTTCTGCAACTGAATTACTACAGCGGCGGTAGCAGGATTCTGGGCCAGGTGGAATCGGCTTGCGCGCCGGCTTATGATTTTCTCTCGCGGCGCGAGCTGCTGCTGACGACTTGCACCATCTCCGGCGCGGGCAAACTGACGGCCCTCACCACCGAGAGCCAGCGGCTGTGGGAGGCCTTGACCTCGGATGCTATCGTTTGGCCGCTGGTGGTGAAGGCTCCGGGCGGTTTGCGCATGGCGCGGGAGGCGCTGGCGGTCACCCATCCGGTCACCACGAGTACGCCGCTTTCGCAGGATGAGATCAAGGGCCAACTGGTGGAGATTCTGGACGCGGCGGACGGCAAGGTGGTGCTGGAGACAGCGGCCAGCCCGATTCTGGACGCGGGCGGCAACGTGGCCATCTCACCATCGGGACGGCGGGTGGCCGTGCTAGCCGGCGGAGCGATCCAGCTCTTCGAGCTGCCTCCGCCGGCGCCCTTGCCGGAGGCGGCGACGCTGCCCACCCCGCTTTCTGCGCATTGAGCGGAGAATCTCCAGGACGCTACGGTTACAAACCGTGTAAACTGGTCAGCGGGAGAGATTTCTTGTCGACTGACGTTGTTCGTTATACCGCCGCCGCACTTACTGACGTTGGCAGCAAGCGCCCATCGAATGAGGATGCCTTCGGCTACTCCGCCGAGCAGGGCGTGTATGTGGTCTGTGACGGGATGGGCGGAGCCGCGGCGGGCGAGATTGCCAGTTCCATGGCCGTGGAGGTGGTGCTGCAAGGATTGAGCCGCCGCGCCGAGTCCCAAGCATCCCTGGAACATCAGGTAGCCGAGGCCATCCACGCCGCCAATGAGGCCATTTATACCCGCGCGCGGGAGAATCATCAGCTCAGCGGCATGGGCACCACGCTGGTGGGCCTGGTGGTGGATGGCAGCCGCGTGCTGGTCTTCAACGTGGGCGACAGCCGCTGCTACGTGATGCGCTGCGTTTGCCCCGATCCGAGCGCCGCGGAGCCAATCGATCAGGATCAGGACGACCCGATGGAAGGCTGCGCGGAAAAGTGCCGCCTGCACCAGATCAGCCTGGATCACTCGCTGGTGGAGGAGCAGGTGCGCATGGGCCGCATGACCCATGAAGAGGCGCTGCACGCCAACTATCGCAATGTGATTACCCGCGCTCTGGGTACGCAGCCGGTGGTCGAGCCGGATATCTTCGAGTTGCAGGCCCTGCCGGGGGATATTTTCCTGCTCTGCTCGGATGGACTGACGGGGGAGATCAGCGACCAACTGATGGAAGCCATCCTGGCTCTGGAACTGCCTCTGGACGAACTCTGCATACGCCTGATCGAAGCCGCCAACAGCGCCGGCGGCCACGACAACATCACCTGCACCCTGATCCGCGCCGAAGGGTAGAGCGCAAGGCAGGGAGATTCCCAGAATTTCCTTGAAATGGACCGGAAATACCGGTTTGAGACAGCGAAGACGAGGGGATGTTCTTGCTGGCTCACACAGCTCTCCGCACAGGGAAATCGCATTTGAAATCATTTGGAGGGAGCAGGGGCATTTATGCCCCTG
>CAYVGW010000146.1:0-10133 GCA_964450895.1 uncultured Occallatibacter sp. | reverse complement strand
ACTCCGCCATCAGCAGCAGAATCCGCGCCAGCCGCTTCTCGCTGGAATTGAAGAGCTGATCGACCAGGTCGGCCTGGGTTCTCATGCTGCGCTCCAGCAGAAACTTCAGGAAAAGTTCGCTGAAGGCGTGCTCTTCGCGCATCACGCGAATCATCTCCGTGCGCTCGATCTTCAGCGCCACGCAGGGGCTAATCGCCGTCGCAGTCGCCATACGCAAGCCCGGCGTTCCGGCCATCGACTCCTCGCCGACAAAATTGCCCGCCATGAGCAGCGCTATTGCCGCCTCCTTGCCCTCCTTGGAGATCACTGTCAGTTTGGCCCGGCCACTCTGGAGATAGAAGACGCAATCGGCCTCATCCCCCTGGGAGAAGAAGGCCTCCTTCTGCTTCAGACGCACAATCCTCCGCCCCAATCCAGCCTGCGCCAGAAAGACCGCAGGATCAAACAGCTCCTTCTCTCCGTTACTCATAGAAATTCCCGTTCCGCATTGATTTTCTTGGGCCTCTAGCCGTGAGCGCCCGAGCCGCACCGCCTTTCCTTGCTGAACCCTGGAAGACTTCTACACCCGACTCCATTATCAAACTCTATCGGTTGGGAAAAAAAATCTGTTCAAAATTGAACACTTTTCGAGAATTCCATCTTGATCGCTTTCAAAATACGGAAAATATATTCGATTTTGCTGAAACGACAAAACGCCCAACCTTCCTGGATCTACTGTCCCCATCCATTCCGAGTTCTTTGCGGAATGGGTGGGGCACCACGAACCTTAATCCGCGCTGTTCCCAAAAAACCCGCCCGCGGAAATGCGAAAATAGAACCAGCGCCCGTCCGGGCGAAGGGGGAAATTCTGTGGCCAAGCTGCGCGTCCTGTCCACGCATCTATTCATGAATCAGCGGTTGCATCCCGGCCTGCTGGAATTGGCCGCCCGTTCCGGCGCGCAGGCCGTCGAGATCTTCGCCGCCCGCCAGCACTTTGATTACGCCAGCCGTGAGTCCGTCGCCGAGTTGGCCTCCTGGTTCCGGAGCAACCCGCTTCAGCCCTGGTCGATGCACGCCCCGCTCTTTCCTGACCGCGAGATGGGCCGTACCGGCGCGCCGGCCGTCAACCTGCTCCACCCGGAGAAGGCCCGCCGCATCGCCGCCATGGACGAGATCAAGCGCGCCCTGGAGGCCGCTGACGAGATCCCCTTTCGCAACCTCGTCGTTCATCTCGGCGACCGTGACGATCAATGGTCGCAGCACTCCATCGAGTTCGCTTTCACCGCCCTCGAACACCTGGGCGCATTCGCGCGTCCGCTGGGCGTGCGAGTGCTGCTCGAAAACCTGCTCAGCGAACCCACTACGCCCGCGCATCTGATTGAGATTCTGGAGACCGGCCACCTGGACCAGATCGGTGTCTGCCTCGACCTGGGCCACGCGCACATGACCGTTGGCGTTTCCCAGGCCATCGCCACACTGGGCGAGCGCATCCTGCAGGTTCACGCCCACGACAACCACAGCCTGAAGGACGAGCATCTCTTCCCCGGCGACGGCGCCATCGACTGGCCCGCCACAATCGCGTCTCTCAACGCGCTGCCCGCCCCGCCCGCCGTAGTCATCGAGCTAAGCTCCAAACTCCCCGATGAGCCGGCCGCGCTACCCGAGCGCATCCAGAAGGCGTTCGAGTTGCTGGTTTGATGGCGTTCGTGCATTTCTCCTGTTACCGCTTGGCGCGGCGTGGACCGGGAGGTCCACGCCAAAGCCGACCAGGAGGTCGGCGCAACTCTATACCATTCGGGGAATCTTCTATTCATCCGGCCTGAAAGGATTGCGATACAAAAAATCTGTCCTCCTGAGCGGAGCGCAGCGGAGTCGAAGGACCTGCGGTTGCTTTTCGGCGGTAATCTCGCATTGCATTCGTGCCGGATCAATAAGCCCAGAGTTTCTTGCAAAATTCCCTGCCGCGCCATGCAGTATATTTATCCCCCAAAGAGCACAATAGAACCATGAGTCAGGAAATTCAGTTGCACGGCAGCATCTGAACCGGATTCATACGCAAAATTCATCAAATAAAGCCAAAAAATAGGCGAAAATCGCCGGAAAAGGCCCGGAAAATGATAGAAAATCAACGTTTTTTACACGCTTTTCCCGCCGGCCTGTTCATCTATCTCCTTGCAAACAAAGGTTATTGCCAATGCTCCTGGGCTGAAAATGCGCCGAACACCCCCCACCCCCCCCTCTTTTCCCGTGAAACTGTGAAGCTGCGGTCGATTTCCTCAGCGGCCAACGCTCCAAAACTCGTCCCTCCGAACGCAATTTCGCAAGAGTCGCAACCCTGCTGCGGCCGGCTTATCGAATCCAGCAACGGTGTGTTTACGGAAGCTGCAATGGTCCGGCCAGGCAGGACTCGCTCTGGGAGACTCCGTTGGCCAGCACCGAGCAGGTGGTCAGAGTCCAGCCAAGTGTGGCTGTGGGATTGAACTCCGACAACGCCCAACCTCCATACCCGGTGGTGGCGCTGTTCGTTTCGCATTCAAAGGCCCCAGTCGCGTTATCGGGCTTTTCGATACTGGGATTGGACGCTCCAGCGCCCACCGAGGTAACAACACTGTTCACGCTGTTTCTGGAGGGGATATAAAAGGAGTTTGCCGCGCCCGACCACACAACGGTTTTGGCGTAGGTGGGAACTCCCCCCAGGCCGCCATTTTCATCGTTGAGGTACGGCGTTCCGGAGCAACCAGACGAGTTGGACCACCAGAGATGCGCGGCCGGGAAGGTGCCGTCGATGTTGACGTTGAGGATGTATCCCGAATTATAGATCGGGAAAGTAGCGCCGGTGGGATTGCCGAGCAGCGTTCCGATTACATTTCCGTTTGCATCTTTGACCAGCAGACCGTTGCCGGCCGGGCCTTGCGGGCCGGTTGGTCCGGCAGGTCCTTGCGGCCCAACCGCGCCGCAGCCGTTGCAGCCTCCGCTCACGGTGAGATAGGTGAGGTGGGTGTTTCCTGTATCGGTAAGGCCGCTGACGGTTGGCGAGGCAGCCAGCACCACGTTGCCGGAGCCGGTTGTGGAGGCCGCGGCCACCACGCCGCTGCTGTTGGTTCCCAGAACCGTGGCGCTGGTCACGCCGGTGTCGGTCAGGCCGGCTGCCTTGAAGCCCCCCGTGGCGCTGGAGAAATCAACGGCGAAACTGCCGGTCAGGCTTCCGCTCTGCGATGTGCCCAGGGTCAAGGTATTCACGGGAGTTTGGGCCGTATTGGTCAGAACATTCTGCAAGTACGGCCCGGTGGTGTACGAACCGCCGCTCGCCGTCGAGTAGGCATTGCCGTCAAAATAGAGCTTCGCGGAACTCTGGTTAGCGCCGTTGGTGGCTGCCGTGGCCGCTGCCAGAGTCAGGCTGCTGGTGTTGGTGGAAGTTACGGCCTGCGCCAGATTCGGCGTGTAAGCGTAGGTTCCGGAAGCGGTCTGGTAGCCGCATTGGATGGTATCGGCGCCCGTGGCGCTGGCCGCGCCGAAGCAGCGGAAGCGTGTGTAGAGGCTAGCCGTGGGAAGCGAGTTGCTGGGCAGTTCGGTAAGCGGAGTGGCGGCAAAGTACTGGTTTCCGCTGGAATCCTGCGCCAGCACGCCAAGATTGAGTCCCGCGCGGGTGGTGGAAAAGTTCCCGCCGACTACCGTGAGAAGATCGGCATTTCCTTTGGTGACTAGCGGAAAAGGAGTACTGGCGACGTTATCAGGCGGATTGTAAAGAGTTAAAGAACCGCCCCCGTTCATCACAAAGGGACTGCTGGTGAAATTGTCGCTTACGCCTTCCAGCCCCAGCCAATGGACCGCGGCCTGGCTGTTTCTTCCCAGCACCACCAGTGGGCCCGTCGGCCCTTCATCGTCGCCCAGCCAGATCTCCGCCGCGCCCGCAGCAGTCCAGGTTGAACTTGTTGCATCGAAGTTTCCGATTGTTACGATATTCGCGCAGTTGTTCACATCGCCCATATAAACTTGGTTTCCGATTCCAGATTGGAAGCGCAACATGCCGGCGGCTTGTGGCGTACCGCTCTTGATGCAATCGCCCCTCAACTTCTGAATAATCCAGGAATTCGCCGAGCCGCCGATAATGTCCACCAGAAACAGTCCGGTGCTGTTGCTGCTTCCATAGCATTCAATATCGCCCAGAAAACCGTTTCCATACCCCTGCGCGGTGAAGCACTGGGCAAAGCCGGAGATAAAGACATTGTTCATCTCGGGCTGGTCTCCGTTGTACGAGGCACCGGTTCCTGTGTAGGCCACTCCCGTTCCGGATGAGCCGTTGGCCGCTTCGATATTCATGTCTTGCAGATACGCCGCGGGGGAGCAGAAACCGTCCGTATTCGCGCAACTGAAGACGAATCCGCTATTGGCGGAGGTGGTTCCGGTGAACAGGAGGGTGGTTGCGCAATCGGCGTACGGTCCCGCACCGCCGCCCATCAGCGCTGTGCCCGACAGGTTGTTGCCCAGTGTCCCGCTATTCAGTTGCCCATTCACCAAAATTACATCCATTGAACCCTGGCAATTGGTAGGCAACGTATAGGCCTGACCGGTGGCGATGCACGCATTCAATGCAACCGTGTTGTCCGTTACGCCATCGTTTACAACTCCAGGGCAAGGGCCAGCTCCGCCCGCCGCGCCAAAAAGATTGGCCAGCGCACCGGTGGCGCTGGTGGCGCCTGTGCCGCCCACCTTGACGCCAAGCGTTGCAACTCCGCCGATGCTGCTGCTGTTGATGTAGACGGCTGGCTGGCCAGTGGTAGCCGCGGCGATATTCGCGACTCCACCGGCTGGCCCTTGCGCGCCCGTCGCGCCTGTGGCTCCGGTCAAGCCGGTCGCGCCTTGCGGCCCCGCCGGACCTTGAGGACCGATGACACCCTGAGCCGCCAGCAGCGCCCAATTGGTTCCTGATCCCGCTACATCGGCTGCGGGATCAATGTTGCTATTTGCCGCCAGAGCAACGTAGCTGCTACCGCTTTCAGAGACCGAATCGCCAACCATGTAGGTGGCCGTCGATCCCCATGCGCCTCTGAAAGTAACCGGCGGACCCTGTGGGCCGACTGGACCTTGCGGGCCGGTTGGGCCAGTCAACCCCTGAGGGCCGGTGGCTCCCGTCAAGCCTTGCGGACCTTGCGGGCCGGTTGCGCCTGTCAGTCCTATCGGCCCTTGTGCCGCCAGAAGCGCCCAATTGGTTCCCAAGCCCGCAACGTCCGTGGCAGGATTCACGCCGTTGTTTGCCTGCAGCGCAATGTAGCTGCTGCCATTCAAAGAGACCGAATCGCCTGCCGCATAGGAGACAAAGGTGTTCCAAGCGCCTCTGAAATTAACCGGCAGACCCTGCGAACCGGTTCCTTCGGTGCTTCCAACCTGGCCCGTAACGGGCAACATCATACCGGTTGCAACCCCTACGCAACCGGAGGTGCTGCCAGCGCTGCCGCCCGTGCCGGTGCTCGAATTGACGCATGCCGATCCCACATTGGATACAGGCGAAGCCACCACCGCTGCTTCTTTGGAAAGAGAAATGACATCACTCGGTTTGGAAGCCACGGGCGTCGAGAATCTGATCTGTGTTGGCTGGTTTTGGAAAGGCTCTTCAACGCTCACGCTTCTGCCTTGCAGCGGCTTCCATGCGCCTCTGAAATTGGCGGGCAGGGCCGGTGAACCGGCAGCGCCGGCTGTTCCAACCGGGGTAGCGATGGTCAACGTCATGCCGGTTTCAGAGTCTGCACAACGGGAGAGGTCGCTGACGGCGTGGATCGCGCCGGTCGTCGAATCGGCGCAAGCAAAGCCTGGACTCGAGGGGGGCGCAGCCATCGCCACAGTTCCGGCAAGAAGCAGAATGACCGGAATCCTTGCACTCTTGCGAAATAACCTGACTTGGCCTTGAGTGTTCACTAATCCATTAAAGCGGAAGGCTTGCCGCGGGCGCTGGGCGAACGCGTTGTGCGGCTTGCTCTCTGAGCGACTCTCGATCGTCCGCGCCTCTGCCTTCCAGAAATTCATGACTGGGTTATCGGCAGAGAAATTCAGCAAAGGCACAGATTAAACGAATCAAAATAATAAGAGATTCTTCAGCAAATGCGCGGCAACTGCTCGCCAATCTGCTGGGGAATCACGCGATTGGCGCCCATCGCTGTTCGCGCCACCAACATGCGGGGATGCTCGGCGGTGACCGTGCCGATGCGGGCTGCCTCGCGGCCCAGCGGATGGTTTTTCAGGATAGATAAAACCTGCTCCGCCGACTCCGGCGCAACAAAGAAGACCACTTTGCCCTCGTTGGCCACGTAAACCGGGTCCAGGCCCAGCAACTCGCAGGCCGACTGCACCTCCGCCCGCACTGGCAGGTTCAGTTCGTCGATCTCCACGCCCACGCCAGATGCCAGCGCAATCTCCGTCAGCGTGGAGGCAAGACCGCCGCGCGTGGGATCGCGCATCGTATGCACCGCCCCGCCCGTCGCGGCCAGAACCTCGGCAATCAGCCCATTCAGCGCCGCGCAATCGGAGCGAATCGGACTCTCGAACTCGAGGCCCTCCCTCACGCTCATGATCGCCATGCCGTGGTCGCCGATCGTCCCGGAGACGAGAATCGCGTCGCCTACCTGCGCGCGGGTCGGACCAACTGAAACACCTGGACGAAGGAGACCCACACCGGAGGTGTTGATGTAGCAGCCGTCGCCGTGGCCGCGCTCGACGACCTTGGTGTCGCCGGTGACGATCTTCACGCCCGCCGTGGCTGCCGCCCGCGCCATATCCGCGACAATCGCCGCCAACTGCTGGAGCGGAAAGCCCTCTTCCAGGATGAAGCTGGCGCTGAGGAACTTTGGCTCCGCGCCGGAGACGGCCAGATCGTTGACGGTTCCGTTCACCGCCAGCTCGCCAATCGATCCGCCGGGAAAGAAGAGCGGCTGCACGACGAAGGAGTCGGTGCTCATCGCTAGCCGTCCGCCGCCGAGATCAAGCACCGCCGCGTCGCCCAGGTTTTCTAGCTCTGGGTTGCGGAAGGCGGGCAAAAACAGATGCTCGACCAGCTCATTGCCCAGCTTCCCCCCGCCGCCGTGGCCCATCACGATGGTAGGATAATCAGCCAGCGGGAGCGGGCAGGACCAGTTGGAAAAATCCGGTGTGATCTTCACATTCTCAGACATTCATTACTCCATAATCTCTATTTTCATCCGCTCGATTGTATGCGACTAAGCACCACTCCAATTCCTCTTCACGCCATCTGCCATAGACCCAACCATCACCCAGTTCTTTCCTTACGTCAATAATTTTCCCATTACTCATTTTCTTGACGAAATTGAACTCGTTCACTCGTAATTCAACCATTAATTCAGAGGGGACTCTCATCCAATAGAAAGTGCCCAGACAGATCACAAAGATCAATCCGGACGCATGATGACGCAAAACAGGAATTCCGTGAACAATAGCCCGACAATCTCCAGGAATATCTTTAGCCAAGTCACCCCAGACTCTTTCAATCACTTCAGGATGTGCATTTATTTCTTTCCAACACTTAACATCAGGCGATGTGTTCTCTTTTGCAGAATGAGGCCACAGCTCTGACTTTCTTTTCAGATACTCTAACGTCCTGGCGTTTTCCTGCAAGATATCATCCATTCACAGTTCCTGTGAGTCTATTTCCTGCGCCTGCCAGCTCATCGGCGGAAATGAACCGTCCGTAGTTATAGTAGGCCGCGCAGGCACCTTCGCTGGAGACCATGGTTGCGCCGAGGGGATGGCGGGGGGTGCATTCCTTGCCGAAGGCGGCGCACTCGGCGGGCTTGATGGCTCCGCGCAGCACATCGCCGGAGCGGCAGAGCGGGGACTCCTCGGTATGAATCCCGGAGATATGGAAGCGCTCCTCGGCGTCGAAGGCGCGATAGGCCGCGCTCAGCCGCCAGCCGCTCTTGGGAATTACGCCGATGCCGCGCCAGGCCCGGTCGGTGACCTCGAAGACTTCGGCGAGCAACTTTTGCGCACCCTGGTTGCCCTCGAATTTGACGATGCGCTCGTAGGCGTTTTCGACCTCATGGCGGCCCGCCTCCAACTGAAGCACGCAGCGGCGAATCCCCTCCAGCAGATCGAGCGGCTCAAAGCCGGTGACCACCAGCGGCACCTTATATTTAGCTGCGATCGGCGGATACTCCCAGTAGCCCATCACGCTGCAAACGTGCCCGGCGAGCAGAAAGCCGTCGATTTTGTGGCCGGGAGCGCTCAGAATCGCCTCAATCGCCGGCGGAACGAGCACATGCGAAACCAGCAGCGAAAAATTCTTCAGCCCGCGCCGCTTGGCCAAGTGTACGCTCATGGCGTTCGCCGGAGCCGTCGTCTCAAAGCCCACGCCGAAAAAGACAACTTGGTTCTGTGGATTTTTTTGTGCGATTTCCACGGCGTCCAGAGGCGAGTAAACCACCCTCACATCGCCGCCCGCGCCCTTGACCTGAAAGAGATCGCCCTCGGTGCCCGGCACGCGGAGCATATCGCCGAAGGAGCAGAAGATCACCCCCGGCTGCGCGGCAATGGCCAGCGCTTTGTCGATCAGCTCGAGCGGCGTGACGCAGACCGGGCAGCCCGGACCGTGAATCATTTCGATGTTCGCTTCGTGGCCCGCGGGCAGCATCTGGTCGATGCCGTTCTTGATGATCGAGTGCGTCTGCCCGCCGCAGACCTCCATGATCTTCCAGGGGCGCGTGGCGGCGGCGGCAATCTCCCGCGCCATGCGCTGCGCGATCTCGCCATTGCGGAACTCGGTCAGGTACTTCATGGTCTGGAGCAGCTCCCGTCCGGGCAAGGCGACGACGGTGTGACTGCCGCGCGCGCAAAGGCCTCTTCTTCGCTGGCCAGCTCGGCGTCCAGCACGCCCATGGCGCGGAAGTCGTCGAGCGTCTGCAGGGCCGTTGCTTCATCGATCTTGGAGAGCGCAAAACCCACGTGGACAATGGTATAGTCGCCGACCACGACCTCCGGCACGTAGTCCAGGCAGACGCGCTTGCGCACCCCGCCAAAGTTCACCCAGCCCACGCGAAGATCGCCCTCGGTGAGAATCTCTTCGACTTTTCCCGGAATCGCTAAGCACATATCTACTACGTTATACCGAGTGCGCGGGCGCGTATAGGGTGATCTGGATCACGGGAAGAACACGGATGGATCTCATTGAACGCGGCTTTGGGCGTCGATGGCCTTTTCCATGGCCAGCAGCTCGGCCAGCGCCCGCTCGGGGCAGATGTGCTTGGCCTCGGCCAAGGCCAGCTCCTTCTCTGAATCCAGGGAGAAGGCGATGGTCATGAAGCAGTAGAGGCAGCGGGTGTTGTAGGTTCCGTTCTCGTTTTGTTCGCGGTGATACATCGTTCCTCGCGCATGGCCGACAGATAGAGTGATGCTAGACGGCCTTCTCCTTCCAGCACGTGACCCGTGTCATGGGATTATGTTCAGCTTTCCTTGAAATATCAAATTGCGAGGGCGATCACATCGTCATTCCCTGATTGGGATGGCGGCGCAGTTGCCAGCAGGCGGATTGCCCGGCTTGCGGAAAGAGGGAGCGCGCGCAGGGCTGATCGATGGAGCCAAGGTAGTCGAACTCCTGCTTGCCGCCCTTGAGCGGAATCGTCACGTAGCGATTGACGGTGACCTTGGAAAGAGGCGATCCGCGCAGCTTGAAGAAGGCCCAGTCGCCGCCATACAGGATGGCGAAGGCCGCCGCTAGCACCACCAAGCTCCATTTGATCCAGCGCACCAGAAAACGCATCATGCGGTTTCCGCCTTTCTTTCTGATATGTCCTTATGACAGTGTAACTTCGTGCGCCGGGTTTGAATGATCCAAGATCCCAAAGCGGGAGCTCTTCCAACTGCTGTTTTCAGGATGAAGGCGTTTGAGCCTCTGCAAAAATCCCGGATGCCTGCAAGAAGCGTCCGTGTGACTTCCATGGCGCCGAACCTTCAGTAGCCAGAATGGATGACGTGGATAGGCGAAGATAAGGCGTATGCGATTCACTTTTTGAATGGGCAATTTTTCTGTCAAATCGGGGCACTTTGGA
Source organism: uncultured Occallatibacter sp. (assembly GCA_964450895.1). Taxonomy (GTDB): domain Bacteria; phylum Acidobacteriota; class Terriglobia; order Terriglobales; family Acidobacteriaceae; genus Telmatobacter. Next base: position 102 of record CAYVGW010000146.1, on the reverse strand, counting down.
GGGAGAAAAAAGCTGTTTTTCTGGCATAATTGAGTGGTTTTGGCCTAAAAATGCGAGAAAACCGGTGGTTTTCAGTTACTGAATAATTAACAGCAAAAAATG
>CAYVGW010000145.1:0-10343 GCA_964450895.1 uncultured Occallatibacter sp. | reverse complement strand
TGGGGTCAACCGGCGCGTGAAAGACGATGTGCGCCGTCCCGCGCTTGATGCCGAAGTTCCCTTTGGCCATCAGCGTCTCCGTGCCGTGGATCGACACCGGGATGCATGGCGCGCCAGTTTGCATGGCCAGATAGAACGGTCCTTTTTTGAAGGGGAGCAGGCGACCGTCGCGGGAGCGCGTGCCCTCGACAAATGTGGTGATGTGCCGTCCCTTTTCCAGAACCCGCTGGGCCGCGGCCACGCTCTCTTGCGCGGTGATGGCGCTGCCGGTGCGGTCTACGGGGATGAACTCGCCCAGCTTGAGGCAATAGCCGAAGACGGGGATATTGAAGACCGAGCGCTTGGAGAAGGCCGCGGTGTAACCCGGTATATTTGCAATCAGGGCCGGAGGGTCCAGGTTCGAGACATGGTTGGCCATGAAGATGCACGCCCGCCCAGCGGGAACCAGTTCCCGCCCCTCGATGCGCAGACGGATGCCGGCGACAAAGTAACCGGTGCGGACAATGAAACAGGTCACGTTGTAGAGAGGCCGCACATTGCCCGTGATCATTGTCAGCGGAATGAAGATCGCCGCCGAGGGAATGCTCAACACGAGAATGACAAAAAACACTAGAAGCGAAGCAATCATTTGGGTTCCTAACTCCGCATCCACTCCGGCAACCCGGAGGCTATCGCCGAGCGCACCGCGCGCATTAGATCCTCGCGCGTGGCAAATTCGGCAGGGTCAAGCGGCGCATGAAAGACGACGCGCGCCGTACCGGGTTTGATGCGCGTGCTGCCCTTTCCCCAAATGCTCTCCGTGCCGGAGATGGAAACCGGAATGCACGGCGCGCCGGAACTCATGGCCAGATAGAACGGCCCTTTTTTGAAGGGTAACAGACGGCCGTCGCGGGAGCGCGTGCCTTCAACAAACGTGGTCATATGCACGCCCTTGGCCAGCACTTGCTTGGCCGCGTTCACGCTGCGCTCCGCGTCCACCGGGCTGCCGGAACGATCCACGGCAATGAAATCGCCCTGCCGGAAGCCGGTTCCCAGCACCGGCAACTCCATCAGCGCGCGCTTCATAAAGGCCGAGGTGCGTCCCGGAATCAGCGCGATCAGCGCCGGCGGGTCAAGATTCGAGACGTGGTTGGCCATGAAGATGCACGCCCGGTCTTTGGGAATGCACTCCAAGCCCTCGACGTGAAAGCGCACCCCGGCCAGCCGGCAGCTAGTCGCCAGCATGAACCGCGTACCCTTGTAGAGCGGCAGCACGTCGCCGGTCAGCGCGCACCAGGGAATAAACAGCAGCGCCGTCGGAATTCCGGTGACCACCATCGTGGCCATGAAGATAAAAAATGCAATCATGTGATTTCGAACCAGCCCATGTATTTGAAAGGGTAAGACTTTAGTGTAAACAACGCGAGCGCTCAATCTTGATGAGATCGTAGGCCGCCGGATTCGATGGAACCCGGCAGCCTGCGGTTGTGGATCGAGTGGTTACTTGTTCTTGCAGCAATCGCCCTTGCAGCCGTCCTTGCAGCAATCGCCGCACTTGTCTTTGCAGCAGGAAGAGCAGGCCTGACGCAGCGACTTGAACTGCGAGGTCTGGGCGAAGGCAGTGGCGGCGATGGTGAACGCGAAGGCGATAACGATGATTTTGCGCATACGGATAATCTCCCTGGCCAGTCTCCTGGACTGGGCCATGACGTTGAAAAGCAATGAAATCCAGCTTCGCTGGCAGTAGCCAAGGAAGCGCCGGGGCTTTCACGTCGAGGGAGGACTAAATGCGAAAGACCTGCAAGAGTACGTGACGTTCCGGTCCAGAGGATGGGACAGGCGTCCAAAGAAGCGAAGCTGTGCGCTGAAGTTGCAGCGCCGATTGCGGTGCAGTTAAAAGTGGGTTCTCCGTCAAGGAAGACTTCATCTGCACGCCGGGCTGAATGGGAAGCAGCGCAGGGGCCTGGAAGCAGCAGGTGTGCAGGCAACTGCCGGCGGTCAGTTCGTGCCCCATCGCGCAGTCCGCGCCCATGCCGCTCATCGCCATCGGACAGTCCATGTCACAAGGCGCACCCAGCAGGTCAGGCGCGGCGCAGAGTACAGCGGACAAAGAAGGACGCGCGGCCAGCATCATCATCAGGCCTACGACGGCGATATGGAGCAGCTTCTTCATCCTTGCGGTTGATCATCGCATGAGTTCATGATATGTCATGTGATTTACATCACGTCCTCTATTTTGATTGAAGTTCCTTCAACCGTACAGGCAGTTTTTCATAGATGCCATCGAAGCCGCCATTGGAGAGGATCGCCACCACGTCGCCGGACTCCAGTTGCGGCGCGATGAAGCTGACGATGGCCTCCACATCGGGGCAAAGCTCGGCCTGCGTTCCGGCGGCATTCAGCGCGCGCACCACGTCCTCCGGGTGCAACCGCTCGGCGTCGGGAATGCGCTGCTGCTGATAGACTCCGGCCAGCACCACGCGGTCGGCGGCTTGCAGGCTCGTGATCAGATCGCCCTCCAGCACCTTGCGCCGCAGCGTGTTGGAGCGCGGCTCCAAAATCGCCCACAAACGCGACTGCGGATAGACGGAACGCAACGCGCGCAAAGTCTCGCGGATCGCCGTGGGATGATGCGCAAAGTCATCGATGATGGCGATGCCATTGATCTCGGCGCGAATCTCCAAGCGGCGCTTGACGCTCTTGAAGCTGGCCAGCGCCGCGCGAATCGACTCTTTGCTCACGCCTTGTCCAAAGGCCAGCGCGGCGGCGGCGGTAGCGTTCAGCGCGTTATGCTCGCCGGCCATGCGCATTTCAAGCTCAGCCCACAGCGCATCCGCGCGCCACACATCCCAGCGCGTGAGTCCGTCTTCGTGGCGCAGATTGCGGATGCGCCAGTCTGAGGTCTCCGCAAAGCCGTAGCGCTCCACGCGGCAGAATGCCTTGACGACGCACTCAGTTACATTGTCACTGCCGTCGAAGGCAACGATCAGTCCGCGTCGCGGCACCAGATTCACCAACCGCTTAAAGGCAGTTTTTACGGCCTCCAGATCCGCGTAAATGTCGGCGTGATCGAACTCCACATGCGTCAGAATCAGCCCGTCGGGAAAGTAGTGCAGAAACTTCGGCCCCTTGTCGAAGAAGGCTGTATCGTACTCGTCGCCTTCGATAATGAACGGGCGCGTGGGCCGCAGTTGATAGCTCACGCCAAAATTTTCCGCCACGCCGCCGATCAGAAATGACGGCTCCAACAGCGGGTTTTCGCGCGCCGCCACTTGATAGATCCAGGCCAGCATACTGGTGGTCGTCGTCTTGCCGTGCGTTCCGGCGACGACCAGCGGCTCGCGTCCCGTGAGAAATTCTTCGTGCAGCAGAGCGGCCATCGAAGTAAAGGGAATGCGCTCGTCGAGTACGCGTTCGATCTCCGCATTGCCGCGCGAGAGCGCGTTGCCGATGACGACAAGATCAGGTGCGGGCGAAAGATTCTCTTCCGCGTACGGCTCCATCACGTCAATGCCCATCGCGCGCAACTGATCGCTCATCGGCGGATAAGCAGCCTTGTCCGAGCCGGTGATGCGATGCCCCTGCAACTGCAAAAGCCCCGCCAGTGAAGCCATCGCCGTGCCGCAGATGCCGCTGAGATGAATGTGCCGAGGTTTTTTCTGAACCCTGATCCCTGTTCCCTGTTCCTTCATTTCACCACCGCCGCTTCAATAAGGTGCAACTGCGCCTCTTTCTGCACAAGCAACTCGGCCTCGACGCCGAAGGTCAGCGTGACGTTGGAGCGCGAGACATGGCCGCTGCGCAAGCCAATCGCAATCGGGCCTTTGAAGTCCTCGAAGGCGCGCAGAATCACCTGATCGAGCAGCTCCGGAGGCGCTCCCGGCGATGTGCAATTGAGCATCTCGCCGAAGACGATGCCGCGCACGCCCTCCAGTTTGCCCGCCTCGCGCAGTTGCCACAACATGCGATCAACTTGATAGGGCTTGGCGTTTACGTCTTCCAGGAAGAGCAGCTTGCCTTCAGTCTGCGGCTCATAAGTCGTGCCCAGCATCGCAACTAAAATGCTCAAACAGCCGCCATAGAGAATGCCGCGCGCGCGGCCATTACGCAAGCTCCGCATACCCTCTTGCGTTCCTAAAACGTATGGCTTGCCGCTCAGCGCCGCATGCAGGCTGGGCAAATGCACTCCGTCCTCACGCGCGAAATCCGCCGAAAGCATGGGGCCATAAAAGGCCGGCATCTGAATCTGATCGAGCAGCCAGAGATGCAGCGCGGTCAGGTCGCTATAGCCGATCAGCGGCTTGATGTTTTCGGCGATCAGGTCGAGGTCCAAATCTTCCAAAAGATAATTTGCGCCGTAGCCGCCACGCGTGCAGAAGATGGCTCGCTGCTCTTCGTCGGCGAAGGCCTGATGCAGATCACTGAGGCGCATCGCCGGCGTGCCCGCAAAGTAAAGCGGGCCGCGCGCCAAAATGTTCGCGGAGCTTTGCGGCGCATAACCCAACGCACGCAATGCGGCAAGACCGCGATCCACGCGCTCCTGCTGCGGCGTGGACGCGGGAGAGACAACGGCGACCGGTGAGTTGGCCGGCACAAAGCGAGGTTTGAGCAGTGCGGTCATGCGGGCCACGCCTCTCCGCGAGCAATCAGTGATGCGGGGCCTGTGAGAAACAGCTCGCTTCCAGGTCCGCTCCATGCAATGGTCTGCGCGCCGCCTGGAGCGACGACGGTGAGCGGCGATTGGCAGCCGTGCAACGCGATGGCCGCCGTGGCCGTTGCGCTCGAGCCTGTGCCGGAGGAGGTCGTTGGCCCCACGCCGCGCTCGAAGATGCGAATCTCGATTCCAGACGGGCTGACGATGCGCAGAAATTCCACGTTGGTTTGATGCGGAAAATCAGAATGCGTGCAGATCTCCGCGCCGATCTGCTGCCAGGAAACTCCGGCGACTGCAAATTCAGCGTTGTCCACCACGATGTCGAAATGCGGATTGCCAGTGGAGATTTCCGTGCCGCTTACCGCAAGTCCGCTGGCCAGCTTGACCGTGCGTTCCACGAAGCTGGGAACTCCCATGCCCGCGGTTACTTCGACGGTGAACTCTCCATCGGTCTTCAGCGCGTTGATCTTGCAGACGCGCACTCCCGCATCAGTCTCAATACGCAGTTCATCACCGGGCCGCGAATCGCGTTCACGCGCCATCCATGCGGCTACACAGCGCGTGCCGTTGCCGCTGATCTCGGCGATGGAGCCGTCGGCGTTGTGCAAGCGGATGCGTCCGGAGTTCGGTCCCGTCCAGGCAAAGAACTCCACGCCATCCGCGCCGACGCCGGTATTGCGCGCGCACAATCGCCGCGTCAACTCGACCCAATCATAGTTTGCAGCCGCATCTTCCGTCACAATCAAGAAGTCATTGCCGCAGGCGTGCGCTTTGCTAAAGGGAATCAATCTTCCTCCGGATCAAAGTAAGTGTGAAGCGCGGAAACGCCCGGCTCCACGAGCAATTTCTCGCGTAGATGGCCATGCTGGCGCTTGGTGGTGGTGAGCGAAAAACTCACGCGCTGCAATTCGCCAATGGGGTTGGACTCGACGCCCGTGAGCCGCTGGCTGAAGCTGTCCATCGCATGCAGAATCGAGTTGAGGATCTGCGTCTGATCGGCGCCGCGCACCTCGTAGACCAGCGAATATGCTTTGATGCTGGCGCGCCGCTCGATGAAGCCGACGGCCTCCAGCGCGGTGATGACGATGATCGTGGCCACGGCCGCCGCCGCATAAAGCCCCGCGCCGCAGGCCATGCCGATGGAGGCGACAACAAAGACGCTGGCCGCGCTGGTGAGGCCGCTGACGCGGCTGCGATTGTGCAGGATCAGCCCCGCGCCGAGGAAGCCGATGCCTTGCACAATGTTCGCGGCCACGCGGCCCTTGTCGGGGTTGGCCTCGCCGGCCAGCACCGCGGAGAGCAGCGTGAAAAACGCACAGCCCATGCAGATCAGCAAATTGGTTCGCACGCCCGCGGATTTGCGGTTGAACTCGCGATCCATGCCCACCAGGCCGCCCAGCAGGCAAGCCATCAGCAGGCGGCCAATGGCGCCGTTCACCACCACCATCTGTTGCAGGCGGTCGAAATCAAAAGGCTGCGCGAATTGTGCCAGAGTCAAACTCATCCTGCTTCCTTGACCGATGCTAACACTGTTATGCCTTTGTGGCATTCACTTTCTACGGCAATTCAAAGGACCGATACAGCGTCCCTGAAGCCTGACCATGCGCTGTAAAACGGCGAACGGGAACCAACCCATCCGGGTGCGCCTTCACGGCTTGATCCACCGCGTCGCCGTCAAACGCCAGAACGAGTTGAGCATGAGCAGCAGGCGCTTTCAAGGCTTCATCGAAGATCCACAGATCGCTCTCATTGATCGTCTGCCGCAGGGGAATTCCCGTGAAGGCAACCAGATTCGGATAGACCGATGTGTCCATCAGAATCGTCGCACTCGGTCTGGCAACCAGTTCCTTGCGAAGCGCTTGCGGAATCTCGATTTCAAACTGCCGGCGCGCTTCAATGTTCTTGATTCCCTCGACGTAAGTCAGCGGACGCTCACGCACCATCAGAGCGGCGTTCGCAACAATCAGCACAAACAACGCGCCTGCCGCGCAGCGCACCCAACGCGGATCAATCTCACGCGGCTTGAAATCATTCACCAGGGCCAGCACAACATGCGCAGCAAAGCCCACGCCCAGCGCAAAGGCGGGCAGCATCTCCATCCCATAGCGCGTGTTGTACCAGGAGTGCGGCCACCACGGCGGCAAAAAGATCGGCACCGAACCGTAGGCCACCGAGTACGCATAAAACGGAATCGGAAACCACAGCAGCAGCGCCCACGTGAAAGCCCTCTTGCGCGCGGTGAGCCAGGCCCATGCGGTTCCCAGCAAGCTCACGATCAGCAGCACATTGCCCCACGCAGCGGCTACAGCATCCATCTCCGCAACCTTTACGAAGAAGAGCAGCGAGACCCACGGATTGTGCCAGCCCGGATGCGGCGGCCCGTCTCCATGCGACATGGTACGCAACTCAATCGCTTTGGCTGAATACGGCCCGCGCGCAAAGTAGAGCCAATCGCCGAAGCCGACAGAGTTGTAGGCGAACCAGGCAATCGGCGCGGAGATGATGAAGACGCTGGCAATCCAAAAGCTCGTCGAGCGCAGCCGTCCGCGGCGCAGCAGCGTCACTCCCATGCACGTCCACGCGATGAGCGCCATGATCCATCCGTCGTAACGCGTGAAGATGGAGGCAATCAGCGCCAGCGCAATCAAGCATTGCAAGCGGCTGGTGCGCCGCGCGCCGCCCTCCAAACTGGCGCGCCACTTGATGAGCCATACCGCGATCCACACCATCTCGCAGACAAAGAGCGGCTCGGTCATCGCGGTTGTTTGCAAGTAAAGCAGGTTGGGATTGAGCGCGAAAAATGCCAGCGCGAGCGCGGAGGCAGTAGGCGAGAGCCAATGCCGCGCCAGCCGATAGATGCCCATGCTCGCGGCAATGTACGCCAGCGCCGAAGGAATCATGCCCGCGATGCCGTTGGCCCACCAACTATAAACCTGCACAAAGGGCAGCATGAGAATATGCGGCAGCGGCAGCCACACGGAGCCGAGTTCCGTCAGTCTCGGAATACGCGCATCGAAGACCCGCCGCGCAATGTGCAAATGCGCGACGGCGTCGCCGTAGTTGAGCATCGCGCCATTGCGCCAGCTCCACACAATCGCGGCAACGGAAGCCGCCATGCACGAAGCCGCGACCACGAGCCACTCCGCGCGCGAGATGTGTTTCCTAATCAAGATGCGTCAACTCGCGGAATGTGTTGAAGCGCGCGTCGATCTCCGCGCGCGTGAGCTGCTGTGTGCGCTCGGTGCCGAAGCGCTCACAGGCGAACGAACCCATCACGCTGCCGTAAAACATCGCGCGGCGATAAGCCTCCGCAGTCTGCTCCGGTTGCGAAGCCAGATAGCCAAAGAAGCCGCCGGCAAAGCTGTCGCCCGCGCCCGTCGGATCAATGACTTCTTCCATCGGCAGCGCCGGCGCACGGAAAATCTTTGTTCCATGAAAGAGCGTCGCGCCGTACTCGCCGTGCTTGACGACGAGCGTCTTCGGTCCCATGGCCATGACCGCGCGCGCGGCCTGCACAAGGTTGTTGTTGCCGGCCAGCATCTTCGTCTCGGTGTCGTTGATGAGCAGAATGTCCAGGCCCTTCAAGACTTCCAGCAGCGCCGCGCGATGATCCTTGATCCAATAATTCATCGTGTCGCCGGCCACCAGCTTCACATCCGGCATCGCCTCGCGCACGCGCCGCTGCAAGACCGGATCGATGTTGGCCAGGAAAAGAAACTCCGAATCGCGGTAAGCGTCGGGAATCTTCGGCTCGAAGGCCGCGAAGACATTCAGCTCGGTATTGTGCGTCTTGGCTTCGTTAAGATTTTCGAGATACGAACCCTCCCAGAAAAAGCTCTTGCCCGCGGTGTGCTCAATGCCGCGCGTATCGATCATGCGCGCCTCAAAGACGGCTTCTTGCCGCTTGCCGAAGTCTTCGCCGACCACGGCGATGACGCGCACATCGGTGAAAAAACTCGCTGCCAGCGAGAAGTAGGTCGCCGCGCCTCCCAGGCAGCGCTCGCGCTTGCCCGCCGGTGTTTCAATCGTGTCGTAGGCTACGCTGCCCACTACGGTGATGGCCATGGTTGTCCTCAACGAAAATTGGACTCAGCTTTCACAATTCAGAAGATGTTTTGGAATTCTTCCTGGAAAATCTCTCGAATTCTTGTTCAAAACGCAATAAAGAGCATTCAACTTTGGCTCTGAGTGTTTTCAAATCATGATCTTTATCTGCACCTTTTGCCCATCCGGTAGGTTTATAGATTGCTGAGTGTTCGACTTCCCAGAAATGTCCGATAAGCATCGGGATGATCTGGTATTCTCCTTGCACGTGATGACTCACGTCATCACAATAGCCATAGTATTTCGGAGCTTGTACAAAGCCTCTCGCATACTTCACGGGATCGGAAGTCCAATTCTGGAACGGTTCATATTCACGCAATTTTTGATCGACTTGCTTTAGCCTGTCAAACGGGAAAACGAGTACCCGAACACCGGCCAAATCCCGCAGCTTGAGGATTGAGTATTTTTCCGGCTGTTCTGGATCGAATACGTCGCCCTCCTGCTTATTTTGAAGCGTCTTCACAGCGCTTTCAAACTCTTTGACGCGCGACTTTACTACCAATTGCTCATAGGGTTTTAAGTCATGAAGGACCGGTAATGTGTGAAAGCGAATTACTGTTTCAAGATGCAGCGCAACCCGGCGAATTTCAGGAAGAAAACGGAAATACTCTTCGCGAAGACGATCTTGGATCGTACGTTCCGGCATTATCCCAGCACTCTTTCCAGCTCGCGCTGAACGCCCTCGGTTGGGATGGAGTTGAAATAGAACGTCCATCCTCCGCCATTTGTGCTCTCCCCTATGCGTCGACGTATTTCCATTTCGTCTTTATCATCGACGAATTCTATACTGAAAGCCTTCTTGACCTTTCGGTTGACGAAAAGATCCCGGTCGAAGTTGTAGCGATAATCGGCTTCCCAAAGAATATCTTTCTTTTTCATCCTCGCCTCCGGCGTGCGCATGACCGATGCGTAAACACATTATACCGCCAATTCTTGCAACAGGCGCGCCGATTTTCTCATCCAAAGTACTTCCCAAACAGCAGCGCCAGCCGCTCCTTCGCCGCGGCCGGAATCGCATCGGGCGCGGTCAGCACGGCGTACTTGGCCGCTGAAGCGCAGGCGCAATTGCGTTCGTGCGGCATGGCGGCGACGGCTGCCTTTACGACCTTCGCGGCGTTCTCGGCGTTCTGATGCAGCACGCGCACAATCTCCTCGATGGTGACCGAATCATGCCCCTCGCGCCAGCAGTCATAGTCGGTGACCATGGCGATGGTCGAGTAGCAAATCTCCGCCTCGCGGGCCAGCTTGGCCTCTTGCAGATTGGTCATGCCGATCACGTCCGCGCCCCAACTGCGATAGAGCTTCGACTCGGCCTTGGTGGAAAACTGCGGGCCTTCCATGCAGACGTACGTTCCGCCTAACTTGCCGGTGACGCCCACCGTCGCGCAGGCCTCGGCGGCCGTCTTGGCCACCGTCGCGCAGACCGGATCGCCAAAGGCTACGTGGCCGACGATGCCGTCGCCAAAAAATGTGGAGGCGCGATGAAAGGTGCGGTCGATGAACTGATCGGGAATCACGAAATCCGTGGGCTTGTGCTCCTCTTTGAGCGAACCGACGGCCGAGACGGAGAGGATGCGCTCGACGCCCAGCTTCTTCATGGCGTAGA
>CAYVGW010000144.1:8474-10358 GCA_964450895.1 uncultured Occallatibacter sp. | reverse complement strand
ATCAGCATCATGCCCTCCTACAACGAGGTGGACGGCGTTCCCTCGCACGCCAACAACTGGCTGCTGCGCGATGTGCTGCGCGGCGAGTGGGGCTTCAAGGGCTACCTCGTCTCCGACTACTACGCCATCTGGGAGCTCAACTACCGCCCCGACACCCACGGCCACTTCCTGGCCGAGGACAAAAAGAAGGCCTGCGCCCTGGCCGTCAAGGCGGGCGTGAATATCGAGCTGCCCGACCCCGACTGCTACCTGCATCTGGAAGAGCTGGTCAAGAAGGGCATCCTCAAGGAAAAAGAGCTGGATGAGCTGGTGGCGCCCATGCTCTATTGGAAGTTCGTCCTGGGCCTCTTTGACGATCCGTATGTCGATCCCGAAGTGGCGGCCAAGGTCGTCGGCTCCGACGCCAACCGCGAGCTGGCTCTGCAAGCCGCGCGGGAGACGATCACGCTCCTCAAGAACGAAGGCAACCTGCTGCCGCTGAACGCCAAAAAGCTGAAGAGCATCGCCGTCATCGGTCCCAACGCCAATCGATCGCTGCTGGGCGGCTACAGCGGCGTGCCGGAGCACAACGTCACCGTTCTCGACGGCATCAAAGCCAAAGTCGGCAAGCACGTCGAAGTGCTGCACAGCGAAGGCTGCAAGATCACCGTGGGCGGAAGCTGGAATATCGATCCCGTCGTGGCCAGCGATCCGGTCGAGGATCGCAAGCAGATCGCCGAGGCGGTCGAAGTGGCCAAAAATGCCGACGTCATAGTCCTGGCCATCGGCGGCAACGAGCAGACCTCCCGTGAGGCCTGGGCGCGCAACCACATGGGCGACCGGACCAGCCTCGACCTTCTCGGCCGGCAAAATGAACTGGTCGAGGCCATGGTCGCGCTCGGCAAGCCTGTCGTGGCCCTGGTCTTCAATGGCCGCCCGCTCTCCATCACCGAGTTGAGCCAGAGCGTTCCGGCGATCTTCGAGTGCTGGTACATGGGCCAGGAGACGGGCCGCGCCGTGGCCGACGCCCTCTTCGGCGACATCAACCCCGGCGGCAAGCTGCCCATCACCATTCCGCGCTCGGTCGGCCATCTGCCCGCCTTCTACAACCACAAGCCCTCGGCGCGCCGCGGCTACCTCTTCGACGACACCACGCCGCTCTATCCCTTCGGCTTCGGATTGAGCTACACCAGCTTTGCAATCGAGAATCCGCGCCTGACCAAAAAGAAGATCGCGCGCAAAGGCACAACCCGCCTGCTCGTCGATGTGAAGAACACCGGCAAGCGCGCCGGCAGCGAAGTGGTGCAGATGTACATCCGTGACCTCTTCAGCTCCGTGACGCGTCCAGTCAAGGAACTGAAGGGCTTCAAGAAAGTCTGGCTGGAGCCGGGAGAAAGCACCACGGTCGCCATCGACATCACCCCCGATCTGCTCGCCTTCTACGACATCAACATGAAATACGTCGTCGAACCCGGCGACTTCGAGATCCAGGTGGGCGCCTCCTCGCAAGACGCCGATCTGGCCAAGCTGACGCTGACCGTGACCAAGTAAGCGCGAACGGCGCGATCAGCCATACGGTACGGTCAGCCAAACAGCTCGATCAACCAAGCATTACGACCCACCAAACAGCTCGATCAACCAAGCATTACGACCCACCAAACAGCACGATGCAGATAAAAGGAATCGGAGGGAGCAGGGGCCTTTAGGCCCCTGAAAAGGCGCAAAAATGAAGGGCCTTTAGGCCCGGGCCTTTGCTCTGTTTCCCTCCATTCAAAAAAACGCGGATGAAAAAAATTGCGGAAATCGCGTCTTGAGGCTTGTTTTGTAACAGGGCACGGCTTTAGCCGTGCCGATGCAGATAAAAGGAATCGGAGGGAGCAGGGGCCTTTAGGCCCCTGAAAAGGC